>JBIIDH010000003.1:0-83089 GCA_044238435.1 Ilumatobacteraceae bacterium | reverse complement strand
CACCGCTCGGGTCACAGGGTCGTCGTCGAGCGCGACCATGGTCGACAGGCCGAAGATCGACGCGACCGGTGCCCCGGTCTGCTTGAGACGCACCGCTGCCTCGGCTGTCGCCAACTGCATCGCTTCGCCGACGAGGGCACTCTCGGCGAGGTTGTCGTGCCCCGGCGGCCAGCCATGCCCGCGATAGGCCGCCAACGCGTAGTAATTCGTCTCGTTCACCGGCTGCCATCCGGCGACCAGGTCACCGAACGTCTGGGCCATGAAATCCACGTGCCGGCGCCAGGCGCCGGTCCGGTTCGCCTCGACGAGGAAGCCGCCGGCACGGGCGAACCAGACCGGAAGGCTGAAGTGATGCAGGCACACCCACGGCTCCAGCCCGGCGGCGCGCGCCGCCGTGAGGATCTGCCGGTAGCGCTCGATCTCGTGGTGGTCGCGCGCTCCTTCGAGGGGTTCGATCCGCGCCCACTCGATCGACAACCGATGGTGCCGCAGCCCCAGTGTCGCGAGCAGTGCGAAGTCGCCCGCGTAGCGTTCGGCGAAACCGTTTCCGTCGCCGGACAGCGGAGCGCGACCCATGCGCTCCCACTCGTACCAGTCGCCGGCAGGCGCTGCGCCTTCGGTCTGCGTCGAGGACGCCCCGGTCCCCCACATGAACCCGGTCGGCCACCTCACCGCGGCGAACCTACTCCGTCGAGCCGATCTGCTCGTGAGGGCACGTGCTACGCCCGTTCAATGCCGGCGTCATTGCGGACCACCCATCTGGCGACAGGTACGGTGTGAGTCAACGGCGTCGTGTGTGGACGTCGACCATCGAAGAAGGGCGAGATCAGTCGTGACCAGTTACGCAGTGGTGGACCCGTCGACCGGGGCAACCATCCAGACCTATCCCACCATCACCGACGCCGCGTTGGTAGCGGCCATCGAGCAGGCGAACCAGGCACACCGCACCTGGTCGCGCACCACATCCGTGGCCGAGCGCGCAGCGCTCATCGCACGCGTCGGCGAACTGCATGTCGAGCGCCAAGATGCGCTTGCCGCCATCATCGCCCGCGAGATGGGCAAGCCCATCGGCGACGCCCTGGGCGAGATCAACTTCAGCGCCGCGATCTATCAGTTCTACGCCGACAACGCCGTCGAGTTCCTCGCCGACGAACCGATCACCCTGATGGGTGGCGAGGGTTCGGCCATCGTGCGCAAGAGTTCGCTCGGCGTGCTGCTGGGCATCATGCCGTGGAACTTTCCGTACTACCAGGTCGCCCGGTTCGCCGGCCCCAATCTCATCATCGGCAACCCGGTGCTGCTGAAGCACGCCCCGCAGTGCCCCGAATCGGCAGCAGCGATCGAACAGATCTACCTCGACGCCGGCTTCCCGGCCGGGGCATACACCAACATCTACGCCAGCAACGAGCAGGTGGCCGACATCATCGCCAACCCGATCGTGCAGGGTGTCTCGCTCACCGGTTCCGAGCGAGCCGGTGCTGCAGTCGCCGAGATCGCCGGCCGGCATCTGAAGAAGGTCGTGCTCGAGCTGGGCGGGTCGGACCCGTTCATCCTGCTCTCCACCGACGATCTCGATGCCACGGTCGAGAAGGCCGCCTTCGCCCGCGTCGACAACTGCGGCCAGGCCTGCAACGCCGCCAAGCGGTTCATCGTGATGGACACGCTCTACGACGAGTTCGTCGAGAAGTTCACCGCCCGGCTGCTGTCCACCCCGCAGGGTCCGCCCACCGCCGACGACATCGTCATCGGACCGCTCTCGTCGAGCGGCGCTGCGCAGCGCCTGGCCGCGCAGGTCGACGAAGCCGTCGCCGCCGGCGCCAACCTGGTGTCGGCGGGCGAGCGCTCGGGCAACTTCTTCCCGCCCGGTGTGCTCACCGGCGTCACCCGCGACAACCCCGCGTTCCACGAGGAGTTGTTCGGGCCGGTGGCGATGATCTTCAAGGTGAGCAGCGAGGAGGAAGCCATCGACCTGGCCAACGACACGCCGTTCGGGCTGGGTTCGTATCTGTTCACCACCGACGCCGACCAGGCGGAGCGGGTGGCCGACGCCATCCAGGCCGGCATGGTGTACGTGAACATCGTCGGTGCCGACAGCCCCGAACTGCCCTTCGGTGGCATCAAGCGCTCGGGTTCGGGTCGCGAACTCGGCCGCTGGGGCGCCGACGAGTTCGTCAACAAGAAGCTCATCCGCGTCGGGCCGCGTTCGTGACGTGATCCCCCAAGCGCGCCCTGCCGTCCAGAGCCTTCCTGCGTACCGCCCCGGTAAGGGGGCGGCACAGGCCGAGAAGGAGCACGGCATCACGAATGCCATCAAGCTCGCCTCGAACGAGAACCCCGAGCCGCCGCTCGATGCGATCGTCGAAGCCGTCACGAACACGGCCAGGGGAGCGCACCGGTACGCAGACCATCGCGCCACGGCGCTTCGCGAGCGCCTGGCCTCGTGGCTCGGGGTGGACGTGTCGGGCGTGACCGTGGGCGCCGGCTCGGTGGGCCTGCTGCAGCAGTTGTTCCTCACCTTCGTCGACGCAGGCGACGAGGTGGTGTACCCGTGGCGCTCGTTCGAGGTGTACCCGGTGTACACGAAGTTGATGGGTGGCAGAGAGGTCACCACACCGCTCGACGCCCATCACGCCTTCGACCTCGATGCGCTGGCGCAGGCCATCACGCCCACGACGCGGATGGTGTTGCTCGCCACGCCGAACAACCCCACCGGCACGGCGCTGCGGGTGGCCGACTTGCAGCAGTTGCTTGCCGGCATCAGCCCGAGCACCGTGGTGGTCATCGACGAGGCGTACCGCGAGTTCATCGACCCCTCGTTCGGCGACCCGGTGACCGAACTGGTGCCGCACCATCCGAACGTGGTGGTCACCCGTACGTTCTCGAAGGCGCATGGGCTCGCCGGCCTCCGCGTCGGCTACGCGATCGGCCACCCCGACGTGATCGCCTCGATCGACAAGACCCTGTTCCCGTTCGCGGTGAACGGTCTGGCGCAGGCAGCGGCCATCGCCGCGATCGACAACATGGACCAGATCGACGAGCGGGTGGGCCGCATCCTCGGCGAGCGGCGGCGTGTGGTCGCGACGCTGCAGGCCGCCGGGTGGACGATGCCCGATGCGCAGGCGAACTTCGTCTATCTGCCCCTGGGGGCCGACACCGACACGGTGTACCTGGAGATGGAGAAGCGCGGCGTGGTGACCCGCCCGTTCAGCAACGAGGGCATCCGCATCACCATCGGCAGCAGCGACGAGAACGACCGCTTCCTGCGCACCATCGCCGAGGTGGCAGTTCCGCGCTGATCGAACGCGCCCACACACGGAGAGGTGGTGACGGTGGCGTCGCTCGGTAGGTTCCGTGGCAGGCGCATGTGACGCGTCGTATCGAGGCAGCCGCTTCCCATCGCATCCCCGAGGGGGTGCCTGCACGCTCGACGACGGCGGCCGCTACCGCCGGTATCGCAGCATCGTCGATGCACTCGACTGGGTCGACTTCGGGGCGTTCGAGGGAGACGACCCGCTCTACCGATCGTTTCTGCCGGAGGAGTGGGCACAGGCACTGGCGGTTGGTTGCGACGACGCGGCGACGGCTGACGTGAGGAATGCGGCAGGAGTCGAGAACGGCACCGGTAGGAATCACCGAGCCGCCAGGCGGAACGGTGGTGGCCCAGTCGATCGGGGGAAGCGGGTGCCGGTGGTCGTCACCATCGATGGCAGCTACCAGTACCGCAACACCATCTCCTCGATGGGAGGGCGGCTCCTCCTGTCGTTCAACGCCGAGACGCGCAAGGCGACGGGACGCGCCGCAGGCGGCCGCCGCATGGGCGAAGCTCTCGTTCAGTCACCAGCGCGAGCACGCCGAGGCGATCGCCAGCGCCAAGACCTCCGGCGTCACCCAGAGCTGCGCGTTTCGCTGCCGACGTCTCGTGGGTCAGACCGGTGCGACGACGACGAGACCCGATGCCTGTGCTGCCTCGGCGAGTCGGTGGTCGTAGGTGACCATCACGTCGAGTTCGTCGCCGAGGTCGAGTGCCGTGGCGAGGTGGACGGAGTCGAGGCTGCGCATCGTCGTCGGCTCGAGCAGGGCAGCGCGTTCGAGGATCGTGGTGCTCACGCTGATGAGCGTGACCGAGTCGAGCACTGCACGGGCTTGAGCGACTGCACCCGGCGCAACCCGGCGCGTGGCGCGGACCAGTTCCGTCCGCATGATGTCGCTGGCGACCACCTCGTCGCTCCGTTGGCGCAGCCACCGTCGCAACGCAGTGGTCTCGGCTTCGCGAACGACGAGCTTCGACGCTGCCGACGTGTCGAGGTATACGGCCACGTCGTCACCCGCGTTCGTCGGCCCGCATTGCGATCACTGCCTCGGTGACCGACCGGCCGCGGCCGGGTGCGGGGAGTTCGGCCAAGGATCGCTTCGGCGGGCGGGCCTGCCCGGTGTCGCGCAGGGTTGCCAGTCGGCTCGCAGGCAGGGGCCCGAGTTGCGCAACGGGGCTTCCGCGATCGGTGACCACGATCACCTCACCGGCAGCCGCTCGGGCCACGACCGCAGACGCATTCTGCTTCAGCGCCCTGATGCCGATCTTGGTCATGTGCTACATCGTAGAACATCAGACCTGACATGAGTTCCTCACATCGGATAGTCGAATGAGCCGGTCGGTGAGATGCACTTCGTCGATCCGGAGGTCGTTGAGAGTGGGACGTTGCTTCATGTGGCCGACCCTACGGAGGGGGTGTGACATCCCTGACCCCAGCAGGATGACGAGCGCCGGAAGTCGCTCGGGGCTCAGCCGTCGCGCGTGAACGAGGTGACACCCGTGCCTCGGTAGAGGCGCTGGGCGGTTGCGTTCGTGACCCGTTCGTGGAGGGCCGTCATCGCCGGGTCGCGATCGACCGTGGCACGGGGTTCGTGGTCGAAGTGGTCGAACCGGTCGACGCCGCGCACCAGGGTGGCCGAGTCGCGATCGCCGACCAACTGGGCCACCGACGTGGGGATGAAGCGCATCGCGAACCCGATACGCCGCTGGCCCGATGTGTTCGGGGCCGAGCCGTGCACGAGCCTCACGTGGTGCAGCGAGATCTCGCCCGGCTCGAGCTCGATCACCGTCGGCGTCGCATCGCCGATGTCGACGGCGATCTCCTGGCCACGGCTCAGCAGGTTCTCGGGTGCGAACGTGTCGTGGTGCGGGAGCTGATCGAGCAGGTGTGTCCCCGAGATCACCTCCAACGCTCCGTTGGTGCGGTTCGACGGGGTGAGGGCGCACCATGCGGTCACCACGTCGGGGCGGCTGAGGCCCCAGTAGGTGGAGTCCTGATGCCACGAGACGAACGATGCGGTGTTGGCCCCCTTGGCGAACAGTGTCGACGACCAACACAGCAGGTCGGGGCCGTAGAGGTCTTCCACCGCATCGAGGATTGTGTCGTTGAACACCAGGTCTGCCAACCACGAGTACACGAGATGCGGCTTCTGGAGCATCGCCCCGCGCAGCGGACCCCCGAGCCGCTGCTCTTCCCGCTCGAGTCGTTCGCGGAGTTCGTGCGCGGCGTCGACACTCATCACCCTGACCGGCGCCACCCAGCCGTGCTGGCTGAAGTGATCCACCTGGTCGGTCGTCAGTGCGCTCCCCACGTCCGCACCGTATCGCTCGGCTGCGCCGGTGGCGCGCCGCCGCTGCCGGTGACGTCACTCGAGGCCGCGGCGGCCAGGCTTCCAGTAGACGTGGGCGCGGAGCCGGCCTGGTGTGCGCTCGAGGTCGGCGATCGTGCGCCGTGCGAGGGCGACGAGTTCGTGGCCGCCGATGGCGAGGACGCGATGAGCTGGACGATGGTGCCCGTGGATCCACTCGACGAGTCGGTCGGTGTGTCGAACGACGGTGGTGTGTCGAACGACGGTGGTGTCGGGCACGGCGTGCCAGCAGTCGGCCACGACGGAGATGTCGACATCTGAGTGGGCTGTCACGATGGCGACCCGGATGTCGGTGCTCGCTGACGACTCCGATTCGCGATGGACGACCGCCTCGACGGTCGCGAGTCCGGTGAGGTCGGTGACGATCAGGAGGTGATCGTCACCGACGGGCGCGAGCACCGGTTTCGCCGGGCCACGCACCGCCATCGTGCTGCCGCGTTCCAACTGGTCGAAGAAGGATGCAGCGGCCCCGATGGGGTTGCGCTCGATCAGCAGACGGAACGTGTGGTCGTCGGCACCGGCAACGGTGTAGCGACGCCAGGTTCCTGCCGGTCCGACGGCCGGACCGCCGACGCGAACAGCGATGACGTCGCCACCCGCGAAGCGCGTCGCCGACCTGCACGCGATCTCGAGGAGGTGTTCACCGTGCGCGTGTCGCTCGACCACGGTCGTGTCGATCGGGACGAGCTTCGCGCGCAGGCGTTGGCCGAGTTCGTTCATGGCCGGCTCGGGTATGGGCTCACAACGGGTCGACGTCGTAGTGGCGGGCATAGGCGTTCTCGATCGAGGCGATGATGTCGACCACCTCGAAGTAGTGGCCCCAGAACGCCGTCTCGCGCAGCTCTTCGACGATCGCCTGGTACGACAGGATCGAGGCGGTCTCCCACATCACGACGTCGGTGTAGCGAGCATTGAAGGCCTCACTGTCGAAGAACCGCATCGTCACGTCGGAGTGCCGACCGAGGATCGGAGCGATCGTCTCGCCGAGAAAAGCGAACCGCTCGTCGGGGGTGAGCGCCAGCCATGCGGGGGTGGTACACACCTGCATGAAGAACACGTGGTTGACGGTGCCGTGGGCGGTGGTGGGCTGAGTGGTGGAATCGGTAGTTGTCATGGAGGGCACGGTACGGGTCGCTCTGGTTCTCGTCCACTGCATGTTTGACAACTGATATGTTGCGCACGGTGCAAGCATTTGACCTGAACCTGCTGCCGGTTGCCCATGCGCTGTTGTCGGAGCGGAGCGTCACCCGAGCTGCTGCCCGTCTGCACCTGTCGGTGCCGGCGGCGAGTCGGGCGCTGGATCGGTGTCGGTCGACCTTCGACGATCCGCTCCTCGTGCGTGCAGGACGGACGCTGCGCATCACGCCGCGGGGTGCCGAACTGCTGCCGGAGATCGAGGCGGCGTTGGCGACGATCGAGCGTGCTCTCCGCCGGCCCGACGAGTTCGATCCCTCCCGTCATCGCGGCGAGTACACGGTGCGGACCAACGAGGCGATCCTGGCCGTGCTCGCCGGGCCGTGGCTCGAGATCGTGGCTGCGCGGGCACCCGGCATCGTGCTGCGGTTCGAGAGCGAAGCGGTCGACGACGTCGAGATGCTTCGACGCGGGGATGTCTCGTTGGTCATCGGTTCCTACAGCGGTCTCACCGACGACGTGCATCATGAACTGTTGGTGGAAGAGCAACTGATCGGTGTGCTCCGATCGGGCCATCCGCTGGCCGGGGAGCGGATCACACCGAAGCGGTATGCCACGCTCCACCATGTCGTCACCTCCCGGCGGGGTATCGCGCGGGGTCCGGTCGACGATCTGCTCGGCCAAGTGGGACTGCGGCGCGAGATCGCCGCTGTGGTGCCCACCTTCGCCGCAGCCATCGGGATGTGCCTCAGCAGCGATCTGACAACCCTCGCCCCGGCCCGCCTCGCCCACGTGCTCGGTGGGCCGTCGACGATGTGCACCTTCACGCCGCCGTTCGTCCTGCCCCGGGTGGGCGTCGAACTCCTGTGGCACGCCCGTCACCACCACGATCCCGCCCATCGCTGGTTGCGTGCCACGGTGCACGAGGCCGTGGCACGGGCAGAGCACCGGGTGGAGGCCGATGGATAGCGGCTCCACATCGACCCTGCATCAGTACTCCTGTGCGAGTACGCGCAGCCTCCCGTGGGCGGATGCGCCGTGCGGCCGCCTTCGTCATCGTGGTGGACACCAACCACGCACCGGAGGTCTCGTGTCCACCAATTCACCTCACACCGTCGTCGATCGAGCGTTCGAGGGCACCACCGTCTCGGGCGCCGATGATGCTGCAGCCATGCTGGTCGGTGCCGTCAAGCGGTACGGCACCGGCCCGTCGGCCGTCGTCGCCCTCGACGATGTGTCCATCGCGTTCCCGGCTGGTCGCTTCACGGCCGTGATGGGACCGTCGGGTTCCGGGAAGTCGACGATGATGCACTGCGCAGCTGGACTGGATCGCCTCTCGTCGGGCCGCGCCTTCGTGGGTACGACCGACCTGTCGACCCTCGACGACCGGGAGCTCACGCTGCTGCGGCGCGAGCGCATCGGCTTCGTCTTCCAGGCATTCAACCTCGTGCCGACCCTGACGGCCGAGGAGAACATCTGTCTGCCGGCAACCCTGTCGGGTCGTCGGCCGGAGGCGGAGATGCTCGACCAGGTGGTGTCGATGCTGCGTCTCGGCGACCGCCTGCACCATCGGCCGACGGAGTTGTCGGGAGGTCAGCAGCAGCGCGTCGCCGTGGCCCGCGCACTCGTCACCCGTCCGCAGGTCGTGTTCGCCGACGAGCCGACCGGCAACCTCGACACCCGGACCGGGCAGGAGATCCTGGGCTTCCTCCGGTCGGCAGTGGAGGTGCACCGTCAGTCGATCGTGATGGTCACGCACGATCCCAACGCTGCGGCCTGGGCCGATCAGGTCGTCTTCGTGGTGGACGGTCGCGTCCACGATGTCGTCGAACGCCCGACGGCCGATGGGCTGCTCGACGTGATGAAGGGTCTGGGACGATGATCGAGATGATGAGGAGCGCGACTCGGAGCGTGCTCGCCAGTCGAGGTCGATTCCTGCTCACCGGTGTGGCGATCATGCTGTCGGTCGCCTTCCTCCTTGCGACGCTGGTGCTGTCCGACTCGATGCAGGGACGCGCGGCCGACGACATCGCCGAAGCCCTGGCCGGTACCGATGCCGTGGTGCAAGGTGTCGTCCTCGGCGAGTCCGACGGAGGTCCGGGCGAACTGGGCGGTTCGGTTCGACGGGGGCTCGATGCCGATATCGCCGATCGTGCGATGGCCGTGGATGGTGTCGCATCGGCCGTCCCGCAGTGGGCGGGCTTCGCCAAACTGGTGGTCGACGGGTCGTCGGTCGGTACGGGCACTGCGAGCGACGTCGGTCGGAACTGGATCGCCGATCCGGCGCTCAACCCGTTCCGGCTCGTCGCCGGTCGAGCTCCCACCGACATCGGCGAGGTCGTGATCGATCGGTCGCTCGCACGCGCCGCTGGGGTCGCGCCGGGCGATGTGGTGCAGGTCCTCACCCCGACAGGGATGCACGATGCAACCATCACCGGCATCGTCACGTTTGCGTCGGCCGACACGGCGCCGCTGCAGCGCACGGTGTTGTTGCCCGACCCTGCAGTGGCGGCCTGGCTGAATGCCGCCGCCCCCACCGAGGTGCTGGTCGACATCGAGGAAGGGTCCGACCCTGCCGCGGTGCTTGCCCGGCTCTCGACGCTGCCCGATGCCGAGGTGACGGCGGGGTCCGTCTACATCCGGACGATGCAGGACGCAGCGACATCACCGTTGCAGTTCCTCACCGTCTTCCTGCTGACGTTCGCCGTGATCGCCGTACTGATCGGTGTGACGATCATCTTCAACACGTTCGCGCTCACCGTCGCCCGTCGTCGACGCGAGTCGGGGCTGCTGCGGGCCATCGGCGCAGAACGTCGTCAGGTGCTCGGTGGTGTGGTGATGGAGGCGTTGTTCATCGGGACGGTCGCAACAGGGCTCGGCCTGCTGTTCGGCCTGGCCGGTGTGGGGGTGCTCCGCTGGCTGGTCGGACTGACCGGGGTGACCCTGCTCACCGGTCCGTCGATCGTGCAGCCGACCTCGATCGTCATCGCCACGGCTGTCGGGATCGGCGCCGCGCTGCTCTCGGCCTGGATCCCTGCTCGCCGCGCCGCAGCGACGCCACCGATCGAGGCGCTGCGCGACAGCGCCGCCGAGCCGCGGGTTGTCAGCACGACGCGCACGGGAGTCGGGCTCGTGCTGGCAGCCATCGCCGTCGTGGGCGGCGCGATCGCGGTGGCACGAACCAGCGCCGCATGGCTCGTGCTCACTGCGGCGATCGTCCCGGCGCTCGTGCTGTGCGGGCCCGCGATCGTGACCGCGGCGGCACGTTGGAGCGCACCGCTCACCCGCCGGGTGGCGGGAGTGCGGGGTGTGATCGCGGCGGGCAACCTCGCGTCGAGCCCTCGTCGTGCGTCGTCGACCGCGCTGGCACTGATGCTGGGCGCGGCCATGGTGACGATGTTCTCCGTCATCGCCAGCTCGCTCACGAACGCCATCGGCACCGATGTCCGCGACGGGTTGCGGGCAGACCTGGTGGTCACCTCGGCAACGCCCGACTTCGCAACGATCGACCCCACGCTGAACGGGCGGATCGCTGCACTGCCGGAGGTCGAGTCGGTCGCCTCGCTGGCCATCGCCGAGGGGATCATGGCCGGCGAGCCCGCCGCGCTCGGTGGTATCGACAGCACCGTGCTTCCGTCGCTGTTCGACCTCGACCTGGTCGCCGGCGATCTCGACGGCCTGCGGTCAGGCGGTATCGCCGTCGTGGGCGACGACCCATCGATCCTCGGGAGCACGCTGATGGTGGAGTTCGAACGCTCCACGCTCGAGGCGCCGATCGTCGCTGTCGTCGCCAGGAGCACCGGCGGGTTCGATGCCCCGGCGTACTTCGTCGATCGCAGCCTGCTGAACACCTACGTCGGCGGCCTCCTCGACTCGCTGGTCTTCGTCGGCCTCGGCGACGGCGAGCCGGCGCAGGCCGAGCAGGCCGTACGCGCCCTGGTCCGCGCCACGCCCGGATCGTTCCTCGCCTCTCGCGCCACGCACGTCGCGAACAGCGGCAGTGAGGTCGACGCCTTCCGCAACTTCATCGACGGCATGCTCTACCTGGCGAGCTTCATCGCCCTGCTCGGTGTCGCCAACACCACGGCGCTCGCAATCAGCGAACGCGCCGGCGAGATCGGGTTGCTGCGAGCAGTCGGGGCGACCCGGCGTGAACTCCGCGGGATCGTGCACCTCGAAGCTGCGATGCTGTCGTTCGTGGCAGCGTCGATCGGCATCGTCATGGCGGTCGCCTTCGGATCCACGCTCATCGATGTGACCGGAGGAACCGATCTCCCCTCCGTCATCGTGCCGTGGACCCGCCTCGCGGTCACGCTCGTCGTCGCAGTGGCCGCAGGTGTCGCCGCGGCCGCATGGCCGGCATTCCGGGTGTCGCGGGTTCCGGTGCTCGAACTCGTGAGCCGGGAGCGGTGATGCGCCCGTCGCTCAACCCGAGCCGGGCCGATCTGGCTGCCCTCGTCGTGGCGGCAGCGGTGTCGATCGGGGTGCTGGCCTTCGATCCGGATGTCGAATCGGGGTGGCGAGCGGGCGGGATCGTGCTCGCGGTCGTGGCGGCGACGCTGCTCGGCGTCGTCGGTCGGCTCGATCGGTTCGGTCGGCTCGCAGTGGTCGTGATCGGGGTACTCGATGTGGTGACGCTGGCGAGCACATCGAGCCATCTCGCGCTGCGACCGTTGCTCGTGGTGGCGCTGTACCGACTGGTGCGCAGCAGCGACCAACGGTCGGTCATCTGGTTCGGGGCGGGCGTGGCCGTCACGGTTGCCGGACTGGGGGCACGATACGGCGATGAGCAGTTCTGGTTCGAGTGGATCACCGATACGGCGGTGCTGCTCCTGCCGATCGCCGCCGCCGACGCCCGCCGCGCCAATCTGCGACGCCGAGCCGACGCCATCGAGCGCCAGGTCGCCGAACGGCTGCAGGCCGAGCGCCTTCAGATCGCCCACGATCTGCACGACATCGTCGCCCACTCGCTGTCGGCGATCACCGTGCAAGCGGGTATCGCGGCCCACGTCTTCGAGCGGGACCCTGCGGCCGCCCGCTCCGCACTGGAGCAGATCAACGATGTCGGCCGACGCTCCCTCGACGAACTGCGCTCGCTCCTCGGACTCCTGCGCTCCGACGAGTCGGTGCCGCTGCGGCCGGTGCCGGCCGATCCTGCCGGGCTCCACGATGTCGTTGCTGCGGCTGCCGAGGGTTCCACCAGGGTGCACGTCGTCGAGGACGGGTCGTATCCCGCCGGTGTGGCCGAGAGCACCGTGGTGACGGTTCACCGCATCGTGCACGAGTGTCTCGTCAACGTTGCTCGCCACGCCGGCGACGTGCCCACCGCCGTCACGCTGCGTCACTCGCCCTCAGGAGTGCACGTCGTCGTGACGAACGATGCGCCAGCCTCCGCGGCCCCTGCGGCACCCAGCACCGGCATCGGTCTGGTCGCCATCCGCGAGCGGGCCGAACTCCTCGGTGGTACCCTCGAGGCCGGTCCCACCGGCGACGGCGGGTTCGTCGTGCGGGCGTTCGTGCCGTACCAGTCGTCGGACGGGAGCGGCACGTGACTGCGGCGAGCGATCCGCCCGTAGCGGCAGAACGCGATATCCGCGTGTTGCTCGCCGACGACCAGGAACTCGTGCGCCGTGGGTTCGCTGCGCTGCTCGCCAACGAACCCGGCATCGAGGTGGTCGGCGAGGTCGGCGACGGTACCCAGGCGATCGCCGAGGTACGGCGGACCCGACCCGATGTGGTGCTGATGGACATCCGTATGCCCCGGATGGACGGGCTCGACGCCACGCGTGCGATCTGCGGCGACGATCGGCTGCGCTCCACCAAGGTGCTCGTGCTGACCACGTTCGCGCTCGACGAGTACGTCTATGAGGCGCTCCGTGCAGGTGCGTCCGGATTCCTCCTGAAGGACACGCCGCCTCGGCTCCTCCTCGAGGCGATCAGGGCTGCCGTCGAGGGTGACGTGCTGATCGCTCCCGCCATGACGAGGCGACTGGTCGCCGACCTCGTCAACCGACCGGTCAGTCGTCCCGGCACACCCGGCCCCCTCGACGTGTTGAGCGAACGCGAGCGCGAAGTGCTGGCCGAGGTTGCACGGGGCAAGACGAATGCCGAGATCGGCGAGTCGCTGTACATGTCGCCGCTCACGGCGAAGACCCACGTCAGCCGGATCCTCGGCAAGCTGAATGCACGCGACCGGGCACAACTGGTGGTCATCGGGTACGAGACGGGGCTCGTCAGCCCCGGTGAGTGATGGCGTGATGCACTGACGCCAGGACGACCGCTCGCGCGAGACTCGCCCCACTGTGCGACAGGAAGTGGGGCAGCGAATGGGCAGGCGACTGGTGATCGACACCGACATCGGCACCGATGTCGACGATCTGTGGACCCTGGCGATGCTGCCCGGCCTGGTCGGGCTCGACCTCGAAGCCGTCACGCTGGTCTACGGCGACACCGACGTGCGAGCGCGGCTGGCCTCGGTGGCGCTGGGGATGATGGGGATCGACGCACCCGTGTACCGGGGCTGCGAACAGCCGCTCAGCGGCAAGGCCGTGATGTGGGCCGGGCACGAAGGCGTCGGGGTGCCCGGCCTGGCCGACGCCCACTACGCAGCCGGCGATGCGGTCGATGTGCTGATCGACCTGGCAGCGGCCGACCCGGGCACGCTCGAGGTGCTGGCCATCGGCCCGCTCACCAACGTCGCCACGGCCATCCACCGCGACCCCGACTTCGCCGGCAACGTGGGCCGGCTCTGGGTGATGGGTGGCGAGTTCCAGGCCGGCTGGCCCGAGCACAACTTCGCCTCCGATGCCGTGGCCACCGAGGTCGTGCTCGGGTCGGGCGCCCCCATCACCATCGTGCCGCTCGACCAGACCTTGCGGGTGGCGATCGACGAGCACGATGTCGACCGCATCGCCGCGGTGCACCCGATCGGCCCGCTGATGGCCGACGAGGCCCGGCGCTTCTGGCAGTTCCTGTCGGGCCTGCGCGAGGGCATGCCGAACGACCGCAGCTGGGCCCACGACCCGCTGACGCTGCTCGCCATAGCCGAGCCTGGTCTGTTCACGTTCACGCACATGGCGGTGGCAGTTGAGGCCGACGGCCGGGTGCGCGGCACCCCCGACGACTCGTCGGTCATCGAGGTGTGCACCGACCTCGACCCGGTGGGCGCGCACGAGGCGTTCATGCGTGCACTCGGTTGCCCGCCGAGCGTCACGATGAGGGAGACAACATGACCCCGAAGAACACGATCTGCATCTGGTACGACCGCGACGCGCTCGCCGCGGCCGAGTTCTACGCGGCCACGTTCCCCGACAGTTCGGTCGGACGGGTGATGCGCGCCCCGAGCGACTACCCCGACGGCCAAGCCGGCGACGTGCTCACCGTGGAGTTCACGGTGTGCGGCATCCCATGCCTGGGCCTGAACGGTGGCCCGGCGTTCTCACAGTCGGAGGCCTTCTCGTTCCAGATCGCCACCGACGACCAGGCCGAGACCGATCGACTGTGGAACGCCATCGTCGACAACGGTGGCGCCGAGAGCCAGTGCGGTTGGTGCAAGGACCGCTGGGGGCTGTCGTGGCAGATCACGCCGCGTGCGCTCAGCGATGGCATGGCCGACCCGGACCCGCAGGCGGCCAAGCGGGTGTTCGAGGCGATGATGACGATGCAGAAGATCGACATCGCCGCCATCGAGCGCGCCCGCCGCGGCGACTGACGCTCAGTCCCACAAGACGTACAGCGCCACCAACGGTGCGTCACCGGCGACAGCCGAGTGCAGATCGCCGGGGTGGTTGTAGACCACGGCGTCGGGGCCGACCGTACGGAACTCGTCGTGGCCACCGAAGCGCCACTCACCCTGCCCGGCGACGGTGAGGTACAGCTCGTTCGGTGGGTGGCTGTGCAGGGGATAGGTGCACCCGGGCCGGATGTACATCAGACCCACGGTGAGGTCGCCCAGATCGCGCGTTCGGTCGAGCGGTGCCAGGGCGATGTCGGCACCGCGGTCGTCGGTGCGAAACGTCGGCTCCCACGGCAGCAGCGGTGCGATCTCGACGAAGCGTCGGCCGATCGGCGTCTGGTCGACGTGCTGGAGAGTGTCGAGCGCAGGAAGCCAGCCGGACTCGAACGGCAGCGGACTCGAATGCTCGAGCGCGTGGGCGAACGCGGCTGCCCCGTCAGCGGCCGGCAGTGCGTCGACCAGGGCCGTCACCCGTTCGGAGCAGGCGGCCAGGAACGAGCGGATCGCATCGTCGTGGGCGCGCACACCTGCATCATCGCGCCGCCGGCGTCTGTCCAGGCCCAAGTCCGGCACGATGTAGCCTTTCGACTGTGCTGAGCGGGCGGGCATGAGCGAGACCGGTATTCGCCGAGCGCTGCGCCAGCCGATGTTCCGGCTCGAGCTGCTCGCCTACTCGCTCGTCTCGGCCTCGATGGGTGTCGCCACGGTGGTGGTGTCCGTCGCGCTGTTCCGACGCGGCGGCACGACACTGTGGGCGACGGTCGGTGTGGTGTCGCGGGTCGCACCGTTCGTGCTGTTCTCGGCCTTCAGCGGCGCGATCGCCGACCGCTTCGATCAGCGTCGCGTCTTGCAGTGGGCGTTCGCCGCCCAGGTGGTGGTCGCCGGACTGCTCGCAGCCACCGTGTCCTCGGCGCCATTGCTGGTCGTCGCGCTGATCGGGTTCGTCGGGCAAACCGCGTGGACGATCGCATATCCATCGATGGCGGCGTTACTGCCGCGTGCGGTTGACCGCGACGACCTCGCTGCGGCCAACGGATTGCTCTCGACGGTGGAGTCGTTGGCATGGATCGCCGGGCCCGGCCTCGGAGGGCTGGTGGTCACTGCCGCAGGGATGCTCCCGACCGTCGGCGTCGAAGCCGGGCTCGCCACACTCGGGTTGGTGCTCGCCACGGCCGCCCTGCGCAGCGGGCGTCGCGGTGCTGTGCCCGTGGCCGAGCCGTATGCGCCCACGGTTCGTGCCGAGCGGGAGCGTCTCGTCGATTCGGTGCTCGACGGCATCCGCACGGTGCGTGCCACTCCGGCGGTGCACCATCCATTGGCGCTGCTCCTGGTGTCGAACGTCGTCTACGGGGCGTTGCAGGTGCTGATGCTGGTGGTCGCCTGGAAGAGGCTGGGCATGAGTGAAGGCGGGTACGGAGCGCTGTGCGCTGGACTGGGCGCAGGGGCGTTCGCAGCGCTGCTCGCAGTTCGTCCGGCTGGAGGGTTCGTTCGCGCCGATCTCGTGCTCGCCGGGTCGGTGCTGCTCGGTGGCGTCCCGCTCGCGTTGCTGGCGATCGCGAGCGCTCCCGCTGTCGGCATCGTGTTGCTCGGGGTGAGCGGGCTGGGTCTGGTGCTCACCGAGGTGCTCGCACTGACCGCCGTGCAGCAACATCTGCCCGCGGATCGGATCGCTGGTGTGTTCGGTCTGCTCGATTCGTCGACGGTGGCCGCCATGCTGATCGGCAGCGTGGTCGTCGGGCCGGTGATCTCGCTGGCCGGCCTGGAGGTCGCACTGGTCGCGGTCGGGGCGCTGATGCCGCTCGCCGCCGTGATCACCGTGCCGCGGCTCGTCCGCTGGCGAGCGGCGAGAGCGATGCCTGCGCACGACGTGCAGGTCATCGCCGGAGGTTCGAGCCCCGGGGCTGCAGTCCGGAACTTCACCCTCAACCGCTGAGGCCCGGCTGCACCTGGGTGCGCCATCGTGCGGTGATGCAGCGGTCGTTGCTCGGCAGGAGGCTCGAGAGCTTCCCGGCCGGGAAGACGAACGGAGCGGATCGGTGGCGGACAGCGGCGCCGGGCTCGCTCTTCAGTACGTCCAGGGGGAGACGGAACCGTCGGTGCCGACCAGCACCACCGGCAGCGTCGCCCACGTGGATTCGTCGCCGCCCATGCCGGGAGAGTCGCGGGGCATGCCCGGCAGCGCCAGGCCCACGGCGACGGGTCGTTCGGCCAGCAATCGGGTGATGGCCGCGACCGGCACGTGACCCTCGACGAGGTAGCCGTCGACCTCGGCGGTGTGGCACGAGGCCACGTCGTCGCCGATGCCCTTGGCCGCGCGGAACGCGTCGCGCTCGGGGTCGTCGGTCACCTCGACGGTGGCACCACGGTTGCGCAGGTACACGACCCACTCGATGCAGCAGCCTCAACCAGGGTCGCGGTGCACGTCGAACTTCACGCCGGCCAACCCGGCCGAGGCCGACGACGTGGCGTCCGTGTCGCCCGCGGTGCCACCCGACGTGCAGCCGGCGGCGCCGACGGCGAGGAGCGCGAGTGCCATCAGTCGACGTCGGCTGAGCGGTGCCATCGCCTCGTAGGGTAGCGACCTCCGGTCAGGCCAGCAGGTCGGTGGTGGAACGGGTGCGGGCGACCACGCGTCCCCGGTGCACGGTGACACGGTCCGACGGAGCGCCGCCGACGACCTCGGTGATCGAACGGCCGGCGACGGCGAGCAGTTCGGCGGGCGACCCCACCGTCAGCGTCACCGGTGCTGCGCCGAGCGCCCGGCGGGCCCGGTTCGAGCACATGTCCCACGCCCGGTCGGGGTCGAGGTGCGAGACCATCGCCACCACGGCTGCGGTCTCGAGCGGGTCGAAGCGGCCGTAGGGGAAGAACACGTCGCGCACGTTGTCGGCGCCGGCGGCCACCAGCACGCCTGCCTCGTCGAGCACGTGCACCGGGGCCAGGCCCCGGGGCGGCCCGACCGGCGTGTCCCAGCCGAAGTAGAAGAGGCTGGTGAGCGGCATGACGAACACCGCCGTGCCAGCGGCCGCCAACTGGTCGGCCACACGGCGCTGCACGTCGAGCGGCTGGGTGGACAGGCTGATGCAGTGGCTCGCGGCGGACCGGGTGATGCCCCGTTCGCGGAGCAGGCGGACGTACTCGGGCAGGTAGAAGAACGATGAGTCGACGGTCTGATCGGTGTGCAGGTCGATCGGCAGACCGCTGCGGGCCGCAGCGTCGACGGCAGCGACCGTGGCCCCCATCGGGTCGGGATCGATGTCGGGGCTGCCGCCCACCACGTCGATCCCCATCTCGATCGCCTCGTCGAGCAGACGGCGGTGGGCGGCCCCGGCTTCTCCACCGAAGGGGAGCGACACCAGGCCGACGACCTGCAGGTCGCACAGGCCGCGGCGATGCATGTCGTCGCGCACCTGGATGAGCGCTTCGATCCCGCGCACACCCACGCCCGAGGCGATGTCGACGTGCGTGCGGATGAGCGTGTACCCGTTGCGCACCATCTCGCCGATGGCCTCGGTGGCCCGGGCCCTCATGTCGTCGACAGTGAGCAGGGGCCAGATGCGCGCCCAGTCGCTGACGGCCTGGTCGAGATCGGCCGGCATGGCCGCGATGTCGCGAGCCGACAGGGTCTTGTCGAGATGCGCATGAGGCTCGGCGCCGGCCGGGAGGATGAGCATGCCGCTGACGTCCTCGACCGTGTCGTGCTCGCGTGGTCGGATCAGCCCCACCTCGTCGATGAGGCCCGTGGCCGGATCGACAGCCACGTCGATGCGGACACCCTTCGCGTCGCACCCGCCGATCAGTACGGTTCTCGGCCCACTCATCGCCCCACCTCGATATGCATGAGAGGAATATAACCCCGGTGCATGCGCCGGTTCGCGGCGGCATCGCCGCCAGTGGTGACGCAGACGGCGGGGTGACGACCGGCAAGATGGGGTGCGCATGGTGAAGCCGACCGCGAGCGAGACCGATGAGATCGGCGGACTGATCGGGTCCGCCATCCGGGCGCGGCGCCACGCCCTGGGGCTGACCATGCAACAGCTCGCCCAGTTGTCGGGCCTGTCGCAGCCCTTCCTCAGCAAGGTGGAACGCGGCCTGGCCGGGCTGAGCCTCTCGTCGGTCGATCGCATCGCCGAGGCGCTCGGCATCAGCGCGGCCGGGTTGTTCGGCACGATGGCCTCCGACCAGCGATACGACCTCGTGCGTCGAGCCGAACGACCCCGCATCCCGATGAGCGACGGATGGACGACGGCCACCGCGTACACCCGACGGTCGGGCCAGGCGAGCATCGTCGAGTTCGAGGGTGGCCCCACCGAGTTGCCGCCCTTCCACTACGTGCACCGCAACGACCAGGTGTGCCACGTGTTGGCCGGGGCGTACGAGTTCGAGGTCGACGGCAGCGTGATGGTGCTGCGCGCCGGCGACACGCTGAGCATCGCCGGCGACGTGCCCAACCGGTATCGGGTCGTGCGCTCGCCGGCCCGTCTGCTGCTGGTGCTGGTGAGCGAAGACGCCGAAGTGGTGACGAGTCCGCAGCCCGGCCGCGTCATCACCCGACCGATCGACGCCGGGGGCTGACCAAGTGGAGGCGCAGCCCGCCCCGCGGTCGCCCGACGACCCGGTCGTGCCCAGTGGGCGCGACCCCTTCGTCGATCTCGTTCGAGCGGGCAGCCTGGTGGTGGTGGTGCTGTACCACTGGTGCTTCACGGTGTTCGACTGGCGCGCCGACGGCCCCCATGTGTCGAACCCCATCGGCTACACCCGGGGCCTGTGGCTGCTCACCTGGGCCCTGCAGGTGATGCCGCTGTTCTTCTTCGTCGGCGGTTGGGCCACCTGGTCGGGCTGGCACGCAGCGCAGGCGCGGGGCGACACGATGGGCGAGTACCTCGTGCGCCGCCTGCGCGAGATCGCCCTGCCCGCCCTGGGGCTGATCGTGGCCTGGTGGGCCATCGCCATCGCGATGGCGGCGGTCTACGACATCGACTGGATGGGCCGGGTGATGCTGCTGGTGCTCAGCCCCCTCTGGTTCGCCGGCACCTACCTGCTCATCATCGCGGCCCTGCCGCTGTGGCTGTGGCTGCACCGACGCTTCGGCATCCTGCTGCCGGTGTGGCTGGCGGGGGCCGCAGCGTTGGTCGACGTGGCCCGCTTCTCGCACGATGTGCCGTGGATCGGGTGGGCGAACATGTGGTTCGTGTGGGGCCTGGCATTCGTGGTGGGTTTCTCGTACGACCGGGTGTGCGCGCTCGACCGGCGCCAGCAGCAGGCCATCATGTGGGCCGGCCTGTTCGGACTGATCGGGCTGGTGTGGGCGGGCCTGTACCCGGCATCGATGGTGGGGGTGCCCGGCGACCGGTTCTCGAACATGAGCCCGCCCAGCCTGGCGATCGTGGCCCTCGCCACCTTCCAGATCGGCGCGTTGGCGTTGCTGCGGCCTGCGCTGTTGGCCCGGCTCGATCGGCCCCGCTGGGTGCGGTTCCGCAGCGTGATGAACACCTATGCGATGCCGCTGTACCTGCTGCACTCCACGGGCATGGCCCTGGCGCTGTACGGGTTCTGGCGGCTGACGGGCAAGCGCGTCGACAACCTCGAGATCTCGGGTCTGTGGTGGGCCACCCGCCCGCTCGCGGTGCTCGTGCCGCTGCTCATCACCCTGCCGCTGCTGTGGGGCTACGGCCGACTCCGCGCCCGTTCGTCTCCGCTCCCGGTGCCCGTGCCGCAGGCAGGATGACCGAGCAGCAGGCTGCGGCCACCGCCAACAGTCAGACGACGGTGAAGACGGCGACGTGGGCGTACTGGTCGGGGTCGGTGTGGTCATCGCCGGCATAGATGGCCACGTCGATCAGCCTCAGGTCGTCGATCTGTCGGCTACCGGCCAATCGGTCGAACGCAGCATCGAACCCGTGCGACGCGTAGTGCGCGGCGTTCACGCCGATCGCGCAACGGCCACCGGGGCGCACGATGGCGAGCAACCCGTCGAGCACCTCGGGGCCGAGGTGGCCGTGGGTGAACGTGCCGACGCTGATGAGCCCGGCATACGACCCGGGCGCCATTGTCAGCGGCCGGGTGAGGTCGGTCTCGAGCAGTCGGCGATACACCAGCCCGCCGTCGTGCACCTTGCGTGCCGCCTGCTGCAGCATCTCGGGTGAGAGGTCGAGGCCGTCGATGATGACGGGCCGATGGCGCACCAACGCCTGGCCGACGACGCCCGTACCGCACCCCACATCGGCGACCGCCTCATCGGGCTCGACGACGGGCAGGCAATGCTCTGCGAACACGGCAGCGACCCGCTCGTGGTAGCGGTAGCCGCTCTCGGCGATGAAGTCGACCTCGTAGGTGGCGGCCCACCGGGCGTAGAGCGACCGGTTCGCCTCGGGTCCGTCGAGCGCGTACGCCGCGGCGAGCAACTCGTCGACCGGTTCGCTGTCGCCTGATCCGTCGTCCACGGCAACATCATGGTCGAATCAGCGCCGGATGCTCGGGCTCGACATCGCCCGTTCGCCGCACTCATGCCACTGCTCGAACAGAGGGTTCAAGGTTGCGCCCCTGCCGACCGATAGCCCCTCATGCGTTTTCGTGCCCCGTTGTCTGACCGGCACCAAGATCGCCCGGTCGACGGGCAACCCCCTGCCACGACCGGCCTCGCTGATGGCCCTTCGTTGTCGCAACGTCGAACGGAGTCGAGTGTGGACCGGGTCGACCGACACATGCTCGGCGGGTTCGCAGTGCTTCTCCTGGTCGCCGGCCTGCTGGCGACGATCATCCATTTCGAGACCGATCGGCGCCGCTCGATCGCTCTGGCGTCGTACCTCCGCAACGCCGACGAGGAGGCCAGAGCACAGGCGAGGCCCGTCGAACAGCTCTTCGAGCACGTCTACGAAGACCTGCGCACACTCGCCGCGCTGCCGAGCGTGCGGGCCGTCGATCGTCACGGCAGATCGCTGGTCGGCGACAGCCGCGAAACGTTCCAGCAGATCTACAACAACCTCGCCGACGCGGTGGCCGTGTCGGAGGTGTACGTGATCCCCGGCGACTTTGATCCGGAGCGTGTGGATCCGGTGACCGGCAGGCCCGAGGAGCCGATCGTCATGTTCGACGAGCTGATCGTCGACGCGGCGGCACGAGTCGACGAAGCCGAGCGCGACTCGCTGGTGGAAGGTGCCGAGGAGGAGATCGAGATCCACGAGTACCGCGAGTTCGCCGCTCAGGCGAGATGGATGCAGGAGAGATTCCCACGACGCGAATCGATCGACGGACTGAATGTGCCCATGATCGGATCGAAGAGCCTGATCACCTGTGACAACACCTACTTCATCCGCTCCGGACTCGACGCCGACCGGATGGGCATCTTGCTCTCGGTGCCGTTCTACGGGCCCGATGGTGCATTCAACGGTCTCGTCGCGGCGATCGTGCTCGACCGTGCCCTCGCTGCCGCTCTTCCGGGCGACAATGCCGTGCTCTACAACCAGGCGTACGGATACTCGCTCGAGACCGACCTGACTGATGTCGAGACATCGCGCCCCTTCTTCGAGTCCGGACAACGCGACCCGGGTCTGCTCTTCTCGGAGGTCTACGACCTCGGGATCCTCGATCCGAAAGGATCCTGGTCGGTCTGGGTCGCACGCCCGAACGCCGACTTCGACACCTCACTCGAGGCCAGGGCCACGCGCTCGTTCGAGTTGACGAGCATGTTGATCCTGGTGGTGCTCACGGTGCTCGCCGGCGCGATCTGGGCGCAGTTCCGACGCCAGCGGAGCGCTGCCGAGCGCCACGCCAGCGAGCTCGAGATGAAGGTCGCAGCGCGTACCGACGAGATCACCCGGCTCGCCCTGACAGACCCCCTCACCGACCTGCCGAACCGGGCGATGATGAGGATGCACCTCGACCAGATCGCGTCGCGTGCGGCAGGCAAGGCCTATGCGGTGCTGTGTGTCGATCTGGATCGCCTGAAACTGATCAACGACACGCTTGGTCACGCGGCTGGCGACGCCTACTTGGCGACGGCTGCGTCACGTATGCGCGCGGCAGTCGGGGCCCGAGGAATCGTGGCGCGGTGGGGCGGTGACGAGTTCGTGATCACGCTCGAGGGCTGCGAGCTGTCGATGCAGGCCGAGGCGATCGCCAGCGAGATACTCGGGGTGCTGACCCTGGAGATGGTGGTCGAGGGCCAGGCGTGGATGCCGGGCGGCTCGATCGGGATCGCAGTGGCTCCGCACGACGGGACCGACAGCGACGAGCTGCTCAACCGTGCCGACCGGGCGCTCTATCGTGCCAAGGCCGACGGCCGAGGTCGCGTGCTGCGCTACGACTCGACCTTGGACGAGATGGACAACCAGCGACGCCATCTCGAGCAGGAGTTGTTCGATGCAATCGAGCAGCGGCAGTTCGTCGTCCACTATCAGCCCATGGTCGAGGCCGACACCGGCGCCCTCGTCGGATTCGAAGCGTTGGTCCGTTGGCAACACCCGACCCGTGGCCTCGTACCGCCCAGCGAGTTCGTCCGGGTCGCCGAGGAGACCGGCGTGATCGTCGACATCGGCGACGTCGTGCTCGAGGAAGCCTGTCGTGCAGCCGCCACATGGCGGGAACCGCTTCGGATCGCCGTGAACCTCTCGGCTGTGCAGGTGGCCCAGAGCGACCTGCCACAGCGCATCGCGTCGATCTTGCGCAACACGGGTCTCCCCGGCGATCGGCTCGAACTGGAGTTGACCGAGAGCGTGCTCCTCGATGCGAGCCCTGCGACGCTCGCTCGGATCGCGATGATCCGGCAGTTCGGCGTGCGTGTTGCGCTCGACGACTTCGGCACCGGGTACTGCTCGCTCTCGTATCTGCAGGTGTTCGCCTTCGACAGGATCAAGATCGATCGGTCGTTCGTTGCCGACCTGGAGACGCGGCCGGCCTGTCTCGCCATCATCCGTGCCGTCACGCAGCTTGCCGACAGTCTGGGGATGAAGACGACCGCCGAGGGAGTCGAGACGCACCAGCAGGCTGAACTGCTTGCCCGACTGGGTGTGACCGAACTCCAGGGCTTCCTGCTCGGTTGGCCGGGGCCGGAGGCAGTGGCCACTGCCCGCGTCCGGCAAGGAGAGTGGCCGACTCCGCTCTCGCTCACCTGATCAGCCCCTCATCCGAGCCGGGTCCGATCGTCGACGAGCACGTGAGCTACGTCGGCTGGATCAGCGTCCGCAGTGCTCGGCGAGAGCGAGTACGACCTGCACGCGGCTGCCGTCAGCCCACGACGCGGACGGTGCCGGCCACCGGGTCGACCTCGACAGTGGCGCCGTCGGGGATCTCGTGCAGCGCACCCGGCGCACCCACGACTGCGGGGATGCCGAGTTCGCGAGCCAGCACGGCGGCGTGGCTGAGCGCGCCACCCTCGGCCGTGACGATGGCACCGGCCAGGGTGAGCACCATGTTGAACGCCGGGGTGGTGCAGGGCACCACCAGCACATCGCCCGGTTCCATCTGGGCCAGGGCGTCCTCGGGGTTGCCTGCCAGCCGAGCGGTGCCGCGGTAGGAGTGTTGCCCGATGCCCACGCCCGCGAGGCCGGTGGTCTTCATCTCGCCGTCGAGACCTGCCTCGGCCATCACCCGCTGCACGGCGCCGACGATGCGGGCCATGCCGCGGGGCAGTGCCTCCAGCGGCGGGACGGGCTCGACGGTTCCGATGCGCCGCGGCGCATCGTCGATATCGACCTCCTGGCGCCAGCGCTGGCGGGCCGCCAGTTCGTCGGCCGACGGCCCGGTGCCGGCGAGTGCACCGGCCACCTCGTCGGGTGCCAGTTCGAGCGCGTGCTCGGCGCGGTGAGCGCGGCCGGCAGTGACGAGACGGCGTCCCACCTCGAGCAACGCCAACCGGATGAGCCCCAGGGGCCACTCGAGGGTGTGCGGTCCGTTGTCGTCGCGCAGGTCCATGGCGGCCCGGGCCTCGCCGAGCAGCAGATCGAACTCGTCGCGGTGCGCAGCGGGCACACGCTCGCGCACGGCTGCGGTGCGTGCCGCCAGTGCCTCGGCCGCGCGTGCGGCGCGGGCGCTGTCTTCGCGGGCCGACATGATGGTGTTCAGCAGCACGTCGGGTGCTTCGGCGAGGGTGAGGCCGTCGATGTCGTAGCGCGACACGATGAGCCGGCCACGCAGGCGCAAGAACGCGTCGAGGTCGGCGGCCACTACGGGCGACACGGCGCGCAGTTCGTCGATGGTGGCGGGTGTGGCCCCGGTTGCCTCGACCGCTTCACGGATACGGCGCAGCACCCGCTCGGCCTCGGCAGTCGAGGGTGATGCGCCCTCCAGCAGCGGGATGACATCGGCCGCGGGGAGACCCCATCCGGCTGCGCCGTCGAGCAGCAGGCCGATCGGGCCCAGGTCGTGCAGGTGGAGACGGAAGTGGGCCTGCCACATCGTGAGCGAGTGCTCGAGCGTGCGGCGCACATGGGCGACGAGTTCGTCCCTGGACAGGGCAGCGAGATCGACGTCCTGGATGGCCAGGTTCGCGCGCTCGTACTGCTCGCGTGTGCCGCCCGGGGCCTTCCAGTCGGCCAGGACCTGGCGCCAGGGTCGCTCGTCGAGCACCCGCTCGGCGATGGCCCGCCGGCGGCGCATCTCGGGGTGCAGTCGGATGGCCAACTTCAACAGCGGTAGTGGCGGCAGTTTCGATGCCGGCTTGTCGGGGTTGATGAGCGGTCGGATGCGTGAGTACGAGAGGCCGTTCACGAACCGGAAGTCGAGGGCGTCGAGCGGTGCACCGAGTTCGATGAAGCCGGCCCGGGTTCCCGCTGCGGTGCCGATCGTCTGGATGTACTGGCTGATGAGCGTGGCCGGCCGGTTCACGTGCGACCGGTCGAGGTTCCAACCGCCGGGCCCGGGCGGGGTCCAGTCGAGCGGTGTGTCGAGATCCATCACTGTCTCCTCATCGGGTGAACCGGGGTGCGTCGGGTCAGCCCAGCGTGCGGCCGGGTAGACGGTGATCCGATACTCGCACGCAACGGTTGGTCATCGTGCCGATGCCCTCGATCTCGGTGGTGACGACGTCGCCGTCGGCGAGCCACTTCTTCTGCACCATGCCGACACCCGAGGGCGTGCCGGTGAAGATGAGGTCGCCCGGGTGCAGCGTGACGATGCGCGACAAGTAGCTGACCAGCGTGGCGACCGGGAAGATGAGGTTGGCCGTGGTGTCGTCCTGGCGCACCTCGCCGTTCACCAGCGTGCGCAGGCGCAGCGCCGTGGGGTCGGCGAACTGGTCGACCGACACGACCACCGGGCCGGTGGGGCCGAACGTGTCGAACGATTTGCCGAGGTCGAAGTGGGGCGGCTTGCTGGCCAGCTGCACGGCGCGATCGGAGATGTCCTGTCCGACGGTGAGGCCGGCGACGTGGTTCCAGGCGTCGGCCTCGTCGATGTCCTTGCCGCCGGGACCGATGACCACCACCAACTCGCCCTCGTAGTCGCAGCGGTCGCTGCGCATCTGCACGTCGTCGTGCGGGCCGACGATGCAACTGGGGAACTTGGTGAACACCACCGGGCTGGTGGGCACCTCCATCGACGCCTCGTCGGCGTGGGTCTGGTAGTTCAGGCCGATCCCGAAGGTCTTGCCCGGCCGCGGGACGGGCGCGCCGAGCACTGCGTCGGCGAGCGCACCGTCGGGGGTGTGGCCGCCCAGCCCATCGGCCAGGCCGGCCAGGGCAGCGGGGTCGGCCAGTGCTGCCAGCGGGTCGGGGCCGAGGGTCCCGCCGCTGATGCGGGCGATGTCGAACCAGTTGCCGTCGGAGACGAGAGCGGCACGGCCGGCGACGTTGGCGAGGGTGAAGGGCATGAGGGCTCCGGGTGGGCGTGTGGTCGGGTGGTGCGCGGGGTAGGCCCTGGGCACCGAGGAGTTCATCATATAGATTGACAGATGTCTACTAAGTCGGACGTACCCGCATCAGCAGCACAGGAGCCCGCCATGAGCACCGATCAACCCGACCCCCGTGTGGCCGCAGGCCGCGAACTCGCCGGGCGTCTCTTCGCCGGCATGACGAACCGCCCGGCCGTGCACCGCAGCCTGGGCCAGCACACCGTCGCCCACCTGTTCGGCGACGTGTGGCAGGACCCGGCGCTCGAGCTCACCCAGCGCTCGCTCATCACCTGCACCGTGCTGGTGGCCACTGGTCGCGAGTCCGAGCAGCGCCTCCACTTCCGTGGCGCCCGCAACCTGGGCATCTCGCGCGAGACGCTCGAGGCGATGATCACCCATGTGGCCCACTACGCCGGGTGGCCGGTTGCGGTCAGCGCCTCGCGCACGCTGGCCGAGGTGTGGGACGAGATGGACAACGAAGCCTGATGGCGCTGAACGGACTGCTCGACATCGAACTGAGCGTTCCCGACCCTGCGGCGCTGGGTGGCTTCTGGGAACGTCACGGCCTGTTGCGCACCGCCGATGGCGTGTACGGCACCGCCGACCGCCCGGTGCAACTGCGCATCGCGGAGAGCGACCACCGGCACCTGTCGGAACTGCACCTGTCGTGCGAGCACGAGCGCGACCTGGCAGACATCGCCACCCGCCTCGCCGATCTGGGGGTCGACGCTGTGGTCGACGGCACCACGTTGCGCTGCATCGACCCGGTACTCGGTCACACGGTGCGGATCGACGTCGGCGGCCAGGTGCCACTCACCGGCAGCGACGCCTCACCGTTGAACCGACCCGGCCGCCACGTGCGCGTG
Source organism: Ilumatobacteraceae bacterium (assembly GCA_044238435.1). Taxonomy (GTDB): domain Bacteria; phylum Actinomycetota; class Acidimicrobiia; order Acidimicrobiales; family Ilumatobacteraceae; genus VFMC01. The sequence continues at coordinate 55,848 of JBIIDH010000003.1, read as the reverse complement.
GGTGGGCGCACTGCCGCGCCCGACACACCGGGCGCTCCGCCGCGACGGGTGGGTCATGTGGTGCTGGGCTCGCCCGACATCGCCCTCACCACGCGCTTCTACATCGACGCGCTCGGGTACCGCGTCTCCGACCAGACTGCGAACGCGTTCGCCACGTTCTGCCGCGTCGAGTCCGACCACCACAACCTGCTCATCCACCGTGCACCCGTCGGTCACCTCAACCACTACGCGCTGGAGATGGACGACATCGATGCCATCGGCCGCACCGGCACGCAGGTGACGCGCGAGGGCTCCGCCACGAGCGTGGTGGGTATCGGTCGGCACTACCTCGGGTCGAACGTGTTCTGGTACCTGCGCGATCCGTCGGGCACCATGTTCGAACTGTTCTGCGACATGGACCAGATCGTCGACGACGAGGCCTGGGAGCACGGCCCCGGCCGGCGCGACTGGGGTGCCGACGGGACGGCGCCCCCGTTCAACGTGTGGGGCCCCAGCGAACCGCCCGAGTTCTTCCGCCAGCCCGACCTGCCGGCCATCGCCGCCGCACGCGAGGCCCGCGGGCTGCGCTGAACCGACGGCGCGGGCAGCGTCAGGCGGCCCGCAGCCGGTAGCGGATCGGCACCGACTTGTGTCCTCCCACGAAGGTGGAGCGCGCCATCGGGGTCGGTCCGGCCAGTTCGAGCGACTCGAGGTGCGGCACCACGGCACCGAACAGCGAGCGCAGTTCGTTGCGCGCCAGCTGCGCGCCGAGGCAGAAGTGCGCGCCGTGGCCGAACGACACCTGCTTGGCGGCGTTGGCGCGGGTGATGTCGAACCGCAGAGGGTCGGCGAACACCTTCGGGTCGAGGTTGGCCGCCTTGTACGACAGGTACACCCGGTCGCCCGCGGCCACCTCCTGCCCGGCGATCTCGGTGTCTTCGCCGACGGTGCGCATGAAGTGCCGCACGGGCGCGGTGCAGCGCAGCATCTCCTCGATCGCGTTCGGCAGCAGTTCGGGCTCGTTCTGCAACTGGGCCAACACCTCGGGGTGTGTGGCGAGGAGGTGCATTCCGCCCGCCATGGCGCTCGAGGTGGTGTCGTGCCCGGCCGTGGCGACGATGACGTAGTAGCCCAGCATCGGCAGCTCACCGATGGGCTGTCCGTCGACCACGCCGTTGGCGATGAGCGTGGCCAGGTCGTCGGTGGGCGTGGTGCGACGGTCGGCGGCGAGTCCGCGGAAGTAGGCGAAGAAGTCCTCCACCACCCGCTCGCGCGCCTCGGGCGACTGCGGCTCGCGCTGCAGGTCGGGGTCTTCCGCGCCGAACAGTTCTTGCGTGAGGCGAAGCATGCGCGGGTAGTCGGTCTCGGGCAGGCCGAGCACCTCCAGGATCACCTGCAGCGGGTACGGCAGGGCGACCTCCTTCACCCAGTCGCACGTGCCGTCGAGCTCGACCAATCGAACGAGCGCCCGCGCGCTGAGGGCGTCGAGCCGAGCGGTCATCCGGCCGATGGAGGCAGGCTTGAACCAGTCGGCGGTGAGCATGCGGTGGGTGGCGTGCTCGCGGCCGTCCATGTGGATGAGCGCCTTCAGCTCTCGCTTGCGGGCAGCATCTTGGGCGAGCGTCGACAGCACCGGGCGCGGCGCGTTGTTGAACACGGCGGCCCGCCGCTCGATGTCGAGTACTGCGGCGTGGTCGATCACCGCCCAGAACGGCTGGTAACCGGGTACCTCGATGCGGTGCACCCCACCCCGTTCGTGCAGGTCGAGGGCAGCACGGTCCCAGGCGGCGATGTCGGCCCAGCGCTGCGGGTTCGTGAACAGGTCGATCGGTTCGGTGGAGGCGCTCCCGGTCATCGCAGCATCGTCGTCCTAAAGATTGTCGGCTGTCAAGAAATAGAACCGCGGTAGTCTGCGCGGGTGACGTCCGACAGCAAGCGCCGCGGCCGGCCGAAGATCCACGACGACGGCGCCATCCTCGACTCGGCGCTGCGGGTGTTCGCCACCCACGGCTACGAGGGCATGTCGATGCGGTCGCTCAACAGCGAACTCGGTCTCAGCCACGGCACCATCAACCAGCGCTTCGGCACCAAGGAGCAGTTGTACCTCGACGCCATCGACCACGGTTTCGGTGCGCTGCTGCGCGAGATGGTGGCCATCATCAGCGCCGAGCCGCTGCCGGCTGATCCGCTCGAGGAACTGCGCATCCGGTTCCGGGCCTTCCTGTTGGCATCGGCGAAGCGCCCGCACCTGAACCGGGTGATCAACAACGAGGGCGTGAACCCGTCACCCGTGCTCGACCGCATTTTCGAGCGCTACATCGCCCCGGCCATGCGGGCCACGCGCCAGCTGATGCAGCGTCTCGCCGACGACGGGGTGATCGAGCCCCAGTCCGACCGGGCCATCCTGTTCATCCTCGCCAACGGCGCCGGCAGCGCCTACAGCCTGCCTGCGCTGGCGAAGAAGTTCGACCGCGTCGACGGCAAGGTGGATGGCACCAGGTACGCCGACGAGATGGCGACGCTGCTGGTGAACGGCCTCCGCCGCCATGCGGCGGCGACCCCGCCGCGGCGTCAGCCGGCCAAGCGGGCGTCGAGGTCGGCCAGAGCCTGAGGAAGCTCGGCGGCGTCGCACACCGCGGCCACCCACCCGTCGGGCCGCACCACGACGTGATCGGCCCCGAACATGGCCGCCCGGTCGAGGGTCGCAGTCCGCCACGGACGGCCCGATGCGGGGTGCGGCACGAGCAACTCGCTGCTCGACACGATCGTGATCGCCGGACCGGTCGGTACCCCGTCGGCGACCTGATCCCAGGCGCCGAAGGGCAGCCCGACGCGAGGGTGGGTTCCCCACACGACACCCTCGGTGTAGCGGGTGGGTGGCCGGTCGCCGCTGTAGCTGTCGCGCGGCGCAATGCCGTGGCTCACCCGCCCGGCGTACTGGTCGATCAGCCGACCCGTCTCGACCGACTGCTCGACGAGCGCCTTGGCGTGCTCGCGGCGCTCGGACGAGTAGGTGTCGAGCAGGCCGTCGCCCGACCAGCCCTCCAGCACCCAGCGCAGCTTCCACGCCAGGTTCACCGCGTCGCGCATTCCACTGTTCAACCCTTGCCCCTGGAACGGTGGCATCTGGTGCGCTGCATCGCCCGCCAGCAGCACTCGCCCGCGGCGCATCGTCGCGGCCACCACGGCATGGAAGCAGTAGGGCGCCGATCGCACCAGCCGGGCCCGCTGCGGGTCGATCCACGGCGCCAGCAACTGCCACACCCGCTCGGGCCGGTTCATCTCCTGCGGGTCTTCGCCAGGCTGCAGCTGGAACTCCCAGCGGTAGTAGCGGTCGTGCCCGCTGATCATCGTCGTGGGGCGTACCGGGTCGCACACCTGGCGGCCCACATCGGGCAGGCCGCACGTCGCGCGGTCGTCGACCTCGATGTCGACCACCAGCCAGTCCTGGTTGAAGCCGAGGTCGTCCCACGCGATGCCCTGCGAACGGCGCACGGTGCTGGAGGCGCCGTCGCACCCCACCAGGTAGCGGCCGGTCAGCCGCCCGCCATCGGCCAGCAGCAGCGACACCTCGTCGGACGCGTCGGTATCGACACCGATGAACTCGGTGCCTGCCAGGAAGCGGCCGCCGCGAGCGAGCATCTCGTCGCGGAGCATCGCCTCCAATTGCGGCTGGAAGTGCAGGCTGGCCCGGTCGAGGCCGCCGAACACGCGAGAGGTGGTGAGGTCGGTGCTCGCCAGCACGGTGCCGTCGGCATCGACGTACTCGGCCCTGCGCATCGGGGTGAGCAGGCCCGTCAGCCGGTCGCCCAGACCCAACTGGATGAGGGCGCGTACCAACTCGCCGTCGATGAGCACGGCGCGGGGTAGCGGGTGCACGTGGGTGTCGCGTTCCACCACCACGTTGTCGACGCCCAGGTTCGACAGCGCGATGGACAGCGAGCACCCCACCGGTCCGCCACCGGCAATGAGGACGGTGGACTCGCCGATCCGCAGATTACTGGACATATGTCAATCTAAACACCGCTGCTGCCACGCCCGCAACCGACCCGACGATCGCGGGTCGCGGGCGGGTCGCCGCCGACAGCGGCCGTGGCTACGCGAGGATGAAGTCGTGCGCACCCCTCACCTCGTCCTGCTGGCTGCTGTCGTGATGGCCGGAGCCGCGTGTGGCAGTTCCGATGCCGACCCGTCCGTCGGCAGCTCGAACACCACGGGCACGACGGTGACGACCCCATCGACCGAGGTGTCCACCACCACCGACGCCGTGCCGACCAGCAGCACCGACCTGCCCACCACCACCGAGTCGACCGCGCCCGGCACCACACTGGCGCCCGACAACCGCTTCACGCCGGGGTGCATCGAACGCGGGCCCAGCCGGGCGCCGCTTCCGGTCGCGGCGCTGCCCGAGACGCTCGGCCCGCTCGGCGCCGCACCCGTGGTCGACATCGCCTTGCCCGAAGTGAACATGCCCGACGGCACCTCCGACTGGTCGCGCACCTCGGCGATCGCCATTCCCGGCGGAGTGCTGTTGTGGTTGATGCCCTACAACTCGCCCACTGACGTGGGCATGGTGGCGGCGGTCGATGCCGATGGAGCGATCCGCTGGCAGCGCTGCCTCGACTGGCGGCCGATGCGCGTGTTCGCCGACGCGCGCCCGGAAAGTGGCGAGGCCCTCGTGCTCTGGTTCGACAACACATCGCCCGGCGGCTTCGAACCGCGGTGGGAGGTGTGGTCGCTCGCCGACGGGCAGGTCACCCGCTCGCTCGACGACGTGGTGGCCGCCTCGGGCATCACCGGCGAGGTGGCGGGGTACCGAACCGCCCTGTACGGCATCGCGCTCGACGACCTGCTCTTGGCCCCTGCGGTCGACGGCAACATCGACATGTCGGTCGACTCGCTGCTGCGCATCGACCTGGCCACCATGACGGCGTCGACCGTGACGATGCCGCCGGTCGCCCTCACCGGCTACGGCGATGATTTCGCCTCCCTGCCGGATGGCCGACTGGTGGCGTTCGGCCCGCAGGTGCTCGGCGCCGTGCGTGCGGTGGCCGCAGTGCAGGAGGGTGATGGCTGGAGCACCGACCCGGCTGCGTTGCAGGCCGCCCGACCGGCGGTAGTCGAGTTCGGTCCGTACCTCGACGGTGGCGACCAACCCCTGGTCGGCATCGACGCGTTCGGGACCGAACTGTGGCGGCGCGCCGACCTGAACTCGATCAACGGCGAAGGGTTCCGGGTGGCGCTCGACGGCGACATCGCCGTGGCCAGCACCTGCGGTCCGCGCGACACGAGCGGCAACGACTGGTGCCCCGATGCCGCCGTGGAGGGTGTCGAAGCTCGCACCGGCCGCACCGTGTGGCGGCTCGACGGCAATTACGGGGTGTCGATCGTGGCCGATGGCGTGGCGCTGATCGCCGGCCCGTTCGACTCCGACCCGTCCACCATCGAGCCGACGGTGTGGACGATGATCGACACTGCGACCGGTCGCCAGGTTGCCGACGACCAGCGATGGGCCGATCCGTACAGCTTCGGCATCGGCTGTTGCGACAGCCCGAACAGGGCGTGGGTCGACGACGGCGTGGTGTTCACCGTCGACGAGGTCGATCTGCAGGTGTGGTACCCGCGGCAGTTCAGCACGCCCACCGCCACCACGTCGCTGGGTTGACCGCCGCCACACCCCGACGGTTCTATGCTGCGCCCCAGGTCGAAGGACCGGAACGGGGGAACGGTGAGCGAGCAGACCTTCGGGGAATCGGTGCGGAGCCGGGTGCTGAGCCTGGGCACGCTGCCCGTGGCGTGCACAGTGGTGGTGGGCATCAACGCGCTGTACATCCTGCTGGTGGCCATCGGGAACATCACCGACTACGGCACCAACTTCGACTTCGTATCGCACGTGCTGTCGATGGACACCACCAACTTCGGCGCCCCGCCGGGTGAGGGTCTCGACAGCGATGTGATGTGGCGGGCCATCGAGGCCACCTGGTTCCACCACCTCGCCTACATCGGCGTCATCATCTGGGAGTCGGCCGCTGCCGTCGTGCTGCTGTGCTCGGTGTGGGCGTGGCTGCGCGCCAGCCGCACCCGCAGCTTCGACCTGCCGCGCCGACTGGGCACCATCGGCCTGGCGATGATCCTCGTGTTGTTCATGGGCGGCTTCATCACCATCGGTGGCGAGTGGTTCCAGATGTGGCGCTCGACGTCGTGGAACGGCCTCGAGCCGGCGTTCCGCAACTCGGTGCTCGCCGCATTCGGCATCGTGCTGATGCACCTGCCGTCGCCGCAGTGGGCCGCCATGGCCGACGAGTCGGCCGACGGCCTCCTCGCCCGCTGACCCGCCTTGGTCAGGCGGTGGCGAGACGGATGACGGCGACGGTCTCGAGCGCGGCCATCGCCGCATCGACACCCTTGTTGCCCGCCTTGCTGCCCGCCCGCTCGAGCGCCTGCTCGATGGAGTCGACGGTGATGATGCCGTTGGTGACCACCACGCCGGTGTCGAGTGCCACCCGCGCCAGGCCGGCGGCACTCTGATTGGCCACCACCTCGAAGTGGTACGTGGCGCCGCGGATGACGGCGCCGAGGCCCACCACGGCGTCGTACCGACCGGTGCCCGCCATCACCTTGGCCGCCATGGGGATCTCCCAGGCGCCGGGCACCCACATCGTGTCGATCGCGTCGTCGGCCACGCCGTGGCGCACCAGCACGTCGCGGGCGCCTGACTCGAGACGCTCGACGACGAGGTCGTTGAAGCGGCTGCACACCAGGGCGACGCGCAGGCCGGTGCCGTCGAGACGGCCGGAGAAGGTGGTCATGAGTGCTCCAGGGTGGGAAGGGTGGATGCGAGATCGGCCTCGGCGGTCGGTGCCTCGGGCAACGAGTGGCCCATGCGGAGGCGCTTGGTCTCGAGGTACCGCTGTGCCTCGGGGTGCACCGGCACGTGCAGCGGCACCCGCTCGGTGATGGTGAGGCCGTAGCCGTCGAGGCCGCCGTACTTGGCCGGGTTGTTGGTCATCAAGCGGATGCTGGTGAGGCCGAGATCGGCCAGGATCTGCGCGCCGATGCCGTACTCGCGGCTGTCGACAGGCAGGCCCAGGCGCAGGTTGGCGTCGACCGTGTCGGCGCCTGCATCCTGCAACTCGTAGGCATGGAGCTTGTGGGTGATGCCGATGCCCCGGCCCTCGTGGCCGCGCAGGTACACCACCACGCCGTGGCCCTCCTCGGCCACCCGCCGCATCGCCTCGTGCAACTGCTCGCCGCAATCGCAGCGCACGCTGGCGAACACGTCGCCGGTGATGCACTCGCTGTGCACACGCACCAGCACGTCGGCCCGACCGGCCACCTCGCCCATCACGAAGGCGAGGTGCGAGTCGCCACCGTCGACCCGGCTGTCGAACGACACGCAGCGGAACTCGCCCCACTGCGTGGGTACCCGGGCTGCTGCCGTGCGGGTGACCAGCTTCTCGGTGCGCCGCCGGTAGCGGATGAGGTCGGCGATCGACACGAGCAGCAGTCCGTGTTCGTCGGCGAAGGCCCGTAGATCGGGCACACGGGCCATACCGCCCGAGTCGAGCACCACTTCGCACAGCACACCGGCTGGCGCTCGCCCGGCCAGGCGGGCCAGGTCGACAGCGGCCTCGGTGTGTCCGGCGCGCTTCAGCGTGCCGCCCGGCCGCGCCCGCAGCGGGAAGATGTGGCCCGGGCGGTTGAACGCCGCCGCCCCCACCGTGGGGTCGGCGAGCGCCTGCAACGTGCGCGCCCGGTCGGCCGCCGAGATGCCCGTGGACGTGCCCTCGGCCAGGTCGACAGTGACGGTGAAGGCGGTGCCCTGCACCTCGGTGTTGCCGCTGGCGGGCACCATCAACGGCAACTGCAGTTCGTCGCAGCGCTCGCCGGGCAGGCCCACGCAGATGACGCCAGAGGTGTGGCGCACGAAGAACGCGATCTGCTCGGCGGTGGCCATGTCGGCCGCCATGATGAGGTCGCCCTCGTTCTCGCGGTCCTCGTCGTCGGCCACCACCACGATCTCGCCGCGGCCGATGGCTGCGATGGCGGCCTCGATGGGGTCGAACACCGGGCGGTTCACGACGCCACCTCCGCTGCGGGGCGCACGAACCGTTCGGCCACCTCGGTGGCGCTGCCTGCGCCCGCCAGCAGAGGGGCCAGCATGCGCTCGACGTACTTGGCGATGACATCCACCTCGATGTTCACCAGGTCGCCGGGCCGCTTCGCGCCCAACGACGTGACCGCCGCGGTGTGCGGGATGATGGCGACGGTGAACCCGTCGTCGAGGGGCTTCACCACGGTGAGGCTGACGCCGTCGACGGTGACCGACCCCTTCTCGACCAGATAGGGCAGCAAGTGCTGCGGCACCCGTACGCGCAGGTCGGGAACCGGGTCGACGATCTCGCCCACCGCGTCGACGTGGCCCTGCACCAGGTGGCCACCGAGGCGGTCGTGCATGCGCACGGCGCGCTCGAGGTTCACCGGGTCGCCCGCAGCAGCGCGGGCGAGGCTGGTGCGGTTGACCGTCTCGTCGCTCACGTCGGCCTCCCACCAGCCGTCGCCCTGGGCGACCAGGGTGAGGCAGCAGCCGTTCACCGCAATGGAGTCGCCCAGCTTGGCGTCGGCGATGACGTCGCTCGCTGCGATGCGCAGCGTGCTGCCCACGAACGACTCGATCCGACCGAGTTCTTCGACGATGCCCGTGAACATCAGCAGACCCCCTCGGGGTGGATGCGGTGCAACTGGCTCATGGTGGCGCTCCTGGCTGTGGTTCGGGACCGGTGTGGTGGATGCGGGCTCGTTCCGGAGCACGGCAACGCAGACCAACCGGCGGCGCCGATGCAGGCGCGACCGTTCAGCGAGACGTCACCCTGCTCCCATCCGGACTCTTACCGTCGGCCCCGGAGTTCCACCGGGTCGGCCCGTCATCGAACGATGACGGGTTCGCGGGCTGTGACCGCCGGTCGGGACTTGCACCCAACCCCGCAGGGGTTCATTCAGTTGTGGAGCGGGATGATGGCACGGCGAGTCTGCATGTGCGTGACCGAGGTGGCGTTACCTGTGCCACAGCCTCGGTTCGGGCCTCGCTCAGCGCGGCAGGTGGTGTGGAGGAGCGGCGCAGGATGAATCCGGCCGTGTCGCCCACCTGTCGACGGTTGGCATCGGCGGCAATGGCAGCGAATTGCTTCCGCCGTTCTGCAGGCATCACCTCGTCGGCGAGTGGACTCGAGTGCGGTATCCCCTGCCGGACGAGTTCGCTCGCCCACCACCCGTTGCCGGTGGCGTCGCACCACCACGACTCGATCTCGAGACCGCAGCGAGCAGCAATGGCGTGCATCCCGGCGACGCTCGGCACCGACAGATGGCGAGGCGGGTCGAGCGCCACCCAATCGGCGCCGTAGATCTCCCATGCCTCCATGCCGGCAACCGGCAGGCGCACCAGGATGCGACCGTCGTCGCCCACCAGGCTGCTCGCCCTCAGCAGGTCGGCGGCGGGATGGGGCACGTGCTCGAGGCTGTGGTGGAACATCACCACGTCGAACGAGCCGTGCGTCTCCTGGATGCTCTGCTTGTCGACGAACTCGTTGGTCGCGTCGACGAAGGGGTCGACACCTCTGCTGGCCTGGTAGCCCATCCGGCGCAGCCGTGCCACGAGCCGTCCGCCGCCGCCGCCCACATCGAGCAGCCGCGAGTCGCGTCGCAGTGGACGCAGCGCCACCAACCAGTCCGGGACACCCCCCGCTCGTGCGGCCCACCGTCGCGGCATCAACCGACTCATGGCGGCCCGGGTGCGCAGGCGTCGCGCGCACAGGGTGAGCCTCGACCGCTGCGGGAGCGGTGCCGCGGTGAACGAGTAGTAGTCGCCGGGATAGTAGGCGTCGAGATCGAGCGGCACGAACGTGAGGGTCATGCTGCGGCACGACGGGCACTCGCTGTAGTGGAACACCTCACCGGTGCCGTGCATCTTCTCGACGACCGGGAAGTCGCCGCCGCCGAGAGAGGCTTCGCACCAGGGGCACGTGTCGACGGTCCTCACAGGTACACCGTCCGATGCTTCAGCGACCCGCGGAGCGAACCGGTCACCCGAGCCGCAGGAGCGATCCAGGATCCCTTGCGGGCCGGGTCGGAACTGAACGCCCGCGGTAGGTGCACCACCAGCCAGGCCACCTGCTTGGTGAACTGGAACACCGTTCGACGCGGCACGCGGTCGGGGAACTGGGCGTGCAGGTGGGCCCACCCCTCGTACCGGTGCACGTACTGCATGAAGTAGCCCATCGGTGTCGGCCGGAGCCGGTACTGGATCGTCGCGTCGGCGACGTAACCGATGCGCTTGCCGCAATCGTCGGCCCGCCAGAGGATCTCGACATCGTCGACGAAGTTGTGTGTCTCGTCGAGGCCCCCCACCTCGTCCCATGCGGTCTTCCGCCAGCCACAGTTCCCGCCCTGGCCGCGCAGCATGCTGCGCTCCCACGTCTCGGGCACCTCGACGAACGGAGCCGGCCCACGAAGGTCGCGTGTGGCCTTGCTGTTCAGCCGGTCGAGTGCGTACTGGCCCAGAGCGACATCGAGTGTTGCCAGAGCACCGACGAGATTGCGTACCCAGGTGGGTTCGGCTACATCGTCGTGATCGAGGAACAGCAGGTAGCGCTCGTCGCCGGCCATCTGGGCGCCGTGGTTGCGGGCGACGTTGCCGCCGGGGACCGACGTGTGCGCCACGACGAGGTCGAGTCGATCGGCGAACGACTGGGCCACCCGCTCGGTGTCGTCGACCGAGGCGCTCACGACCACCACCACACGGAACCGCGGGGCACCCTCCTGGTCGACGAGCGACTGGAGGGTCTCACCGAGGAACGCCGCGGCGTTGTGAGCCGGCACGACGACGCGGACGCAGGGGCTCTCGAGGCGCGAGGAATCAGCCACGGCCGTCTCTGTCGTCGTACTGGAGGAGATACATGTCGTCATTCGTTCCCGCGGCCAGACCTTGTGCCTGCCTTGACAGTCCGAGGCGAGCGACGGCACGCAAGGGATCGAACCGCGACTGGCGGTGGCGGACGGCTTCGGATGCGTCCACCATCGCCGGGCACCTACAGTTCGCCCATGAGCGCAGAGCAGCACGCCGAACGGGTCCGCACCGAACAGGTCGATCGGGTGATGGTCGTTCACCTCGACGACGGCAAGGCGAACGCACTCTCGCCCGCGATGTTGGCGGCCATCAACGCCGCGCTCGACGCCGCCGAGGCCGACGACACCATCGGCGCCGTGGTGCTGCACGGACGCCCCGGCGTGTTCTGCGCCGGGTTCGACCTGTCGGTGATGCGGGCCGGCGACCTGGCGGCCGTGGCGGCGATGGTGGCCGACGGCGGTTCGCTGGTGCACCGCCTGTACGGCTCGTCGCTGCCCGTGGTGGCCGCCTGCACGGGGCATGCGCTGGCCGCCGGAGCGCTGGTGCTCCTCGGCTGCGACGTGCGCATCGGACAGCAGCCCGACGGCGAGGCCACGCACCGCATCGGCCTGAACGAGGTTGCCATCGGCATGGTGCTGCCTGCCTGGGCCATGACCATCGCGGTCGAACGCCTCAGCCGCAGGCACCTGCAGCGTGCCGTTGCCAACGCGCGCATCACCGACGCACCTGGAGCGGTGGAGGCGGGCTATCTCGACGAACTGGCACCTGCGGGCGAGGTGCTCGACACAGCGATCGCCCGCGCCCAGGAACTGGCGGCGGGCCTGCACCGGCGCGCCTACATCGGCACGGTGGCGGCCCTGCGCGGCGACGTGCTGGCGCGCATGGGTGCCGAGATCGCAGCCGACCGAGCGGCCGGCACGGTGCCATCGGTCTGACGGCCGACGGCTGGTTCAGTACTGCTGATCGGCCAGCGACACACCGGCCGACAGCGCCTCGAGAGCGAACCCGGCGGTGCGGCGGTAGCCCTCGGTCACCTGCAGGATCTCGGCCGGCGAGATGACGTCGTCGATGTGGGCGAACCCGTCGGGCGCGCGCTCCTCCACCAACTGCATCGGCAGTTCGGGGCCGTGGCCGCGGTTGGCCAGCACGATGGCGCCCGTGGCGGGCCGACGCACCTCGTCGTAACGCTGCAGCGCAGTGGTGAGGTCGTCGGCGTGACTGCGCAGGCAGCCCGCCAGCGTGGCCGCGTCGAGGATGGCCTGCGACGCACCGTTGCTGCCCACCGGGTACATCGGGTGCGCCGCGTCGCCCAGCAGGGTCATCCGGCCGTGCGTCCAGCGGTCGAGCGGATCGCGGTCGACCATCGGGAACACGAACGTGCCCGGCGCGCGCCGCAGCAGCGCAGGCACGTCGAGCCAGTCGAACACCCACGACTCGAAGGCGGGCAGGTAGTCGGCGGGGTCGCCCGGGCGGTTCCAGTCCTCACGTTCGGCCAGTTGCCGATCGTCGTAACGCAGCTCGGCGATGAAGTTGAACAGCTGCTTGCCGTCGGGCAGGTCGAGGATGGGATAGCCGACGAACTTCTGGCGCGGGCTGCCCGCCCACACCAGCGTTCGGCCGTCGAGGATGGGCTCGTGCTCGACCACCCCGCGCCACAGTTGCGCTCCGTTCCACAGCGGCGGCCCCTGGTCGGGGTGCAGTTGCTGGCGAGCGGCCGAATGGATGCCGTCTGCGGCCACCAGCACCGCCGCCTCAACCCGTACTGCCGTATCGGTGCGCCGGTTGCGGAACACCACTCCGGCGCCGTCGTCGTCGGACGTGAACGACTCGAGGCGGTGCGCGGTGTGCACCCGCTCGGGGCCCAGTCGTTCGAGTACGGCCTCGAGCAGGATGCGCTGCAGCGTGCCACGGTGGATCGACAGCTGCGGCCAGCGATACCCGGCTGCCAGGCCGCGGGGTTCGTCCCAGATCTTCTGGCCGTGCCGCGAGAAGTAGGCGAGCGTGGTGCTGGGCACCGACTCGGCGCTCAGCGCCGTCAGCAGGCCCAGTGCGTCGAGTTCGCGCACCGCGTGCGGCAGCAGGTTGATGCCCACACCCAACGGCCTGATCTCATCGGCCGCTTCGTACACCTGCACGTCGTGTCCTGCGGCGTGCAGGAACAGGGCGGCCACCAGGCCGCCGATCCCGCCGCCCACCACTACGACCTGCTGTCGATCAGACGCTGACATGGGTGCTCCTCAGGGCAGTGCGGCCGCGGCCAACGACGCAGCGATCGCAGGGGCGTCGACCCACGGCACCACGATGTCGAACCCCTCGGCCGCCGTCTGACGGGCGTAGTCGGCCGTCGTGGCGAAGATGCCGCAGTGACGACCGGCGTCGGTGGCTGCCGCGCGGATGGCAGCGAACGCGTCCACCATCGCCGGCTCGGTGCGGTTCTGCCCCACACCGTGACCGAGCGACAGCCCGAGATCGCCGGGGCCGATGAACAGGCCGTCGACCCCGGGAACGGCGGCAATGGCCGCAGCCTGCCGCAGTCCCGCTGCGCTCTCCACCATGGGCAGCACGATGGTGTCGCGGGCAGCGGCGAACGGGTCGTGGTCGGCCGGCTGTACCCGGAAGGGGCCGTACGACCGGGTGCCCTCCGGGGCGTAGCGCACGGCGCGCACGATGCGCTCGGCGTCGTCGGCCGATTCGCACATGGCCACGATCACCCCATCCACTCCTGCGTCGAGGATCCACCCGATGAGGTCGGCGTCGGGCGATGCGATGCGGGCGAGCAGCGACACCGGCCAGCGCCCGGCAGCGCGCACAGCGTCGACGACTGCCTGCTGGTGGAACGGGCCGTGCTGCACGTCGACGACCACGGCATCGAACCGGCCCGATGCGGCCACGGTGTCGACGAGTTGTGGGTCGGGGATCGTCACCCACGCCAGCCGGGCGCAGGTGCCGTCGAGCCAACGCCGACGGACGAAGTGGGCTGCCATGGGCCAGAGGCTATGCGCCAGCGGGGTCGGCGGGGTAGTAGCGCCGGCGTGCCCACAGCGCCACGTACACCAGTGCCACCAGCACCGGCACCTCGATGAGCGGCCCCACCACGCCGGCCAGCGCCTGCCCGCTCGCTACGCCGAACACGCCGATGGCCACCGCGATGGCCAACTCGAAGTTGTTGCCGGCAGCCGTGAATGCGATCGACGCGTTCCGGTCGTACGGGAAGCCCAGCCGGAGCCCGACGAAGAAGCTGCCGAACCACATGATGGCGAAGTAGGCGAGCAGCGGCAGGGCGATGCGCGCCACGTCCCACGGCCGGCTCGTGATGGTCTCGCCCTGCAGCGCGAACAGGATGACGATGGTGAACAGCAGGCCGTACAGGGCCACCGGCCCGATGCGCGGCAGGAAACGCCCCTCGTACCACTCGGTGCCCTTGCGCCGTTCGCCGACGAGCCGGGTGAGGAACCCGGCCAGCAGCGGGATGCCGAGGAAGATGAGCACCGACTTGGCGATCTCCCACACCGTCACGTCGATGCCCTCGCTGTCGAGGCCCAGCCAGCCGGGCAGCACCTCGAGGTAGAAGTAGCCGAGCAACGAGTAGGCCACGATCTGGAACAGCGAGTTCACGGCCACGAGCACCGCGGCCAGCTCGGGGTTGCCACAGGCGAGGTCGTTCCAGATGAGCACCATCGCGATGCACCGCGCCAGGCCGACGATGATGAGCCCGGTGCGGTACTCGGGAAGATCGGGCAGCATCAGCCACGCAAGTGCGAACATCACCGCCGGGCCCACCAGCCAGTTCAGCACCAACGACATCACCAGCGAGCGGGTGTCGCCCACCACCGAGCCCATCGACCGGTAGCGCACCTTGGCGAGCACCGGGTACATCATGGCGAACAGCCCGATGGCGATGGGCAGCGACACCGAGCCCACCTTCACGTCGTCGAGTCGGTCGTCGAGGCCGGGCACCAGTCGACCGAGGGCGAGGCCCAGCGCCATCGCGATGCCGATCCACAGTGGCAGGAACCGGTCGAGCGTGGAGAGGCGAGCGGTGGGCTGGTTCATCGGGCGATCACGTCCGTCACCGTACTCACCCGCCCGCCGCCGCTGGCCGAACGAGGGCCGATCGGCCCTGCCGCCGGTAGCCGTCCGCCCATGATGATGTCACCGTGCGCACTCCTCCGCCCGAGCCGTCGCAGCCTGCGCCGCGACCCTGGTTCGGCAACCGGCGACTGCTGTGGGTGATCGCCGTCGCCATCGTCGCCAACCTGGTCGTGGCCGGCATCCTCGGCCGATCGGAAGCAACCCCCGAGGTGCCCTACTCGGTGTTCGCGGCGCAGGCCCGCACCGACAACATCGCTGCCGTCACCAGCACCGGCGACAGCATCGACGGCACGTTCCGCACGCCCATCGCCTCGTCCGACGGCGACAGCACCATCACCGAGTTCACCACGCTGCGCCCCTCGTTCGCCGACGACGGCACGTTCACGACGCTGCTCGACAACGGGGTGGAGGTGACGGCGGTGTCGACCTCGGGCGGCACGAACTGGTTCCTCGCCCTCCTGCTGAACTTCGGACCCGCCCTGCTGTTGATCGGCGGCTACCTGTGGCTGATGCGTCGGGCGGGCAGTGCGATGAGCGGGATGGGCGGCATCGGTGGGTTCGGCCGGTCGAAGCCCGTCCGTCCCGACTCGCTGTCGACCAAGGTGACCTTCGCCGACGTGGCGGGCATCGAGGAGGCCAAGGAGGAACTCGTCGAGATCGTCGACTTCCTGCGGTCGCCCGACCGGTACCGGGCACTCGGCGCGCGACCCCCGCACGGGGTGCTGCTGATGGGCGCGCCCGGAACGGGCAAGACGCTGCTGGCCAAAGCCGTCGCCGGTGAGGCCGACGTGCCGTTCTTCTCGATGTCGGCCTCGGAGTTCATCGAGATGCTCGTCGGCGTGGGTGCAAGCCGCGTGCGCGACCTGTTCGACCAGGCCAAGGCGGTGGCCCCGGCCATCGTGTTCATCGACGAACTCGACGCCATCGGCCGCGCCCGCGGCAGCGTCGCCAGCTTCGGTGGCGTCGACGAACGCGAGCAGACGCTGAACCAGATCCTCACCGAGATGGACGGCTTCACCGGCAACGAGGGCATCATCGTGCTGGCCGCCACCAACCGGCCCGACGTGCTCGACCCGGCACTGCTGCGCGCCGGTCGCTTCGACCGCCGCGTCACGCTGAACCCGCCCGACCTCGGAGGCCGCGCCGCCATCTTGGCCGTGCACTCGCGCAGTGTGCCGCTGGCCCCCGACGTGGACCTGCGCGCCATCGCGGCCACCACCCCCGGCATGGTGGGCGCCGACCTCGCCAACCTGGTGAACGAAGCGGCGCTCACCGCGGCGCGTGCGAACCGCACGACGGTGCAGGCCGCCGACTTCAGCGCCGCGCTCGAGCGCATCGTGCTGGGTGCCGAGCGCAAGATCATGCTCAGCGACGACGACCGCCGCCGCACCGCGGTGCACGAGGGCGGGCACGCGTTGGTGAGCATGCTGCAGGAAGGTGCCGACCCGGTGCGCAAGGTGTCGATCATCCCGCGCAGCCGTTCGCTGGGCGTCACCTTCCAGAGCCCGGTGACCGACCGGTACGGCATGAGCGAGACCTACCTGCGCGGGCGCATCACCGGAGCCCTCGGTGGCCGCGCCGCCGAGGAGATGGTGTTCGGCGACCTCACCACGGGCGCCGAAGCCGACATCGAGATCGCCACCGGCATCGCCCGCCAGATGGTGGGCAGGTGGGGGATGTCGGCGGCCGTGGGGCCGGTCACCGTGCTGCCCGGTGCGGGTGCCGACATCGGGCTCGGCACGCTCGACCCGCGGGCGCCTTCGGAGGCCACCCGTCAGGCCGTCGACGACGAGACCCGCGCCATCATCGACGCCTGTCGCGAACAGGCGCTCACCATCCTGCGCGCCAACCGCGAACGGCTCGACACGCTGGTGGCCGCTCTGCTCGAGCACGAGACCCTCGACGAGGCCGACGCCTACTGCGCCGCAGGACTACCGCACCGCTAGCGTCGCTGCGGTCATGGAAGCCTTCCTCGTCAGCACCGGCATCATCTTCATCGCCGAGCTCGGCGACAAGAGCCAGTTGATGGCGATGACCTTCGCCGCCCGCTACCGGGCCGTCACCATCCTGCTCGCCATCACCGCGGCCACCGCGACCGTGCACCTCGTCAGCGTGTTGCTGGGTGCCGCGCTGGGCGTGGCGCTGCCCACCGACACCCTGTCGGTGCTGGCCGGCATCGCCTTCATCGGCTTCGGTATCTGGACCCTGCGCGGCGACAAGCTCGACGAGGACGACGAAGCCATCGCCAACCGCCGCACCAAGTCGGTGTTCTTCACCGTGGCGCTGGCGTTCTTCCTGGCCGAACTCGGCGACAAGACGATGCTCGCGACCATCACCCTCGCCACCGACCACGGCATGGTGGGCACCTGGTTGGGCTCCACCGTCGGCATGGTGGCTGCCGACGCGCTGGCCATCGTCGTCGGCCAGCAACTCGGGGCGCGCCTGCCCGAGCGGGTCATCAAGATCGGCGCCGCCGTCACGTTCTTCGTGTTCGGTGTGCTGCTGATCGTCGAGGGTCTGCTCTGACCCACCTGTTCTGCGAGAGTGAAGCAATGGTCACTCCCTTCGACTCGCTCTCGTTCGCCCATGGCCCGGCAATGGCGAACCGCTTCATGCTGGCGCCGCTCACCAACCAGCAGAGCCATCTCGACGGCACCCTCAGCGACGACGAGTTCCACTGGCTGACGATGCGTGCCACGGGCGGCTTCGGGCTCACGATGACCTGCGCCGCGCACGTGCAGGCGGTGGGGCAGGGGTTCCGCGGCCAGCTCGGTGTGTTCGGCGACCAGCACCTCGACGGCCTCACCCGCCTCGCGTCGGCGCTGAACGCCACCGGCACCGTCAGCTACATGCAGTTGCACCATGCCGGCAACCGCTCGCCCGAGGCGCTCATCGGCGCCCAGCCCGTGTGCCCCAGCGACGACCCGTCCACCGGGGCGCGGGCGCTCACCACGGCCGAGGTCGAGCAGGTGGTGGCCGACTTCGTGGCCGCCGCCCGCCGCGCCGAACAGGCCGGCTTCCACGGCGTGGAACTGCACGGCGCCCACGGCTACCTGATCTGTCAGTTCCTGTCGGCCGAACTGAACCAGCGCACCGACCGCTACGGCGGCTCGCTCGACAACCGAAGCCGCGTGCTGTTCGACATCGTCGACGGCATCCGCGCCGAGTGCGGCCCCGACCTCGCCCTCGCCGTGCGCCTGTCGCCCGAGCGGTTCGGCATGCAGCTCCCCGAGATCGTCGAGGTGTTCGGTCGCCTCGTCGACGGCGGCAAGGTCGACATGATCGACATGAGCCTGTGGGACGTCAACCGGGTGCCCACCCCCGACGGCCCCGACACACGCAGCCTCACCGAGGTGTTCGCCGAGCTACCGCGCGGCGAGGTGCGCCTCGGGGTGGCCGGCAAGATCCACGACCCCGCCGACGTGCAGCGCGTGCTCGACCAGGGCATCGACATCGCCGTGCTCGGCCGGGTGGGCATCCTCCACCACGACTACCCGCACCTGCTCGCCGCCGACACCGGCTTCGTGCCGCGTTGCCCACCGGCACCACGCGACGTCCTGCTGGCCGAAGGCCTGTCACCCGCCTTCGTCGACTACATGAACCACAGCTTCAAGGGTTTCGTCGCCGACTGATCGGGGCTCAGCTGCCGCGGCGGCGGGGCTCCCAGGCGTCGGGCACGTCGACGAGGGCCTGCACCTCGTCGGGCAGGCGCCCGGCGGCGAGGTCGGCCACGGTGACGCGTTCGAGCACCGAGCGCAGCGCCACACGCACCGCCACCCACAGCGAGATGAACGGCTCGTGCTCGCCGTACGAGGCCATCTCGTCGGGCCGTAGGCCGCGCACGGTGGCGAGCGGGCCGTCGATGACGCGGATGATGTCGGCCACGGTGATGGCCTCGGCAGATCGGGCGAGCATCCAGCCGCCCTCGCTGCCGCGCACGCTGCGCACCAGGCCGCCGTTGCGCAGGATGCGCAGGATGTCGTCGAGGAACCCCGGCGGGATGTCCTTCGCCTCGGCCAGCGCACCGCTGCTGGTGGGCCGGGCGTCGCCCTCGGCCGCGATCTCGGCCAGGGCGCACATCACCCGGATGCCGTAGTCGACCTTGTGGGACAGGCGCACGGTGTGAACCTAACGCGCCGGTCCGGGTTGCGATCCTCCCTAATTCCGACTACTTTGATCGGCAATACGGGAACTCGCTCGACCAGGACCACACGATGCTCATCACCGCCTCCATGCCGAATGCTCTGGTGCTGGCCGACGAGCGCGGCCTCGAACAGCGCCGCGTGGCCCGTCGTCTCGATGCGGCCAGCATCCGCAGTGTGCACACGTTCTACGAAGAGGACGGTCGGCTGTCGCTGGTGTTCAAGGGGCGGGGCCTGCGTGCCGTGGCCGTCGACGCCGCAACGCTGGCCGACGGCGCCACCCGTGACGGGATCGCCCGCCTCGTGGCGACGCTGCGGGCCCGCGGCGCCCGGGTGGCCGACGGTGTCGACCAGTTGCTCGGCGCGCCGGCGCCTACTCGCTGAGCAACAGCGCACCCGCGGTCACGTTGGTGGCCTCGTCGATGAGGATCATGCGGCCACCCTCGCGGCTGCTCTGGTAGGGCACGGCAGCGATCGGTTCACTGAGCGCCAGGCGCACCACGGCCAGCTCGTTCAGCCCCACCTCGTCTGCCGCGACCGTCGATGTGCTCGCCACGTCGTGCACGTGCACCACCTCGTCGACGATGGCGCGGCCGGTGCGCGTGCCGTGCTTGAACCACAACCGCGTGCCGACTCGCAGGGGTGTGTCGATCATCCAGCACAGCGTGCCTGTCACCTCTTCGGTCACCCGCACGCCGCGGTCGCCTGCCACCAGCACGTCGCCACGCGCGATGTCGACATCGTCGGCAAGCTCCACAGCCACGGCATGGCCTGGCGCGGCGGTGTCGACCGCTGCGCCGTGGCGTTGCAGCCCCACCACCGTCGATCGGCGGCCCGACGGCAGCACCGTCACCACGTCGCCCACCGTCAGCGGCCCGTCGGCCAATCGCCCCGCGTAACCGCGGTAGTCGCTGCCCTGCGGGCGCAGCACACGCTGAACGTCGAGCCGGGCACTGCCCTGGCCGCCGGCTGACGCGCCGGCGTCGAACTGCTCGAGCCACGACAAGAGCGCCGGGCCCGTGTACCAGGGCGCCCGGTCGGAGCGGTCGACCACGTTGTCGCCCTCGAGCGCGCTGATGGGAAAGGCCACCACGGCGACGGGGTCGGGCAGCGCCTCGACGTACGCCGAGGCCTCCTTCGCGATCACCTCGAACACACCCTCGTCCCAGTCGACCAGGTCCATCTTGTTCACCGCCAGGGCGATGGCCCGCACGCCGAGCAGCGATGCGATGAAGGCGTGCCGACGGGTCTGCTCGACGATGCCGTGGCGGGCGTCGACCAGCACGATGGCCACATCGGCCGTCGACGCGCCCGTCACCATGTTGCGTGTGTACTGCTGGTGGCCGGGTGTGTCGGCGACGATGAAGTTGCGCTGCGGGGTGGCGAAGTAGCGGTAGGCGACGTCGATGGTGATGCCCTGCTCGCGTTCGGCGCGCAGGCCGTCGGTGAGCAGCGCCAGGTTCACCTCACCGTCGCCGTAACGACGACTGGCGCGGGCCACCGCGGCCAACTGGTCCTCGAACACCGTCTTCGTGTCGTGCAGCAGGCGGCCGATGAGCGTGCTCTTGCCGTCGTCGACCGAGCCGGCGGTGGCGATGCGCAGGGTGGGCAGACCGCTCATCAGAAGTACCCCTCTCGTTTGCGGTCCTCCATGGCCGACTCGCTGAACGTGTCGTCGGCACGGGTGGCGCCGCGTTCGGTGATGCGTGCCGCCGCAACCTCGGCCAGCACCTCGTCGATCGTCACCGCATCGGAGCGCACGGCACCCGTGCAGCTCATGTCGCCCACGGTGCGGTAGCGCACGGTCTCCTCGAACGCGGTCTCGCCCGGCTCGAGCACCACAGGGCCACCCACGTTCAGCAGCATTCCGTCTCGCGCCACCACCGTGCGGCGGTGCGAGAAGTAGATGCTGGGCAGCGGCACCCCGGCCACCGCGATGTACCGCCAGATGTCGAGTTCGGTCCAGTTGCTGAGCGGGAAGGCGCGCAGGTGCTCGCCCTTGCGGATGCGGGCGTTCAGCACGTCCCACGGCTCGGGTCGCTGGTTGCGCGGGTCCCACCGGCCGTGCCGGTCGCGGAACGACACGATGCGCTCCTTCGCCCGGGCCTTGTCCTCGTCGCGCCGGCCGCCGCCGAAGGCTGCATCGAAGCCGTGCTCGGTGATGGCGTCGAGCAGGGTGACGCTCTGCAGTCGGTTGCGCGAGGCGCGCGGGCCGACGTCTTCCACCACCCGTCCGGTGTCGATCGACTCCTGCACGCTGGCCACCAGCAGCCGTACCCCGGCGTCGCGCACGAACTCGTTGCGGTAGTCGATCACCTCGGGGAAGTTGTGCCCGGTGTCGACGTGCAGCACCGGAAACGGGAGGCGGGCCG
Organism: Ilumatobacteraceae bacterium; assembly: GCA_044238435.1. GTDB lineage: Bacteria > Actinomycetota > Acidimicrobiia > Acidimicrobiales > Ilumatobacteraceae > VFMC01. The sequence continues at coordinate 34,360 of JBIIDH010000003.1, read as the reverse complement.
GGGCGAAGGCCAGGAGGGCGAGGTGCAACAGCACGGCCGAGTCCTTGCCGCCGCTGAACAGCAGCACCGGGTTCTCGCACTCGGTGGCCACCTCGCGGATGATGGTGATGGCCTCGTCGACCAGCGACTCGAGATGAGCGTCGGCCTTCGTGAGCGTGACGTGCTGGAGCCCGATGTGCTCTACGGAGGTGTCGGTGCTCATACGTGCAGCCCGCACTCGGTCTTCGCGTTGCCGGCCCACCGGCCGCCCCGCTTGTCTTCGCCGGGCGCCACCGGCCGGGTGCACGGCCAGCACCCGATCGACGGGTAGCCGCGCTCGCTCAGCGGGTTCGCCGGCAGGTCGTGCAGTTCGGCGTACAGCGCCATGGCGTCGTCGTCCCAGGTGGCCAGAGGGTTCACCTTCACCAGGTTGCGGCCCACGTCGAAACCGGCCACCGGCGCGTTGGCCCGGGTGGGGCCGTCGACGCGGCGCACGCCCGTGATCCACGCCGCCTTGCCGGCGAGCGCCCGCTGCAGCGGCTCGACCTTGCGCACCTGGCAGCACCCCTCCACGTCGTGCTGCCACCGGTTGTCGGGTGCCACGTCGTCGAGTGGGCGCACCACACGCACCTGCATCCCGAACCGGCGGCGCATCTCGTCGACCAGCCAGAGCGTCTCGGCGAACAGGTACTGGGTGTCGAGCAGCACGATGTCGGCGCCGGGATGTGCCGTGTGCACGAGGTGGGCGAGCACGGCGTCTTCGAAACTCACCGTGGCCACCGCATGCTCGACGCCGTGGGTGTCGATGGCCCAGCGGATGATGTCGAGCGGGTGCTGCGCCTCGAGATCAGAGGGAACGGGAACGGACAGGGGAGCGGTCACCGCCGCATTCTGATAATTCCGATCAAGTTTGTCAACTTTGACAGCCGGAGGTCACGCCCGCCATCGCGTGGTGGCCAGGAATCCCTCCACGAAGGCATCGGCCGGGTGTCCGTACACCTCGTCGGGCGGGCCGATCTGCACCAACCGTCCGGCGTTCATCACCGCCACTCGTCGGCCCATCGTGAGCGCCTCGGCGCGGTCGTGGGTGACCAGGACGGCCGCCGTGCCCTGCTGGGCCAGCACCGCGGCGACCTCCACGCGCACCTCGTCGCGCAACTGCTCGTCGAGGCTGGCGAACGGCTCGTCGAGCAGCACCACGCCCGGGCGCGGCGCCAGCGCGCGGGCCAGCGCGATGCGTTGCTGTTCGCCGCCCGACAGCTCGTGCGGGTACCGCCGGGCGGTATGCGCGAGGCGCACCAACTGCAGCACCTCGTCGACCCGAGCCGCACGCTCGGCGCGGGGGAGGTGGCGCAGGCCGAACGCCACGTTCGCGTCGACGCGCATGTGGCCGAACAGCGCGTGGTCCTGGAACACGAGGCCGATGCGCCGCTGCTCGGCCTCGAGCGCAGTGACATCTCGCTCGCCCAGCCACACACGCCCGGCCGCCGCAGGTTCGAGCCCGGCGACGGCGCGCAGCAGCGTCGACTTGCCGCATCCGCTCGGACCCACCAGTGCGAGCAGTTCGCCCGCCCGCACGTCGAACGACACGTCGTCGACCACCACGTGCGTGCCGTAGCGACAGGTGAGGCCGGCCACCCGCAGGGCCATCGACTCCGGTGCTGTCATGACGTCACCCGCGCCCCTCGCTCGAGCGCCCACAACAGCGCAGCGACCGGCACCATACCCACTGCCACGATGGCGAGCGACGGCAACGCCGCCTGCACCCACAGGCTCTCCGACGTGGCCTGCCACACCCACACCGACAGCGTGTCGGTGCCGAAGGGGCGCAGCAGCAGCGTGATGGGCAACTCCTTCACCGTGTCGACCGCCACCAGTGCTGCCGCAGCCAGCAGGGCGGCACGTGCCTGGGGCAGTTCCACCCGCAGCGCCACCCGCCACGGCCGGGCACCCAGCGTGCGCGCGCTGTCGACAGCGTGAGCGGGCACCGCCGCCAGGCCGGCGTCGACACCCTGGTAGCCGACTGCCAGGAACCGCACGGCCAGGCCGTAGATCAAACCGACCAGCGACCCCACCAGCAGCACCCCGCCCGGCACCCAGCCGCGCCGGTCGAGCGCCGCCAGCGTGACGACGACGCCGATGGCCACCACCGGCCCCGGCACCGCGTACCCGAGGCTCGCCACGCGGGCCAGCACAGCACCGGCGCGACCGCGTCGGCGAGCCGCAAGTGCCAGCCCGGTGCCCACGCCGATGCACACCGCGGTCGCCCACGCCGCCACCTGCAGGGTGTTGGTGAGGTGATGACCGAGACCGCCGGCAACCGTCTGCGTGTCCCCGTCGCGGCGTGCCTCGGCGGCCCACGAGATCAGGCGCGCCACGGGCATCATCACAGCGGCGCCGAGGACGAGCGCGGCCCCCGTCAAGGCAGCGACGGCGCCGGCGCCGCGCAGCGGCCGGGTGTTCGGTCCGCGACGTGCACCGTGCTGGGTGTAGCGGGCGCCGCCACGCAGGCCGCGCTCGAGCGCGATCAAGCCCACTGCCGCCACGACGAGCACCATCGCCAACTCGGTGGCGGCATCGCGGTCGCCGCTTCCGAACCACACACGCAGCACCCCGTCGGCCACGGTGCTCACGTTGAACAACCGCACAGTGCCGATGTCGGTGAGCACCTCCATGGCCACCAGCGCGGCGCCGGCGGCGAGCGACGGACGCGCCGCCGGGAGGACGACACGCCAGAACGTGCGCCGTCGCGACGCCCCCAGGCTGCGGGCCGCCGCCACCGCCGCCTGGGCCTGGTCGCGGAACGCGGCGCGGGCGAACAGGTACACGTACGGGTACAGCGTGAGCGTGAGCACGGCGGCGCACACCCAGATGCTGCGCACACCGCGAGCGCCCAGCGGGTCGGCCAACGTGTCGAGCCACACGAACCCGAGCACGTAGCCGGGCACGGCGAGGGGGGTGACCAGCAGCCACCCCAGCACCCGCCGGCCGCGGAACTCGTACGCCGTCACCAGCCAGGCGAGGGCGGTGCCCAGGACCAGCGTGCCTGCCAGCACGGCGACCGACAGCACGAGCGTCTCGCGCAGCATGCCGGGCAGCCGGGTGCGCCAGAGCTGCTGCCAGATCTCGGTGTCGGGGTCGGTGAGCGACCACGCCACCACCGCAACCGGCGCGGCGAGCGCCGCCGCCACCGCGGTGACGGCGACCCAGCCCGGCAGGGTGCGGGCCGTGACCGTCACTCGTAGCCGGCCTCTGACAGCAGGTCGACGGCGCTCGGGTTCAGTTCGCCGAGGCGCAGCACCGAGCCGAGATCGGCGGTGAACTCACCCCACCCGGCGACCACCGCGATGGGCGTCACGGTGGGGTCGGCCGGGTACTCGAAGTTCGCATCGCTGAACTGCTGCTGGCCATCGGTGGCGAGCCACTCGAGCAGCCGTCGGGCACCCTCGGGGTTCGGTGCGTGGGTGGTGACCGCGGCCGCGCTGATGTTCACGTGGGTGCCGCTGGCCTCCTGGTCGGGCCAGCTGATGGCCACCGGGAAGGTCGGGTCGTCCGTCAGCAGGCGCCCGAGGTAATAGGTGTTGGCGATGGCCACGTCGCACTCGCCGGCAGCGACGGCCTTGTAGATGTCGGTGTCGCTGTCGATGTAGAGCGGATCGTTGGCGACCCACGACTCGACGAGCGCCAGCGCAGCCGGCTCGCCCAGGTTGGCGATCAGCGAGGCGACGAGCGACTGGGTGTACGGGTGGGTGCTCGGCCGCAGGCACAACCGCCCCTTCCACTGCGGGTCGCCGATGGCGGCGTAGGTGGTGGGCGGTTCGGTGACGCGCTCGGTGGAGTACGCCACCACGCGGGCCCGGCGGCTGAGGGCGTACCAGGTGCCGTCGGCGCTGCGCAGTTCCTCCGGCACCGCCCTGTCGAGCACGTCGCTGTCGATCGATGCGAGTGCGCCGGCCTGGGCAGCGAGTTCGATGTTGGCGGCGTCGGCTGCCATCAGCAGATCGGCCGGTGTGTTCTTGCCCTCGGCGACGAGTCGCTCGCGCAACTCGGGGTCCTTGCCGGTGGTGAAACGAACCTCGATGCCGGTGGCAGCGGTGAACGCCTCGAACACTGGCTCGATGCCGTAGTGCCGGCCGGTGTACACGGTGACGACCTGCCGATCGGCACCGCCGGTCGACTCGTCGTCGCCACCGCACGCCGCGAGCGCCGTCGTGGCGATCAGCAGGGTTGCGGCCAGCAAGAAGGAGTACCTGTTTCGCATAGTAAAGCAAGCCTTACATATCGGGGCAGGAGGTGGCAACCCACCGTTCGGCCCATCCGGTCTAGCCTCGGCGCATGCAACTCGAGTTCTGGATCGATCCCATCTGCCCCTGGTGCTGGGTCACCTCCCGTTGGGTCACCGACATCGCCCCGCACCGCAACGTCGATGTGACGTGGCGCCCGATCAGCCTGCTGCTGAAGAACGGCATCGGCCCCGAGTCGCCGTGGTACGAACCGGCAGCGGCCACCCACGGCCTGCTGCGGGTGATGGAGTCGGTTCGGGCTGCCGAGGGTGCTGCCCCGCTCGGCGGCCTCTACACCGTGTTCGGCGAGCACATCCACCATCGCGGCGAGCGCACCGTCGACGCCGCGGCATTGCTGGCCGAGGCCGGGCTCGACACAGCGCATGCGTCGGCGGCCACCGACGAGTCGTGGGACAGCGTCATTCGCGCGTCGATGGACGACGGCCTGTCGCTCACCGGCAACGACGTGGGCACGCCCATCCTCGGTTTCGTCACGCCCGCCGGTAAGCGAGTGGGGTTCTTCGGGCCGGTCATCACCCGCCGCCCGCCGCTCGACGATGCGCTTCGACTGTGGGACGGCCTCACGATGATGGCCGGCGTCGACGGGTTCTGGGAACTGAAGCGCACCCGCACCGAGGACCCCGACTTCACCCCGCCCGCCTGACCGGCCCCACTAGGGTCGGCAGCGATGCCGGCCGACACCACCTCGCCGCACGAGCGTGGTCTCGGGCTGCTCGCCGTGCTGGGAGCAACCGCCTTCTGGTCGTTCGGTGGTGTGCTCGGCAAGGCCACCGGCGTGGGCGGCGTGGTGCTGTCGTTCTGGCGCATGTGGGTTGCCACGGCCGTGCTCGTGCTGATCGCGCTCGTGCTGAAGCGATGGCCGAGCCGGGCCGACTTCCGTCGAGCGGCGCCGCTCGGTGTGCTGTTCGGCCTGAACATCTGCACCTTCTTCACCGCGCTGCAGTACGTGAGCGTGGCGGTGGCACTCATCATCGGTGCGCTCACGCCGGTGGTGGCGTTGCCCATCGCAGTGCTGTTCATGGGCGAGCGCCTCACCACCGTGAAGGTGATGTGCGCCATCACTGCCGTCAGTGGTGTGGTGGTGGCGGTGCTCGCTGCGCCGACCGACGACGAGCAGACGACGAACCTCGCCGTGGGCTACGTGTGGGCCGTTGTCTCGCTGCTCATCTGGGTGGCGTATCTGCTGCTGGCCAAGCGGGCCCGCGAAGGCATCGAGACCTTCCGCTTCATGCTGGTGATGTCGGTGGTGGGGGCCGTCACGGTGTCGGCGGTGATGCCGTTCGTCGACCAGCCGATCGACAGCCTCGACCGATCGGGCTGGGTGTGGGTGGTGCTGCTGTCGCTGGGGCCGGGCATCGCGGGCCACGGTCTGCTCACGTGGGCGCATCCGCGCGTCGACGCCTCGGTGTCGTCGCTGCTCATCCAGGCCGAGCCGGTTGGCGCCACCATCGCGGCATGGGTGTTCCTCGGCGAGAAGGTCAGCCTGCTGCAGTCCATCGCGATGGGCGTGGTGCTGGCCGCCCTCGGCGTGCTGGCGTGGCGCGAGGCGCGCGACGTGGGCCTCGCGCTCGACGAAGCCATCGCTTGACGCGTCGCGGTAACGTCCGCGCATGCCGCTGCACCATGTTGCCTACGCCACCCGCGACGTCGAAGCCACGACGCACTTCTACGAAGACCTGATGGGCTTCCCGCTCGTGCACACCGAGGTGCAGGCCCACGGCGAGAGCACGTGGATGCGGCACATCTTCTTCGACATCGGCCCCGACAGCGCCGGCAACCACGAGGCCATCGCCTTCTTCCAGTTCGAGGGTGTGGGCGAGCAGCCCGAGTGGAAGACCGACCTGGCCGACAGCGTGGGCGTGCCGGTGTGGGTGAACCACTGCGCGTTCCGGGCAACCGCCGAACAGCAGGAGGAGGTGCGGGCCCGCATGACCGCTGCCGGCGTCACCCCGTTGATGGAGGTCGACCACGGTTGGTGCCACTCGCTGTACTACGTCGACCCCAACGGCATCATGGTCGAGTTGTGCCGCGACACGCCCGGCTTCACGCCGAACCCGCCCGAGGCGCACCGGCTGCTCACCGCCGACGTGCTCGAGAACTCGAAGGTCTGAGCCGTGCCCCGGCTGCGTGAGGTGGGCCGCGACGACGCCCACCCGTTCGCCCAGGCGATGTACCGCATGCTGTTCGGCGACCGCGACCCGGTGGTCGATCCCGGCACGGCGTCGGGCACACCGGGCAACTGGTGGACCGTGTTCGCGCTGGTGCCCGACGCCTTCGACCACACCACGGCGGGGTTCCAGTTCTACCGCTCACCCGATCGGCGCCTTGCCCCGAAGCTGCGCGAGCTCGGCCAGACGCGCGCCGGGTTCCTGGTGGGCAGTCGCTTCGTGTTCAGCCAGCACTGCAAGGCGTGCCGCGACGTGGGGTTCACCGACGAGCAGGTCGACGCGCTGCCGGCGTGGAGCGTGGCCGACTGCTGGTCGCCTGCCGAACGTGCCGTTCTGGCCTACACCGACTGCCTGGTCCTGCAGCACGGCCGCGTGCCCGATGCGGTGTTCGCCGCGTTGCAGCAGCACCTCAGCGACGAGGAGATCCTCGAGTTCACGTACATCACAGCCACCTATGCGATGCACGCCACGATGAGCCGCGCGCTGCGGTTGGAGTACGACGACGTCGACGATCCGGTGGCCGAGGTGCCCGACCTGCAGGGCCGGTTCGCCGGCCTCGACGTGATGGCCGTGGTCGACGAGGCGGGCCCGGCCTGAGTCGTCGCCGGCACGTATCGGCCGCCTGATCGCGACGAACGCTGCGCAGGAAACCGTGTCACACCCCGCTGGCAGGGTGTGCGCATGGAGTCGCTGGCTGCAGCACGAACCGACGCACCGGGCTTCGCTGTCCCCGAGTTCGAGGCACTCGCCTCGGCCGACGTCGTCGCGTTCGTCGCCCAGGCCGAGCGGTTGCGCCGCCAGGCCGAGGTGGCGGTGGCGTGCTGCTGGCCGAACTGGGTCGCCGGGGGCTGCACCTCGACGACGGTCATGTCGATGCTGCCGCGTGGGGGCGGGCGATGTTCGGCTGGTCGGTGTCCGAGTCGAAGGGGTTGCTGCGTCTGGGCCGGGTGCTGAGGCGCTTGCCCTCGGTGCGGTTGCTGGCCGAGGACGGACGGGTCGGTCTGGCGCACCTCGCGGCCTTGGGTGAGGTCGAGCGCAACCCGCGCTGTCGCGACCAGGTGGGTGAGGCCGACGAGTTGTTCGGGGCCCAGGTGTTGCGGCTGCGCGCCGACGAGTTCGCCGTACTGGTGCGGCGGTGGGTGGCAGCAGCCGACGCCGATGGCGCGGCACGCAGTCAGCAGGATGTGCACCGGCGTCGCAACGCGACCGTGCTGCAGGTGGGCGACGAGGTGGTGGTGCGGGCCAACGGCGGTGCGTACGACGGTGCCGTGCTGCGCGAGGTGTTCGACCGCTTCTGCGAGGCCGAGTTCCTCACCGACTGGGCCGAGGCGCGCCAGCAGGTGGGCGCCGACCTGGCCCGCGGGTTCCTGCCCCGCACCGACGCTCAGCGCCGGTTCGACGCGCTCGTCGCCGTCTTCGCCGCGGCGGCTTCGGCGCCGGGCGTGCCACGGTCGGGTGAGCCGTTGGTGAACGTGGTGGTCGACGCCCATACGGCAGCCGAACTGCTCGCCGAGGCCGCTGGTGCCGGCCTGACAGGCGCTGGCCCGACTGGTGCTGGCCAACGTGGTGCTGGCCCGACTGGGGCTGGCACGGCGCCGAGGTCACCCGACGAAGTGCTGTGGCGGCGGTGCGAGACGGTCGACGGGGTGCAACTGCCGCGGGCCGACGTGTCGGCCGCGCTGCTGGTGGGTCGGCTGCGCCGGGTGGTGCTCGACTCGGCAGGCCGGATCGTCGATCTCGGCCGCCGGTCGCGCCTGTTCCGCGGTGGCGCCCGTGAGGCCGTGCTGCTGCTCGAACGACGATGTCTGTGGCCTGGCTGCAATGCACCGCCTGGTCGATTGCAGGCCGATCACCTCCGCGGGTGGGCGTTCGAGGGCGGCCGCACCGACCACGACGACGGTGGGCCGGCGTGCGGACACCACAACCTTCTCAAGCGTCAGGGCTACAGCGTGCGGCGCGACGAACAGGGCTGCTGGCACGTGTACCGGCCCGACGGCACCGAGATCTCACGGCTCGACACGGTCGCGGCATGAACCGGCCCTGCGCCGGGTGGCCATGCTCGGATGGGGGCGTCGGATGGGGGCGTCGGATGGGGGCGTCGGATGGGGAGTTCCCGGTGCGCGCAACCACTCGCTCGTTCACCTGACCATCGGCCTGCCCGGATCGGCTACCTTGCCCGGCATGGCTGCCAAGGTTCCCAACAAGATCCTGCTCACCGAAGACGAGATGCCTACCCAGTGGTACAACGTCATCCCCGACCTGCCGTCGCCGCCCCCGCCGCCGTTGCACCCGGGCACGTTGCAGCCGGCTGGTCCCGACGACTTTGCGCCGCTGTTCCCGATGGCGCTCATCGAGCAGGAGGTCACGTCCGCCAGCTACGTCGACATCCCCGGTGGGGTGCTCGACATCTATCGCCTCTGGCGGCCGAGCCCGCTGTTCCGTGCCCACCGTCTCGAGCAGGCGCTCGGCACTCCGGCGCGCATCTACTACAAGTACGAGGGCGTCAGCCCGGCTGGTTCGCACAAGCCGAACACCGCCGTGCCGCAGGCCTACTACAACAAGCAGGAGGGTGTGCGGAAGCTCACCACCGAGACCGGTGCGGGCCAGTGGGGCACCTCGCTGGCGTTCGCCTGCGCGCAGTACGGCCTCGAGTGCGAGGTGTGGCAGGTCGCTGCCAGCTACCGCTCGAAGCCCTATCGCCGCACGATGATGGAGATCTACGGCGCGACGCTGCACTCGAGCCCGTCGCCGATCACCGAGTACGGCCGCTCGCTGCTGGCCGAGAACCCCGACCATCCCGGCAGCCTGGGTATCGCCATCAGCGAAGCGGTGACGATGGCCGTGGCCGACCCGACGGTGCGGTACGCGTTGGGCAGCGTGCTGAACCACGTGCTGATGCACCAGACCATCATCGGTGAAGAGGCGCTGCTGCAGCTCGCCAAGGTGGGCGAGCAGCCCGATGTGCTGGTGGGCTGCACCGGTGGCGGCTCGAACTTCGGCGGCCTCGCCTTCCCGTTCCTGCGCGAGAAGTTGGCCGGTCGGATGAACCCGACCATCCGCTGCGTCGAACCGGCTGCCTGCCCCAGCCTCACCAAGGGCGAATACCGCTACGACTTCGGCGACACTGCGGGCATGACCCCGCTGATGAAGATGCACACCCTCGGCCACGGGTTCATCCCCGACCCCATCCACGCCGGCGGCCTGCGCTACCACGGCATGTCGCCGTTGGTCAGCCACATCTACGAGCTCGGCCTGGCCGAAGCCGTGGCCATCCCGCAGGTCGAGTGCTTTACCGCAGCGCTGCAGTTCGCCCGCACCGAGGGCATCGTGCCCGCACCCGAGCCCACCCACGCCATCGCTGCTGCGGTGCGCGAGGCGCTGGCCTGCAAGGAGTCGGGCGAGGAGAAGGTGATCCTCACCGCGCTGTGCGGTCACGGCCACCTCGACCTGGCTGCCTACGAGTCGTTCCTCAGCGGCAACATGGTCGATCTCGACCTCAGCGACGAAGCAGTGGCGGCTGCGATGCAGGCCGTGCCCGTCATCAACGCCTGATCGGCCCCATCGCGAGATAGGCGTCGATCGTGCGGTGGAGGTGCCGGGCGCGCACCTCCTGGTAGTTGCCGAACTGCTGGGCGCCGCGGGCGCTGCCGTGGAAGCCGCGCGTCTGCGCGGCGAGGTTGTCGGTGTCCTGGTCGTACACGAAGCCGAGGCCGGGATCCATACCGGGCACCGAGGCGTAGCTGTCGGCGATGCCGATGTCGACCGGCTGCGCGGGCGGTGGCACCGGGCCGCCGGCGGGCGGGTGGCGCAGGAACAACAGCTCGAACGTGCACTCGTCGACCGAGTGCGGGCTGGGTAGGAAGCGATACACCATCGGGAACTGCAGGCCGCGGAAGAAGAACGTGTTGGGGAACGCGAAGTACTCGATCGAGTCGATGGTCTCGGCCACGGTGAGGTGGCTGAAGTCGTTGCCGTACCGTTCGCCGAGCGACCGTTGGATGATCCGCGCGTACACATCGCGGGCGGTCTCGCCGGAACCCACCGTGGGCATGTCGTCGCGTCCGGCGAAGCGGCGGCCGAGCAGGAAGTCGAGGATCTCCTGCTCGCTGCGTTCGGCGGCGATGTGCGGGCTCTGCGTACCGGTGGTGTGCATGAAACGCGAGATGTGTGGGCCGAACACGTCGTACGCGGCGTTGGCGTCGCCGGTGGCGGGCAGCGCCTGCGAGTGGGTCTTGAACACGTGGTACGCCTCGAGGAACGCCTCCATCGCCGCCTTCCAGTTGGCGGGCAGGCGCTTGCGCACGTGCACCTCCACGTAGCGGTCGGCCAGGTCCCACGTGGCGAAATGACGGGGCAGCACGCCGAGGTACTCGTGCAGCGGCGGCGCGGCGGGGTCGAGGTTCACGAACACGAACCCGCCCCAGGTGTCGACCTGCACCTCGGGCAGGGTCACGTCCTCGTCGCGCACGTGCGGGAAGTCCCACCGGCACGGCAACGACACCAACGCGCCAGCGGTGTTCCACGCCCAGCCGTGGTACGGGCAGGTGAAGCGGTTGGCGTTGCCCTGCTGGCCCGACGGCTTCAGTTGGGTGCCGCGGTGCTGGCAGAAGTTGTCGAACGCGCGGATCGAGCCGTCGGCCTGGCGCACCACCATGATCGACCGGGGCCCGATGTCGTACACCTGGAAATCGCCCGGCGAAGGGATGTGTTCCTGGCGACAAACCCACTGCCAGGTGCGGCTCCACACCCGTTCGTACTCGAGCGCAGCGAACTCGGCCGAGGTGTACCGGCTGAAGGGGATGGGCTCGTCGCCGAGGAAGCTGTACGACTCCTCCAGCAACTCGGGTGGCACCCCCGTGAGGTCGCGCGCGACCAGGTCGCGGTAGCCCGGGCCGGGGCAGCGGTGCTCGCCGGGCCCCAGGGCCGGGTCGGGCAGCGAGTCCTCCATGGCTCGCACCGTAGTCCTCACCCCGCCCCGCCCCGCACCCGCCCCATCTCGCTCCAGCCGTCCGTGAGCCGTAACCACCTCTGCGGGGGCCACGGCTCACGGAGGCGGGTGATTCGTGCGCGTGGACCACGTGGGCGGGGGTCGCCGCTCACGGATGGGGCAGGCGGACGGGCGGGGGGCGAGGGGGTCAGAGGCGGTAGGTGGCGACCATGGGGGCGTGGTCGCTCCAGCGTTCGTCGTACGACGGGGCGCGGTCGACGCGGGCCTCGGCGGCGCGGGCGGCGAACTCGGGTGTGGCGATCTGGTAGTCGATGCGCCAGCCGGCGTCGGTGTCGAAGGCGCGGCCGCGGAACGACCACCACGTGAACGGCACGGCGTCGCTGCCTGCCACGGTGCGGGCCACGTCGACCCAGCCGAGCGTGTCGATCCAGTGGTCGAAGCGGGCCCGCTCGTCGGGATGGCAGCCGGCGCAGCCGACATTGCCCTTCCAGTTCTTCAGGTCGCTGTCGCGGTGGGCGACGTTCAGGTCGCCGGTGAGCACCACGTGGCGACCCTCGGCCCGCAACGCTTCGAGGCGCACCGTGGCGGCGTCGAACCAGGCGAGTTTCTCGGCCATGCGCTCGGGCACGTCGGCATCGCCCGTGTGCGCGTACGCCGACACGACGGTGAGCACTTCGTCGTCGGACAGGCGGACGTCGGCCTCGATCCAGCGGCCGGTGCCGGCGAAGCAGGGTTCGTCATCGCCGGCGTCGACCCGTTCGATGGGCAGGTGGGTGACCACGGCCACCCCGGCGCGGCCCTTGGCGCCGGCCTCGGCGTGCACCACCTGCCAGCCGTCGCCGAACACCTCGGCCACCAGGCCGGGCACCAGCGCATCGGGCGCGCGCACCTCCTGCAGGGTGACGATGTCGGGCTCGCACCGGTACACCCACGGCGCCATCCCGTTGCGGGTGGCGGCGCGCAGGCCGTTCACGTTCACGGTGGCGAGGGTGACGGTGCGGCGATCGAAGTCCGAAGCGTTGCGAGGTGGGGCGGCTTCAGGTGGTGATTGCAGCGGGGCGCGGTTTGGCAGACTGGAGCCCGTGAGCAACGAGTTGCGAGCCGAGCCCCGGTACGACGTCGTCTGGCCGAAGTCGCCCCGCGGCGTGCAGGCCCGTGCGCTGGCGCCGAGACTCGACGATCTGGCCGGGAAGCGAATCGGATTCCTGTGGGACTACATGTTCCGCGGCGACGAGTTGTTCCCGGTGATCGAGCGCGAACTGCAGACCCGCTACCCGGGTGTCGAGGTGGTCGGCTACGACGCGTTCGGCAACGTGCACGGCCCTGAGGAGCACCAGGTGGTGGGCGCCATCCCCAGCGTCATCGCGGCCCGCGGCGTCGATGCCGTGGTGTCGGGCGTGGGTGCTTGAGGCAGCTGTACGCCCGCCGTGATGCGGGCATCAGCAGCAGCAGAGGCGGCCGGCGTGCCGACCGTCAGCCTGGTGACCGAGGGGTTCATCCGTCAGGCGGCGGCAACCGGGCGCGGGCTCGGGTTCGATGGCATGCCGCTGGCGGTGCTGCGCGGCCATGTCGACAGCCAGTCGCACGACGAGATGATCGCCGGACTGGTGGGCACGACGATGCTGCAGATGATCGACGGCCTCACCCGCGAGGTCGACTCGGCGGTCGGTGCGTCCACCGAACCGAGCGCGCTCGACGTGGTGGCCTCGGGTGGCATCGACGAGATCAATGACGTGTTCGTCGCCCGGGGTTGGAGCGACGGCCTGCCCATCGTGCCACCCACGCGTGAGCGGGTGGAGGCGTTCATCGCCGCGTCGGGTCACGACCCGTGGCGGGTGATCGGCCTGGCCCGGCCGTCGGGCCGCGACATCACGGTGTGGTCGGTGGCGGTGAACGGCGTGATGGCCGGCTGCCGGCCCGAGCATCTGCCCGTGCTGCTCGCTGTCGCCGAGGTGATCGCCGACCCGCACTACGGCGTCGAGCACTCGGGCAACACCACCGGTGCCGATGCGCTCATCGTGCTGAACGGCTTCGCCGGCGCAGCGCTGGGGTTCAACAGCGGGCCGGGTGCGCTGCGCGACGGCGTGCAGGCCAACACCGCGGTGGGCCGCTGGCTACGGCTGTACCTGCGCAACGTGTGTGGCTTCACCGCCGACGAGCACGACAAGGCGACGTTCGGCAACAGCTTCAAGGTGGTGCTGGCCGAGGACGAGGCGGCGCTGGCCGAGATCAGCTGGCAGCCGCTCAGCGCCGACTTCGGGTTCGGGCGGGGTGACGACGTGGTGACGATGGGGCGCATCAACAGCGGTCTCATCGTGGGCAGCGTGTTCGGCAGCACGCCCGCCGAGATCGTGCCCTACCTGGCCGACGGACTCACCCGCGTGACGGGATGGGACCTCACCCACGTGTTCGGCCTCGGCCGTGCGCAGTACCGGCCGTTGCTGGTGCTGTCGCCGCTCATCGCCCGCACCTTCGCCCGGGCGGGTTGGGGCAAGCAGGAGCTGCGTGCCGCCCTGTTCGCCCAGGCGCGCATCCCGGCCTGGAAGTTCGAGAAGCTGATCGGCGAGTGGAGCAACCTCACGGCCGGCCGGCGCACGCTGGTCGACCTGGTGGCGGCCGGCGAGGTGCCCGCGGTGTTCGCCGAGAGCGACGATCCCGAGCGCCTCGTGCCCATCGTGACCGATCCGGGGAAGTTCCTCGTCGCCGTGGCGGGCGACCCCGGTCGGGCCAACGCCTACGTGATGAGCAACGACGGCCCGCACGGCGACTGGACTGCGAAGGCCGTCGACATCACGTTCTCGACCGACCTGGTGTGCAATCCCGACGGCACGCCCTGCTAGCCGGTGCCGATGATCAGCCGGTGCCGATGATCAGATGGCGCCGAGGTTGCGGCCCTGACGCTTCTGGATCGCGTCGCCGATGAGCGTGAGCGCCAGCACGGTGAAGAACAGCGCCAGGCCGGGCACCAGCACCGGGTACAGGCTCTGGTCGATCTTCGGCTTGCCTGCTGCGATCATCGATCCCCAGGTGGGCGTGGGTGGCGCCACCGACAAGTTGAGGTAGGCGAGGCCGCCCTCGGCGACGATGGCCCCGGCGATGGCCACGATGGCGAGCGACAGCGTGGTGGGCACCACGTTGGGCACGATCTCGCGGCGGATGATGCGGCCCGAGGTGGCGCCCAGCGAGCGGGCGGCCGTGACGAACTCGCGGTTCGTGTAGCTGAGGGTGGTGGCGCGCACGATGCGGATGGTGGGCCCCAGGTACAACAGCGCGATGACCAGCACCACGGTGAGCAGCCCGCGTGAGTCGGTGAAGGCGACGATGGAGGCGGCGAGCAGGAACGAGGGGAACGCCATCAGCACATCGGCGGTGAACAGCGAGACGGCTTCGACCGTGCGCTGCAAGTAGCCGGCCAGCACACCGATGGTGCCACCCACCAACGACGACAGCACGACGGCCGCCAGGCCCACCACCAGCGACACGCGGGCGCCGTAGATGGTGCGCGACAGCAGGTCGCGACCCAGCTGATCGGTGCCCAGCCAGTTCTGCGAGGTGGGGATCGACAGCGGGATGCCCGCCCGGGTGTCGGCCGGGTCGTACAGGGGCAGCAGGTCGGCGAAGATGGCCGCGAGCGCGAGCACCACCAGCCAGCCGACCGACAGCCACACAGCCACGCCCCAGCGGTGCCTGGTGGTGCTCATCGGGCGGTCGCCCGCTGGGAACGGATGCGCGGGTCGATGACGCCGTGCAGCAGATCGGCCACCACGTTGAGCACGACGAACCCCACCGTCATCACCACCACGGCACCCTGCAGCGCCATGAAGTCGCGGTTGTTGATGGCGTCGATGGTGAAGCGGCCGAGGCCGGGCAGGGCGAAGATCGTCTCGACCAGCACGGTGCCACCGATCATGCGGCCGAAGGTGATGCCGGCGAGGGTGACGAGGCCGATCGACGAGGGCCGCATCGCGTGGCGCAGCACGATGCGCGCCGTGCTGTTGCCCTTCGCCCGGGCGTGCCAGATGAAGTCCTGGTCGAACGTGGCGATGAGGTCGGTGCGCAACACGCGGGCGTAGAGGGCCACCTGTTCGAGGGCCAGGGCCAACGACGGCAGCAGGAGCGACTTCAGGTTGGCGAACAACCCGTCGCCGATGGGCACGTAGCCGGTGGTGGCGAACCAGCCGAGTTGCACCGCGAAGATGGCCACGAGTGCGATGGCCACCAGGAAGGTGGGCGTGGCCAGCATCGCCAGCTGGGTGCCGCTGAGGGTGCGGTCGAGCCACGAGCCGGGGCGCAGCGCGCCGAGCACCGCCATCGGGATGGCGAGCGCCAGTGCGATCAGCTGCGACAGCAGGACGAGTTCGAGCGTGACGCCGATGCGCTGCCCGAGCGCCTCGGCGACAGGCTGGCGGGTGCGGTACGAGATGCCGAGGTCGCCGGTGACCGCGCCGCCCACCCAGCGGGCGTAGCGGAGGGGCAGCGGGTCGTCGAGGTGCAGTTCCTCGCGAGCGAGGGCGCGGTCCTCCTCCGAGGCGCGCTCGCCGAGGACGGCGGTGACCGTGTCGCCGGGCAGCAGGCTGACCATGCTGAACGACGCTGCGGTCACCGCCACCAACACGGCGAGCAGGCGGAGGAGACGACGGCTCACTGCGCCAGCCAGGCATCCTTCAGGTAGTAGATGGCGCCGGTGACGGGCTGGCCGGGTGTGCCGTCGGGCAGGGTGAAGGCGTCGATGCCCAGCAGGTTGCCGGCAGCGATGGCCGACAGGCGGTTGGTGCCGGTGAAGATGTACGGCATCTGCTCACCGAGTTCCTGCTGCACGATGGCGTACTGCTCCTTGCGGGCCTCGGGGTCGCCGAGTGCACGACCCTGTTCCATCGCCGCGTCGATGGTGGGGCTGGTGTAGCCGCTGAAGTTGAGGCCGGTGCCCGAGTGGAAGTACTGGTAGTCCTTGTCGGGGTCGCCGCCACCGATGCCGCCCCACAAGATGACCTGGTGGGCGCCGCTCAGGACCGCGCTGATGTTCTCGCTCTGGGCCCGCGACACGATGTTGGCGGTGACGCCGATGTCGGCCCACATCGCCTGGAACAGTTCCTGGTAGCTGACGAGGAACGGGTCCTGGTTGCCGGCGAACTCGAACTCGACGGCACCCTTCTCGGCGACGTACTCGTCGATGAGCACCTTGGCGCCCTCGGGATCGAAGTCGGGGTAGTTCGACTCGGCGAACCAGAACGAGTCGTCGGCGTAGGGGCCGTGCATGGCTTCCTTCACGCCCACACCCTCGAGGTACTCGTAGAGGCGGTTCACGTCGATGGCCATGGCCAGGGCCCGGCGCACGCGTACATCGTCGAGCGGCGCGACCGCGGTGTTGAACAGCACCATGTCGGGGCTGCTGGCCGAGCCGAGCGTGACGTTCGTGGTGCCCGCCTCTTCCTGGGCGAGGTACTCGCCGATGTCCTTGGTGGAGCCGGTGGTGTAGAGCTGGATGTCGCCGGCGTCGAACGCGGCCTTGCGGCTGGTCGAGTCGGGGATGGGCGTGAACGTGACGCTGTCGAGCCAGGCCGGCGTCTGCCAGTAGCTGTCGTTGCGGGTGACGGTGAGCTGCGAGTCGGGTACCCACTCCTGGAACACGAACGGGCCGGTGCCGATGGGGTTGCGGCCACCGTTGGGGTCGGCCAGCATCGCCGGGGCGGCCATGTAGCCCGCCTGTGCGCCGGTCTCGCCGGTGAGCACGTTCATGAAGGTGCCCCACGGGGCGCTCATCGCCACCTCGAGGGTGAGGTCGTCGACCACGGTCATCGTGCTCACGAGGGCCAACTGGTCCTTGAACTGAGCGCTGTCGAGGATGGCCTGGAAGTTGGCCCGCACGGCGTCGGCGTTCAGTGGCTCGCCGTTGTGGAAGCTGATGTCGGGGCGCAGCACGATGGTCCAGGCGGTGCTGTCGGCGTTGGGGGTGATCGACTCGGCCAGGTAGGGCACCGGCTTGCCGGAGGCGTCGTAGGCGGCGAGCGAGTCGAAGATGGCGTGGGCGACGACGTGGCCGCTGTCGGCCCACGCATCGACGGTGGGGTTGAAGCCGGTCGACTCGCCGATGAGCCCGACGGTGATGCTGCCGCCGGCGACCGGCTGCGGCGCCGGTGCCTCGGTGGTGGAGGGCGCGGTGGTCTCGACGGCGGCGGTGGTGTCGGTGCCGGGATCGGGTGCGGCGGTGGTATCGGGTGCGGCGGTGGTGACGGCCGGCGCCGTGGTGGCGACGGCGTCGGGGTCGTTGCCGCCGCACGAGGCCGCGATCATCCCTGCGGCGAGTGCCAGTGCCACAGCGGCGCGTCGCTGCCGCGAGGATCGGGTCATCATGTGGGTCTCCCTGTTCGTGTCGACTGGTGGTAAGTATTGCACGATGTACAAGAGACGGCAGACCCGGCGATGAGCGACCGAATGAGCACGGTGCGGGTGATCGCCACGGGCGGCACCATCGCGTCGCACTTCGACGGGCAGGCGTGGACCGAGGTGCCGGGCCGTGCGCTCGTCGACGAACTCGGACGGCTGCCGGTGCAGGTCGAGGTCGACGACGTGGCGTCGGGGCCGAGCAGCAACCTGACGGTCGACGACATGGTGGCAGTCGCCCGGCGCATCGCAGCGGCTCCCGCCGGGGTGGTGGTGGCCCACGGCACCGACACGATCGAGCTGACGGCGTTCGTCACCGACCTGCTGCTCGGACGGTCGGCCACACGTCCGGCCGTGGTGTTCACCGGGTCGATGCGGGTTCACTCGCACCCTGCGCCCGACGGGCCGGGCAATCTGCGCGACGCCATCGTGCTGGCGTCGTCCGGCGCAGCAGTGGGTCGCGAGGTGATGGTGTGCCTCGACGGGCACGTGCATGCCGCCGACCGGGTCGCCAAGTGCAACGCCCGGTCGGTCGATGCCTTCACGTCGGCACCGCTCACGACGCTGGGCACGGTGCACGACGGCGTGGTCGAGTTGGCGGCGGCTCGTCCGGCGACCCGTTCGGGTGCCACTGCGTTCGAGCCTGCCGTGGGGTTGCTCACGGCGTATCCCGGCATCGAACCGGCCGAACTCGACCGGGCGCTGGCCGGTCGGCGTGGCATCGTGATCGACGTGTTCGGCAACCTCAACGTGCCTCGCCAACTGTGGGCCGGCATCCACCGCGCCTGGAACGAGGGCGTGCTGGTGGTGCTGGCCTCGCGTCCGTTCACCCACACCACCAGCACCCCCGACCTCGCCCTGCTCGGTGCCGTTGGCGCCGGTGGCCTCACCGCGCAGAAGGCCCGTCTCGCCACGATGGCGGCGCTCGGCACCTGCACCGACCGCGACGCAGCAGCCGCCTGGCTGGCCGACCGGGCGCTCGCCTACGACCCCGCTGAACGGAGTTCCACATGACATCCATCGCCGACGATCTGCAGGCCGCAGTCGACGCCGAGGCGGCCGTGGAGGGTGCCGCCTGTCTCCTGCGCGTCGAACTGCCCGGCTCGGGTGTGTGGCGTCACGTCGCCGGTGGCCTCAGCCGCGGCGGCGAGCCGGCACAGGTCGACTCGCCGTTCCGCATCGCCAGCGTCACCAAGACGCTCACTGCCACGGTCGTCACCCAGTTGGCAGCGGAGGGCCTCCTCGGCCTCGACGATCTGATGGCCCAGCACCTGCCCGACACCTACCTCGACCTGGTCGACCGGGTGCACGTGCTCGACGGGGTGTCGTACGGGGCCACCATCACGGTGCGTCAACTGCTCACCCACGCCAGCGGGCTGTTCGACTATGCGATGTCGCCCAGCTACGGCGCGGCACTGTTCGCCGACCCGGGGCACGTGTGGACACCACGCGAGATGATCGAGGGCGCCATCGCCTGGGGCACCCCGCACTTCCCGCCCGGGGGTGGCTACGGATACGCCTACAGCGACACCGGCTACGTGCTGCTGGGCGTGATCATCGAGCACCTCGACGGTCGTCCGCTGCACGAGGCGTACCGGGCGCGCATCATCGAACCGCTCGGTATGGCCACCAGCTACCTCGAGGGGTTCGAGCCGCATCGCGGATCGCCCATCGCCCACAGCCACGAGGGGTCGTTCGACGTGTCGGTGCTGCACGGTTCGTCGGACTGGGCGGGTGGTGGCCTGGTGTCCACCACCGACGACCTGGCTCGCTTCGCGCAGGGCCTGTTGGGTCTGCCCGGCGCCCCCGGTCGGCTGCTCGACGAGCGGTGGCTGGACGAGATGCTCGACTACCGGTTCCGCACGCTCGACCCAGCCCTGCACTCGCCCGGCTACCTCGGCTACGGCTTCGGCCTCGAGGCCCGCGAGCGGACGGGCGTGGTGCTGCGCGGCCACCGCGGGCACTGGGGTGTGATCATGAGCCTCGACCCGGCGAGTGGACTCACCATCACGGGCACGATCAACCAGTCGAGCCGGCGCCCCGATGCGCTGTTCGACGCCGCAGTCGACGCGTTCGTGTCGCGCGGTCTGGTGCCCACCGGCCCGGTGGCGTCGTGAGCGTCTCGAGCCGCCAGCGCCGGGTGGAGGAGGGACTGCTCGCCGCGCTGCAGGTGGCCGGCCGACCCGTCGAGACCTACGGCATCACCGAGCGGATGCAGCGCTACCGCATCCCGGCGCTCGCCGTTGCAGCCATCGACGACGGTGAGGTGGCCTGGGCGGCGGGGTACGGCGCGCAGGCCACGACCCTGTTCCAGGCGGCATCGATCAGCAAGGCCGTCGCCGCGGTGGGTGTGCTCGCGCTGGTCGAGCACGGCGTGCTGCACCTCGACGACGACGTGAACGCTCACCTGCGCAGTTGGCGCCTGCCGGCCAGCGAGCACTCGACCGGTCAGCCGGTCACCTTGCGCCACCTCCTCAGCCACACCGCCGGACTCACGGTGCCGGGCTTCCCCGGATACCCGGTGGGCGCGGCCGTGCCGTCGGTGCCCGACCTGCTGTCGGGTCTGGGGGGCTCGGCCACCCCGGCGGTCGAGTCGTTCGCCGTGCCGGGCACGGTGAGCCAGTACTCGGGCGGTGGCTCCACGGTCGTGCAGCAGCTCGTCTGCGACGTGACGGGCCGCCCGTTCGCCGACCTGATGCACGAGTTGGTGCTCGCTCCGTTCGGCATGGTCGACAGTGCGTACGAACAGCCGCTCGCCCCCGGGCGCACGGGCCGCGCCGCGGTGGCTCACGACGACCTCGGCAACCCGGTGACCGGCGGGTTCCATGTGTACCCCGAACTGCAGGCCGCAGGGTTGTGGACCACGGCGGTCGACCTGGCGCGCTGGGTGATCGGCGTGCAGCAGATCCTGCGCGGCGAGCGCAATGGTCCCATCTCCACCGAAACGGCGCGGCTGATGGTCACTCCCGTGCTCGACAACGGTCCGTTCGGGTTGGGGCCGGAACTCGTCGGCGAGGGCGCGTTGCGCCGCTTCGGCCACAGTGGCCGCAACGAGGGGTTCAACAGCCAGGCCGACGGGCTGATCGAGGCCCCCGTTGGCGGCGTGGTGATGGCCACCGGCCAGGCCGCGTCGATGGTGGCAGAGGTGCGCCGGGCGCTGGCGGCGGAGTACGGCTGGGGGCCGCTCGATGTGCGCACGCTCGACGTGGTGGAGGTCGACCCGACGCTGCTCGGCAGTTACACCGGCCGATATGCCGGCCCGTTCGGGCGGCCGATGCGGCTCGAGTACGCCGACGGCCAGCTGTTCAGCCCGGCGTCGTACGGTCGGCGTCGCATGTTCGCCCTCGGCGACACCACGTTCGTCGACGAAGAGACGGGCGCCACCCTCGAGGTCGAGCGCGACGGCACCGCGGTGCGGCGCATCGCCGTGCTGGTGGGTGGCGCCGAACTGATGGCCTTCGAACCCGTCGCTGCAGCAGAGGAGCACCGCACATGAGCACCGTCATCGACCCGGCATTCATCGACCGGCAGTGGGAGCAGGCGTTGCCGACGATGATGGACTACATCGCCGTACCGGCACGCTCGCCGATGTTCGATCCGGAGTGGGAGACCTCGGGGCACATCGCCCGGGCGGCGCGGCTGTTGCGCGACTGGGCGGCAGCGCGCGACCTGTCGGGGATGACGGTGGAGCTGATCGAGCCGGCTGGCCTCACCCCGGTGCTGCTGGTCGAGATCGCGGCTACCCGCGCCGATCTGGCCGACCGCACCGTGCTGCTGTACGGCCACCTCGACAAGCAGCCCGAGATGCTGCCGTGGGCTCCCGGCCTGGGCCCGTGGGAGCCGGTGCTGCGCGGCGACCGTTTGTACGGCCGCGGTGGCGCCGACGACGGCTACTCGGTGTTCGGTGCGCTGCTGGCTGTGGCCGCACTGCACGAACGCGGTATCGACCACGCCCGCCTGGTGGTGATGATCGAGGCCAGCGAGGAGAGCTCGAGCGTGCACCTCGCGACCCACCTCGAACAGTTGCTGCCCCGCTTCGCCGGCACCGACCTGGTCATCGCCCTCGACTCGTTCTGCGAGAGCTACGACCGGCTGTGGACCACCACCTCCACCCGTGGGGTGTGCGGCGGTGTGCTCGAGATCGACGTGTGCGCCGACGACCCGCACAGCGGCCGGGCCAGCGGTGTGCTGCCGTCGGCGTTCCGCATCCTGCGCGTGCTGCTCGACCGCATCGAGGACCAGGCCGACGGCAGGGTGCTGCTGCGCAGTGCGAACGTGGCGATCCCCGAGCACTGCATCGCCGAGGCCCGCATCGCCGCCGACGCGTTCCCGCGTCTGTCCGACAGCTTCCGTCCGGTGCCCGGTGTGCAGCCGATGGGAGCCGACGCGATGGCCGAGTTGCTGGGAGAGACCTGGCGGCCGGCGCTCGAGGTGATCGGCATCGACGGCCTGCCGCCGGTGGCCGACGCCGGCAACGTGTTCCGCTCGCGGCTGCGGGTGAAGCTGTCGTTGCGGCTGCCTCCGAGCGCCGATGTGAACGCGGTGGGCGACGAACTCGCCGGCGTCCTCGAGGCCGACCCGCCGTTCGGCGCCTCGGTGCGGATGACCGCCGGGGCCCGCGGTCCGGGCTGGGCGGCGCCGGCGTTCGCGCCGTGGCTGGCCGCTGCCACCGATGCGGCGAGTCGCCGGCACTTCGGGCTGCCGCCGGCCTCGTGCGGGGTCGGTGGCACCATCCCGTTCATGGGCATGCTCGGCGATCCGTTCCCCGATGCCCAGTTCCTGCTGGTGGGCGTGCTCGGCCCCGAGTCGAACGCGCACGGCCCGAACGAGTTCTTGCACCTGCCCACGGTGCGCCGGGTCACCGCCACGGTGGCCGATGTGATCGCTGCCCATGCGCGCGAGGGCGGTCGATGATCGACCCGCACGACGAGGCGCTCGCCGCCGCCGAGGCGGCAGGTGTGCTGATCGCTCCAGTCGCGGAGGTGGCTGAACTCGACGAGCTCCGCGCCGCGATGGAGCACATCTGGGGTGCTGTCGTGGTGCCGCCGCGCAACCTGCTGCGCGGGTTGGCCCTGGGCGGGGCCTGTCTGCTCACCGCACGCCGTGACGACGCTGTCGTGGGCTTCGCGCTCGGCTGGTTGGGCTGGACCGGTGGCGTGCATCTGCACTCGCATCAGGTGGGGGTGGCGGCATCCGAACGGCGCGGCGGCGTGGGCGTGGCGCTGAAGTTGGCCCAGCGCGCCCAGTGCCTGCAGCACGGCATCACCGAGATGCGCTGGACGTTCGACCCGGTGCTGGCCACCAACGCCCGCTTCAACCTGGTTCGCCTCGGCGCCCGGGTGATCGACTTCCTGCCGCACTGCTACGGCGACCGGGTCGACGCCTTCAACACCGGCGAGCGCACCGATCGGGTGAAGGTGTCGTGGCGGCTCGACGCGCCCGTGGGCGGCACGTTGCTGGAGATTCCCGCCGTGTCCGATGCCCTCGTGCCCGTGCCTGCCGACTACCCGACGATGCGGCTCGATCGGCCGGACGAGGCCGCTGCCGTGCGGGCCGAGGTCGGTGCACGACTCAGCGCAGCCATCGACGCCGGCGAGCGGATACTGGGTTGGTGCACCGAGGGGTTCGTGCTGGGTGTCTGACCAGGCGTCGACGGGCTGATCAGCCGGTAGGAGGGTGCCGTTGGTCCCCCTCGGATGCGTCGGGTTGTACCGGCCTGCCGACCGGTGTGTACCGAATGCCTGAAAGGTCGTTGATCAGCCCTCGTCGCATCCGTACGGTGCGGTTCACGGGCCGTTCGGCTCGAGGCGAACCCAGTGGAACAGTGAGGTGGGAACAGCATGGTGATCTCCACGATTCGACGAGTGGCGCTCGCAGGGGTGGCCGGAATCACCGTCGCCGGTGGTGTGGTGGTTGCTTCGGCAACGACCATCGGTGGCGTGGGAAGTGCAGGCCTGGCAGCGGGCAACACGGTGGTGGCGGCCTGCGACAGCGATGGGGTGACGATCGCCTACACCAATGCCTACGACGCGACCAGCCAGTCGTACCACACGACCGCTGCAACGGTCAGCGGCATCGCGCCGGCGTGTGTCGGACAGACACTCGGCATCACCCTCAGCGGTGCGGCCGGCGCCTCGCTCGCGTCGGCCAGCGGCACCGTGGCCGGGACCAGCCTGGCGCTGCTGCTGCCGGTGTCGGCTGCTGCCGACGCCGTGCAGGGGGCAGCGGTCATCATCTCGGGCTGATGCGCTCGATGCTGGCCGCCCTGACGGCCGCGACACTGGCCCCGCTGGGCGGCGTGCACTCGGCACAGCTGTTCGCCCGATCGTTCACCCAGTCGAGTGGCGCGCCGCAGGTGCTGATGGCCGATGCCTTCACCTCGGGCACCGATCTCGCGGCGCGCGTTCCCCAGTCGCGGGGCGGGTCGACCTGGGTGCAGGTGGCAGGGACGTGGA
Source organism: Ilumatobacteraceae bacterium (assembly GCA_044238435.1). Lineage (GTDB taxonomy): Bacteria > Actinomycetota > Acidimicrobiia > Acidimicrobiales > Ilumatobacteraceae > VFMC01. The sequence continues at coordinate 10,125 of JBIIDH010000003.1, read as the reverse complement.
GCATCGTCACCGGCCAGCTGCGTCCTCCGGCCACGGGGTCGGCGAACCGACTGGTGCTCTACAACAGCGGTGTCGCCGACGCGGCGATGGAAGCCACCTTCGTGCGGGCATCGGCGAGCACCCTCGGTCTGGTGGTGCGCGACAGCGGCACCACCTCGCCCGCGTCGGCCGTGCGACGGCTGCAGGCGACGGTCACCCAGGCCGGGGTGGTGACGCTGGCGAAGGTGGAGGGAAACAGCACCACCACCCTCGCGACGACGACGGTGGCGCTCGCTGCCTCGTACCGCTTCCGGGTACAGGCGGTCGGTGCATCGATCGAGATCGGGGTCGACGGCGCGACCGTGCTGTCGGCCACCCTGTCGGCCGCCGATCAGACCACCTTCGGGGCGAACACGTGGCAGGGGCTCGTCGCCACCGGTGCGGGCAGCGAACGGATCGACGATGTGCTGGTGACCCGATGGCCGTGATCGTGCGGGCCTCCGAGCGCGAGCACGGGGAGGCGCCCGAGCACGGGCACGATCACCGGGCGCGGCGCGTCGGCTCCGCTGTGTCGATGGTCGGCTCGCTCGTGCTCCTCGCCGTGCTCATCGTGTTCGGGTATCTCTTCTGGCCGCTCCGGTTCGGGGGCAGCACCACGGTGGTGCGGGTGTCGGGGGAGTCGATGGAGCCCACCTTGAGCAGCCGCGACCTGGTCGTCGCCCGGCACTACGACCGCTACGACGTCGGCGACGTGATCGTCTACCGGGTTCCCGGCGACGGCCTGGCGGCGGGCGAGATGGTGGTGCACCGCATCGTGGGTGGCGACGGCGTGAACGGGTACCTCACCCGCGGCGACAACCGCACCAGCAACGACCCGTGGCTGCCCACCGCCGAAGACGTGCTGGGCGAGGTGGTGGCCGAGACCGAGCACGGAACGCTGCTGCACGAGGTGATCGAGCGCACCGCGTCGCCCGGAGGCCTGGGCGTGATGGCGGGCGTGGGAGCGGCAGTGATGGTCTTCCGGGCCACGCGGCGTCGACCCGAAGCAGCCGTACACTCGGGCCATGGGCTTCACACCGGGTGATGCGCTGGGTCGGTTCGCCAAGCAGGCCAAGCTCGCGGCCGCCACGCTGAAGGCCGAGTACGAGGCCGGCAAGCGGGGCGACGACACGCCGGCGGCCACGCTGTGGTCGTCGCCCATCCCGCAGTTCGATGCGTTCCTCGCGCTGCTCGGGTCCACCCGCGCCGAATCCGTCGCCGCCGAATCCGTCGCCGCCGAGCCCGTCACCGTCGAGCCCGTTGCCAGCGCGCCTGTCGAGGCCGTCGATGCGGGGGAGGTGGCAGAAGCGGCGGACGTGGCGGAAGCGGCAGAGGTGACCCGCCTGCTCGGCGAGGTCGACTGGGCAGCGGTACGCGAGACGGCGGGCACCCGTTCGGCCGATGCGGTGCAGGCCGTGAAGGCGATGTCGGCCCAGGTCGACTGGGCCAAGGTGCAGCCCGTGGCCGCGCAGGCGTCGAGCGCGCTCATTGCCGCCGTCGCAGCAGGGCGCCTGCCCGTGGGCGGCCGCACCGGCGCCCTCGTGGCTCGCGCCATGCTCGACCAGGGTGGTCTGGGCCAGCGGGTCGGTCGACAGATGGTGGGTCAGGTGCGGGTGAGCCCCGATCTGCGCCGGGCCATCGACATCGTCGACTCCATCGTCACGCCGTCGCGGCCCGACCCTGTGCAACCCGACCCTGTGCAACCCGACCCTGTGCGCCGCACCCCGCCGTCACACGGCTAGGTCGCCGAAGCAGATCCCCAGTTCGCGGGCGGTGTGCATCGTGTCGCCGTCGAGCTCGACCGTCTTCTGCCGACTGATGGCCGCACTCAGCGGCACCACGTCGACCGTCGGCGGGTTGAGCGCCACCATCACCCCGCGGTGACCCTCCACCAGGGCGCGCACTGCGGCAGCGCCGAAGCGCAAGCCCAGCAGACGGTCGAACGCCGTGGGCGAACCGCCGCGCAGCAGGTGGCCGAGCACCACGGTGCGGGCTTCTTTGCCGGTGCGGTCCTCGAGGTCGGCGGCCACCTTCGCGCCGATGCCGCCGAGGCGTTCGGCCCGACCCACCTGCCGGTCGACGACCGACCGTTCGCCGTCGACGGGGTGTGCGCCTTCGGCCACGACGACGATCGAGAAGGCCGAACCGCTGCGGTCGCGGGCGCGCACCATGTCGGCCACGACGTCGATGTCGTACGGCACCTCGGGGATGAGGATGGCGTGCGCACCCGAAGCCATGCCGGCGTGGAGCGCGATCCATCCGGCATAGCGACCCATCACCTCCACCACGATCACCCGGCCGTGCGACGAGGCGGTGGAGAACAGTCGGTCGATGCACTCGGTGGCGAAGCTGACCGCTGTGTCGAAGCCGAACGTGACCGTGGTGGAGTCGAGATCGTTGTCGATCGTCTTCGGCACGCCCACCACCGGCAGGCCGCGCTCGTGCAGATGGTGGGCGATGGTGAGCGACCCGTCGCCGCCGATGGTGATGAGCGCATCGATGCCGTGCTCGGCGAACCGCGACAGCAACTCGTCGGTGCGGTCGACCTCGACCCACGTACCGTCGGGCTGCTCGACCGGGAAGCGCAACGGGTTGCCGCGGTTGGTGGTGCCGAGCACCGTGCCGCCCAGGTTGGCGATGCCGCGCACCGACTCGCGGGTGAGCTCCACCACGCCGCCCTGCGGGTACTGCCCGGGCGCGAGCAGCCCGTTGTAGCCGTCGCGAATGCCCACCACCTCCCACCCGCGGTTCAGGGCCGCGATGGTGGCGGCACGGATGACGGCATTGAGGCCCGGGGCGTCGCCACCACCGGTGCTGAGCGCGATGCGGCGTATGGACACGTGGCTGATCGTACGCCCGGGGCGCTGCACCCGCTCAGATACGGATGTCGACGACGAGTCGGGTGGGCGAGGCGAGCGTGAACACCCGGAAGGGTCGCTCGGTGTCGATGCCGACGGCCCAGGTGTTCTGCCCCTCCCAGTTGTCGATCTGGCGCAGCTCGAGGACATGGGTGACGTTGGTGGGGAAGATGTCGGTCGAACCCACCCAGCCCTCTCCGTCCATCGATGGCATCCAGGCGTTCATCGAGATGAGCAGTGTGGCGTCGCCCTCCACCTCGACGAACTGGTCGTCGGTCTGGCCGAGGGTGATGGGTCCGTCGGCGTAGCGCACCCACCAGCCGGGCATCCCGCCCGGGGTGGGCATGGTGCTGTCGGCCAACTCGATGACGATGCGCTCGTAACAGCTGTGGGCGCCGGTGCGGATGTCGACTCCGACCATCGAGGTCATCCGTTCGGGGAACGAGTCGCGCCGATCGGTGGTGGCGCCGGTGAACTCGCACGCCACGGTCGTCGACGTACCGGGCACGGTGGTGACAGGCGCTGTGGTGCCAGGGAGGGTGGTGCCTGGGAGGGTGGTCGCCGGCAGCGTGGTGGCTACTCCGCTGGTCACCGGCACGGTGGTGCCCGGAACACTGGTGGCGACACCCGTGGTCGCCGGCACGGTGGTGACGAGCGACGTGGTGGTGAGCGCCGTGGTGGACACGCCGGGAGTGCTGGTGGTGACGGCCGACTCCGAGTTGCCGCACGACGCGGCGACGAGGGTGAGCGCGGCGACGAAGACGACTGTGGACCAAGGGCGCATGCTGTGAACCTCCGTGCTCATGGTCGTCGACGTGCAGCACGATGGCCAGGGTCGAAGGTCATCATCCGGTGCCCTCGCCGGGTCCGGGTACAGTAAATGCTTAGTACTGGGGAAGGAACCGCATTGACCAAGGACACGCTCATCTTCCTGCTCGTCGTGGGGGCACGGTTCATCATCCCGCTGTTCATCCCGCGGTTCCCGCTGCCCGCCGTGCTGGCAGCGCTGGTGCTCGACGCCGCCGACCAGACGATCTTCCAGCAGTACACCACGCTCGATCTCGAGGGCTACCAGACCTACGACAAGGCGCTCGACATCTACTACCTCACCATCGCCTACATCTCGACGATGCGGAACTGGGGCGGTGGGTTCTCGTTCACGGTGGCCCAGTTCCTCTGGTACTACCGCCTGGTGGGTGTGGTGCTGTTCGAGTTCACCCAGGCACGCTGGCTGCTGCTCGTGTTCCCCAACACGTTCGAGTACTACTTCATCGCCATCGAGGCCTACAAGACCGGCCGCAACCACCTGCGCCTCACCAAGCGGCAGGTCCTGCTCATCGCTGGGTCGATCTGGGTGTTCATCAAGTTGCCGCAGGAGTACTGGATCCACATCGCCAAGCTCGACTTCACGAACTTCGTGAAGGGCACGCTGCTGGGCCTCGACCCCACCGGCTTCGATCCGGTGAGCGGCCACGACGTCTACGACCAGACCTGGGGCACCGCCATCGGCAACCGGCCCTTCGTGGCGATCGGCATCGTCGTATTGATCGTCGTGCTGCTGGCCGTCGTGCGCACGCTGCTGCGCCGCCTCCCGGCACGCGAATGGAAGCGCACGTTCGACGCCGACGTGCAGGGCCGCCATCTGGGCTGGGATCCGCCAGCGAAGGTGGCCGAGCCGCTCGCAGTGTTCGGCTGGCCGTTCTTCGAGAAGGCCGCGTTGGCATCGATGGTGGCGATGATCTTCGCCAACATCCTGCCCGGAGTGGAGGCGACGGCACTGCAGATCGCGCTGGGTACCACCCTCACCATCGCCATCAGCACGCTGCTCAGCGAATGGTTGGCCAAGCGCGAGGTGAGTTGGCGGTCGACCGGTGTGCAGTTCGCCTTCATGGCGGCGGCGAACTTCGCGATCGTGATCGTGTTCTACGTGCTGCTCGGCTCCGACGAGGACTCGCTGCGGCTGGGCAACACGCTGTTCTTCGTCACCCTGCTCACGCTCATCCTGGTGTTGTTCGACCGCTACCGCGACATCGGCCTACATCACCAGCGTTCGCGTCGCACCGGCTTGCCGGCCTGACGCGGCCGCCCCGGCGCATCGCCACGACCGCGTTCGGGCCGGTCGCCGCGATCGGGCCGACTGCCGCGGTCGGCGCCGTCACCCTGCTCGACGTACCGGCGTACGGTCACCTTCTTGCCGCGAATGGTGGCCTGACGCAGCGCGCTGACCACCCGGTCGACGTCGCCCTCGGGCACACCGACCAGCGAGTAGGTGCTCGACACCGAGATCGGGCCGATCTGCTTCCCACTGAGGTCGGTTTCGTTGGCGATTGCGCCGACGAGGTCGCGTGGGGTGACGTTCGCGTTTCGGCCGAGGCCGATGTAGAGCCGTGCGCGCGGACCCGAGTCGCTCGTCCCCCGGTCGCCGCGCTCGGGCCGGTCGCCGCGGTCGCCGCGGTCGGGTCGGTCCTGGCGATCGGGCCGTTCCTTGCGCACCGAGGCATCGGCGATTTCGCGGTCGGTAGCGGTGTTCGGATAGCGCGCCTGGTGCAGCAACCGGAGGGCGGCGATGGCCACCTCTCGCGGGTCGTGGTCGGCGGCGAGGGCGTCGACCATCGCGGCGACGGCATCGCGATCGGCGCCCTCGGCGGACATCGCGGTGCGCAGTTCCTCGACGGTGCGCTCGGCGCGACGGGCGCGCATCTCGGCCACCGACGGCACCGGGGAGATGTCGATGCGCTGGCGGGTGAGCCGCTCGATGTTGGCCAGCATCCGCTGCTCGCGGGGTTCGGCCAGGGTGAGGGCCACGCCCTCGCGCCCGGCGCGGCCCACGCGGCCGATGCGGTGCACGTAGGCCTCGGGGGCCGACGGCACGTCGTAGTTCACGACGTGGGTGAGCAGATCGAGGTCGAGACCGCGGGCGGCGACATCGGTGGCGATGAGCAGTTCGGCGGCGCCCGAGCGCATGCGGCTCATCACCCGGTCGCGCTGTTCCTGGCCCATGCCGCCGTGCAGCGCCTCGGCCCGGTAGCCGCGCTTGCCGAGCAGTTCGGTGAGTTCGTCGACCTCGGTGCGCGTGCGGCAGAACACGATGGCCGCCGCGGGAACCTCCACGTCGAGCAACCGACCGAGCGCAGCAGGCTTGTTGGCGCGGGTGACCACGTACGCGCGCTGGCTCACCAGGCTGGGGCCGGCTGCATTCGACTCGCGACCCACGCGCACCGTGATGGGCTGGTGCTGGTGACGGGCAGCGATGGCGTTGATGCGCGGCGGCAGTGTGGCCGAGAACAGCACGGTCTGGCGCGCCGAGGGAGTCGACGACAGCAGTTCGTCGATGTCTTCGGCGAAGCCCATGTCGAGCATCTCGTCGGCCTCGTCGAGCACCACCGTCTCGACCGAGTCGAGCGACAGCGTGCCGCGGCGCAGGTGGTCGAGCGCACGGCCCGGTGTGGCCACCACCACATGGGCGCCCCGCTCGAGCAGACCGAGCTGACGGCCGATCGACTGGCCGCCGTACACCGGGACGACCCGCACACCGAGGGAGCGTCCGTAGGTGCTCATCGCCTCGGCGACCTGGACCGCCAGTTCGCGGGTGGGTACCAGCACGAGTGCCATCGGCGCACCGGCTGGCCGGCCGTCGAGCCGTTCGAGAACGGGCAGCGCGAACGCGGCGGTCTTGCCGGTGCCGGTGGCCGCCTGGCCGAGCACATCGCGGCCGGTGAGCATCGCCGGAATGGCTTCGCGCTGGATGGGAGTGGGTTCTTCGTAGCCGAGGGCCACCAGGGTGTCGAGGAGTTCCGAGCGCAGTCCGAGCGCCGCGAAACCACCTGCATCCTCAGCGATGCCACCCAGCTCATCGTCGAGGTGAGAGTTCATGTCCCCTGCAGGGTACCCCTCATCGGTTCTGCAGCCACGCGTGCAGTGCAGCCGACTCGTCGTCGACCACCTGCAGGGCCTCGTCGATGTCGTCCTCGGCGATGCCGATGGCCATCGCTCGCATGAAGTCGCCCTCCACCATCGCTTCGGAGGCCGCCACGGCACGGGCCACCGAGGGCAGCATCGCAACGTCGTCGTGGTGGCGGCTCACGGCGTCGAGCAGCGGTCGGGGCAACTGCCACGCCTGCAGCACCAGCAGACCGGCCGTCTGGTGGTGCATGCCGAACATTCGTACCTGCGCCTCGAGCGGCTCGGACGCATCCTGGCTCAGGCTCCACAGTCCGGGCGCGCAGCGGAACAGCAGCGCCTCGCCCACATCGTGCAGCAGCCCGCCCGAGAACGAGTCGCCCACCGGTTCGTCGAGCAGATCGGCGCAGAACCCGGCACCGACCGCCACCCGCGCCGAGTGATCGAGAAAGCGGGGCGGCACCTGGGCCTCGGTGATGCCCATGGCCACCATGGCCGAGAGCGCACGCACGGCGGAGAAGCCGATCACTCCCACCGCCTGCTTCACCGTCGACACCCGCTGCTGCAGGCCGTAGTAGGCAGTGTTGGCGAGGCGCAGCACGCGCAGCGCGAGGAACGGGTCGAGCTCGATGAGCCCGGCGAGGGTGCGGCTGTCGATCCGCTCGTCGTCGGCCGCCTGCATCACGGCCAGCGCGACGCTCGACTGGGGCGTGGTGTCGAACAACTGCTGGATGAGCGCCTCGAGGCGCAATCGGGCCGATTGCTCGGGCTGCTCGGGGTCGAACCGCAGCTCGTCGGCTGAGGCGAACTGGTCGATCAGGCTCGCCGTGCGCGGGTGCGGATCGTCGCGTCGATTCGAGCGACGGAACGGACGCGACGGCATGCTTCTACTGTACGAGTTGCGCTGCCGCGGGTACGGTTCGGCCATGACCGAATCCTCCACCCCCGCAGGCTCGTCGTCCGCCGACGTCGAGAGTGTCGAGCGGGTCATTCCTGCGCCGGCCTCCGCCATCTTCGCCCTCATCGCCGACCCGGCCCGCCATCATCAGATCGACGGCTCTGGCACGGTGCGCGAAGCCAAGGGCGCGCCCCAGGCGCTGGCACTGGGCGTCACGTTCGGCATGTCGATGAAGATGGGCATCCCGTACTCGATGGAGAACGAGGTCATCGAGTTCGAACAGGACCGTCGCCTCGCCTGGCAGACCCGGCCATCGATCGGGTTCATGCGCCGCTTCGTGGGCGGGCGAATCTGGCGCTACGAACTCGAACCGGTCGAGGGCGGCACCCTGGTGCGCGAGAGCTGGGACATCAGCCAGGAGCGGGTGAAGAAGGCCGTCGAACCGTTGCGTTCACGCACCCGCGACGCCATGGCCGCCACCCTCGAGCGCATCGAACGGGTCGTCACCGCCAAGTAGCGCCGTCAGTAGCCCCGTCAGGAGCCCCGTCAGTAGACGGTGCACACTTTGGGGATCTGGAGCAGGGGGAAGGGGTCGACCGCTGGAGTGCGCGGGCCGGCCGGGTGCACCTCGAAGTGCAGGTGGAAGTTGCCCGGGCCAGGGTTGCCGGTGTCGCCCACGAAGCCGATCACGTCGCCGCGCTTCACCGAGCTGCCCTTGGCGAGACCGGGGGCGAACGACGACAGGTGGGCGTAGAAGTAGTACGCACCACCGACCGCGGTGAGGCCCCACGAGTTGCCGGCGAGGGGCGACGACACGTCGGTCTGTTCGGTGAGCACCCCGTCGGCCACCGCGTACACCGGCTGGCCGACCGTGGCGAGCAGATCGATGCCCTCGTGCCGCCGCGTACCCCGTGGGTCGCCGAAGTTGTCGAGGACGTAGCAGCGCGGTGACGGGTCCATCGGGAACATGATGGTGCCGAGCTGCTTCAGTCGATCGGCTGGCTGACTGGCCGAGGCCGAGCCCCCGATCCCGTTGGCGGCGATAGCTGCCGCGTCGACCGATGCGCCGTCGTCGGCGGCGAACGCCTGCGCTGCCAGCGGGGTGCGGCCGCCGCGGCCGGCGAGCGCAACGAGGCCGCCGGCCAGCACCACGGCGCCGCCCAGCAGCACTCCGCGGCGCGTGGCGCCGTGGAGCTGCGCCGAAGCACTCGCGGCACACGGCGCCGCGAGCTCGGGGCGAGGTGCCGGTTCAGATGCCGGTGGAGAGGAGTGATGGGCGTCGCACATGTCGGGTTCGTTCGAGTACGCGTAGCGGCAGACCGCCCGGGTGCAGGTTACCGCCAGCACCGGGTGGGTGGCCGGTCAGGGCTTCTCACACGCCTCTTACCTTGCTGCGATAGACCCCTCACCATCGGGGTTCAGAGTGGTCTTCACCAACCACCACCCCCACCCCCTTGGAGGAACCATCATGAACAAGAAGTTCGTCATCGCCGGTCTCACCGCAGGTCTCGTCGCCGGTTCCGGCGCCGGGCTGATCCTCAGCCAGAGCGGCTTCGCCGGGGCCTCGAGCGCCCCGGCCATCGTCGCCACGGTCGGCGACAGCACCGGCACCGGCACCGCCGACCAGGGTCGCCCCGATCCGAGCACCCGCATCGCCGAGGTGCTCCAGTCGCTGGTCGACAACGGCACGCTCACCCAGGCCCAGCTCGACACCGTCGTGCAGACCCTGGTCGACAACATGCCCCAGGGCGGGCGTGGCGGCCGCGGCGACCACGGTGGCCGCGGCGACCACGGTGGCCGCGGCCAGCGCGGCGAGCACCTCGAGGCCGCCGCCACCGCCCTCGGCATGACCGCCGACGAGCTGCGCACCGAACTGAAGGCGGGCAAGACCATCGCCCAGGTCGCTACCGACCAGGGTGTCGACGTGCAGGACGTGATCGACGCCCTCGTGGCCGAGGTGAAGGAGCACCTCGACGAAGAGGTCGCCAGCGGTGAGCACACCCAGGAAGAGGCCGACGCCAAGCTGGCCGAGGCAACGGCCCGCATCACCGATCGGGTGAACAACGGCAAGCCCGACATGCCCCCGGCCGACCAGTCCCCGGTCACCACTGCCGGCTGATCCGCGGTACCCCCCGACCCCGGATCCTTCCCCCGAGCACGGCAGGACAGCACAATGGTGGCGATGAGCGGACGAGTACTGATAGTCGACGACGACCGGGCGATCCGTGAGTCGTTGGCCCGGGCACTCGAGCTCGACGGGTACGAGGTCTCCCTCGCCCCCGACGGAGCAGCCGCTCTCGCCACCATTCGTGCCGACCGGCCCGACATGGCGATCGTCGACCTGATGATGCCGAACGTCGACGGGCTCACCCTGTGCAGGGTGTTGCGGGCCGAACGCGACCGCCTGCCCATCCTCATGCTCACCGCCCGTACCGAGACCTCCGACCGAGT
>JBIIDH010000212.1:0-2511 GCA_044238435.1 Ilumatobacteraceae bacterium | reverse complement strand
TGGCAGAACTCACCCTGAGCGCCAGCGACATCGCAGCTGCGCTGAAGAACAACCTCGAGGGCTTCGAGCCCTCGCTCGAGGCCCGCACGGTCGGCCGCGTCACCGAAGTCGGCGACGGCATCGCTCGCGTCAGCGGCCTGCCCGACTGCGCGGTGAACGAGATCGTCGAATTCGAAGACGGCACCCTGGGCCTGGCTCTGAACCTCGACGAGGAGTCGATCGGTGCCGTGGTGCTCGGCGACGGCTTCCACATCGAAGAGGGCCAGACCGTGAAGGCCACCGGCCGCATCCTCTCGGTGCCCGTTGGCGACGCGATGCTCGGCCGAGTGGTGAACGCCCTCGGCCAGCCCATCGACGGCAAGGGCGACATCGTCGGCGGCATCCCCCGCCGAGTCGAGATCCAGGCCCCCGGCATCATGGGCCGCAAGCCCGTGCACGAGCCGCTGCAGACCGGCATCAAGGCCATCGACGCGATGACCCCCATCGGTCGTGGCCAGCGCCAGCTCATCATCGGCGACCGCAAGACCGGAAAAACCACCGTCGCCATCGACGCCATCATCAACCAGCGCGGCCTCGGCGTGAAGTGCATCTACGTCGCCATCGGCCAGAAGGGCTCCACGGTCGCCCAGACCGTCGAGACCCTGCGCCAGTACGGTGCGCTCGAGTACACCGTCGTCGTGGCCGCCCCGGCCAGCGACCCGGCTCCCTTCAAGTACCTGGCCCCCTACGGCGGTTGCGCCATGGGCCAGCACTGGATGGAGAACGGCGAGCACGCCCTCATCGTGTACGACGACCTGTCGAAGCAGGCCGAGGCCTACCGCCAGGTGTCGCTGCTGCTGCGTCGCCCGCCGGGCCGCGAGGCCTATCCCGGCGACGTGTTCTATCTGCACAGCCGTCTGCTCGAGCGTGCGGCGAAGCTGTCCGACGAGAAGGGCGCCGGTTCGCTCACGGCCCTGCCGGTCATCGAGACCAAGGCGGGCGACGTGTCGGCCTACATCCCCACCAACGTCATCTCCATCACCGACGGTCAGGTGTACCTCCAGGACAACCTGTTCAAGTCGGGCGTGCGCCCGGCCGTCGACGTGGGTATCTCGGTGAGCCGCGTGGGTGGCGCAGCGCAGATCAAGTCGATGAAGAGCGTGTCGGGCACCTTGAAGCTCGACCTCGCCCAGTTCCGCGAGCTCGAGGCATTCGCCACGTTCGGTTCGGAACTCGACGCCATCTCCAAGGCCCAGCTCGAGCGTGGCTACCGCCTCGTCGAACTGTTGAAGCAGCCGCTCAACAGCCCGATGCCGGTGGAGGAGCAGGTCGTCGTCGTGTTCGCCGGCACCAAGGGCTATCTCGACAGCCTGCCGGTGGCCGATGTGCGCCGGTTCGAGCGTGAACTGCTCGAGAACCTGCGCAGCACGCAGGGCGGTCTGTTGGCTGGTATCCGTTCGAACCCGAAGGCCGATGTGCCGAGCGAGTTGGGCGGCGTCATCGCGTCGTTCAAGGAGCAGTTCGTCGCTGCCACGGCAGCCGCCAAGGCTGCTGATGCCACCGCTACCTCGGCCACCGAGGTGGGCGAGGCCGAGAGCGCCAAGACGCTGGCGACGGAGTAAGTCATGGCTGGTGGGCAGGAGCGCATTCTTCGTGGACGCATTCGCAGCGTCCAGGCCACGAAGAAGATCACGCGCGCCATGGAACTCATCGCCGCCTCGCGCATCGTGAAGGCGCAGCAGCGGGTTGCCGCTGCGGTGCCGTACAGCGAGCGGATCACCGAGGTCGTCAAAGACCTCGCCGCTGCCGGTGGCGCCTCGCAGTCGCCGCTGCTGGCGGGCCGCGAGCAGGTGCGCCGCACGGCCTACGTGGTCATCAGCGCCGACCGTGGTCTGTGCGGTGGCTACAACGCTGGTGTGCAGCGTGCGGCTGAAGGTGAGATCAAGGCCGACGTGTTGTCGGGCAAGGACTACGCCGTGGTGGCCTGCGGTCGCAAGGCCGAGGGCTACTTCCGATTCCGTGGCTACACCATCGCCGAGGCCTTCGGTGGGTTCAGCGACAGCCCCACCTACGCACACGCCAAGACCATCGGCCAGTACGTGATGGACGGCTACGTGGCGGGCGAGTTCGACCGGGTCGAGCTGGTCTACACCCGCTTCGTCTCGGCCGGTTCGCAAGAGGTCGTGCTGCGCCCGCTGGTGCCGCTCGACCGCGACACCGTGGCCGGTGGCGACGGCAAGGGCACCGACGCATCCGGCGTGGCCGCCGACTTCGAGTTCGAGCCCGACCCGGGCACCATCCTCGACACCCTGCTGCCGCGCTACGTCGAGGCACGTATCTACGCAGCCCTGCTCAACGCCGCAGCCAGCGAGCACGCCTTCCGCCAGCGGGCGATGAAGAGCGCAACCGACAACGCCGAAGAGCTCATCAAGAACCTCAGCCGCATCATGAACCGGGCCCGCCAGGACTCGATCACCACCGAGATCATGGAGATCGTCGGCGGTGCCGAGGCCCTCTCGGGCAGTAACTGAA
>JBIIDH010000211.1:0-2531 GCA_044238435.1 Ilumatobacteraceae bacterium | reverse complement strand
CGGTGCACTACGCCTACCACCCGTCCGACGCAGCCATCAACAGCGTGCTCGAACTGCGGATGCGGGCCTGGGAGATGCAGCCCCGCCAGCGCATCCTGAACGACGAGATCATCAGCGGTCGCGACGAGTTGGGCGTGCTGCTGATGGGCCACCCGTTCAAGAGCTGGTGGACGGGTTCGCTGCTGTCGATCGACGAGGCCCGCGCCATCCTGCCGCACCAGAGCGCCACCACCCTGCAGGTGGCCGGCTCGATCACCGCCGCGGTGCGGTGGATGATCGAGAACCCCAACCGGGGTGTGTGCGTGCCCGACGACCTGCCGTGGGACCAACTGCTCGAGTGGACCCGGCCCTACCTGGGAACGATGTACTCGGGCCCGGTCGACTGGGATCCGGTGAGCACCCGCAACGACCCGTTCGGTGCCTTCAGCAACGAGCGCGACGGGCTGAACACCGACAACCCCTGGCAGTTCACCAACTTCCTCACCCGCTGAGAAGCGCGGGCGCCAGGCGGCGCCATTGCTGCTCGGGCATGTCGGTGCCGTCCTGCAGCACCTGCACGCACACGTGGTCGGCGCCGGCCGCGTGGTGTTCGGCGACGCGAGCAGCGATCTGCTCCTCGGTGCCCCACGCCACGATGGCGTCGACCAGGCGGTCGCTGCCGCCGTCGGCGAAGTCGCTCTCGTCGAAGCCGATGCGCTTGAGGTTGTTGAAGTAGTTCGGCAGCCCGAGGTAGATCTTCATGCCGGCGCGGGCGATGCGACGCGCCTCGGTGGCATCGGTCGACAGCACCACCATCTGCTCGGGGGCCAGCAACGCGTCGGCACCCATCACCTCGCGGGCGATGCGGGTGTGGTCGGGCGTGGTGAAGTACGGGTGCGAGCCGTTGGCGCGGGTGGCCGACAGTTCGAGCATCTTCGGGCCGAGCGCGGCGAGGATGCGGCCCGGGTCGGCCTCGGGGCCACGCGCCATGAACAGCGCCTTGTCCATCTTGGCCAGGTAGTCGACCATGTAGCTGTAGGGCTTGCTCCAGTCGTGCTTGCGCACCCCGGCCACAAGATGGCCGTGACTCACGCCGATGCCCAACAGGAACCGGCCGGGATATGCCTCGGCCAGCGTCTTCTGCGCAGCGGCCATGGTCATGGGGTCGCGGGCGTAGATGTTGGCGATGCCGGTGGCCACGGGCAGGCGCTCGGTGGCGCCCAGCAGCACGGCAGCGGCCACGAACGGCTCGCGCCCGACGGCCTCGGCGATCCACAGCGCACCGAAGCCCAACTCCTCCACCACCTGCGCGGCGCGCTGCGCCTCGGGCGTGGGCAGGGCATCGATCATGCCGTACCAGATGCCGACGCGGCCGATGTCGACGGAGGGCTTGCTCATCAGGAACTCCAGGGGTGCGCTCGGGGGATCGGGTGCGGCACGCGCCGCACGTCGCTCGCCATCAGAGCACGAACACCGAGATGGTTGCCGAATCGACGGCACTGGGGTACGGTACGAACCGTGATGCGTCCCACCGGCCTGCTCCTTCTGCTTATGTAGGGCAAGCGCCGTATACACGCGCTTGCCCGCACCCCCCGCCTCCCGGCCGGGGGGTTCTTGCTTTTTCCGCCCATCGTCCGCTCACCGCCCGCACCCGTCGCCCACCTCGCCAGAACCCCGGAGAATCCGATGCCTCCCGCACCCGTCACCCCCAAGCAGATGCCCTTCCAGAAGTACCAGCGGTTCGTGCCCGTCGTGCTGCGCGACCGCACCTGGCCCGACCGTGTCATCGACCAGGCACCGCTGTGGTGCAGCGTCGACCTGCGCGACGGCAACCAGGCGCTCATCGACCCGATGGACCCGCAGCGCAAGCGGCGCATGTTCGACGCGCTGGTGAAGATGGGCTTCAAGGAGATCGAGGTCGGCTTCCCCTCTGCCAGTCAGCCCGACTACGACTTCGTCCGCCAGCTGATCGAGGAAGACCTCATCCCCGACGACGTCACCATCCAGGTGTTGGTGCAGAGCCGCCAGGAACTGATCGAGCGCACCTACGAGTGCCTGCGCGGCGCCCCGCGCGCCATCGTGCACTTCTACAACTCCACCAACCCGCTGCAGCGTGAGGTGGTGTTCAACCTCGACAAGGCGGGCATCACCGACATCGCCGTGAACGCGGCCCGGCTGTGCACGAAGCTCGAGCACACCCTGGAGGGCACCGATGTGCGCTACGAGTACTCGCCCGAGAGCTTCACGCTCACCGAGCCCGAGTTCGCGCTCGAGGTGTGCCATGCGGTGATGGACGTGATCGAACCCACGCCCGAGCGGCCGCTCATCCTCAACCTGCCGGCCACGGTCGAGTGCTACACGCCCAACGTGTACGCCGACGTGATCGAGTGGTTCGGCCGGCACGTGCGCAACCGCGACAGCGTGGTCATCAGCCTGCACCCCCACAACGACCGCGGCACGGCCACGGCCGCCGCCGAACTGGGCGTGATGGCCGGCGCCGACCGGGTGGAGGGCACGCTGTTCGGCAACGGCGAGCGCACCGGCAACGTCGA
>JBIIDH010000039.1:0-29649 GCA_044238435.1 Ilumatobacteraceae bacterium | reverse complement strand
TGAAGCTGTTGTTCAGCGTGCGGCCGCGCATGAAGGCCAGCGGCGCCACCTCCACGGCCTGGCGCTCCTGCATCTTCTGAGCGCCCTCGGGCTCGACCATGTCGTACAACGCGTCGTAGAGCGGCCGCAGGTACGGATCGATCTTCGCCATCAGGTCGCCGGGCAGGAAGCCCAGCCGCTCGCCGGCCTCGACCGCAGGCCGGGTGAGGATGATGCGCTGCACCTGCTTCGACTGCAGTGCCTGCACCGCCATCGCCACTGCCAACCAGCTCTTGCCGGTACCGGCCGGGCCGAGACCGAAGGTGATGACGTTGTTCCGGATGGCATCGACGTAGCGCTTCTGGCCGGCCGTCTTCGGTCGCACCGCCTTGCCCTTTGCACCGCGCAGGACATCGTCGGTGAGCACGGTGCTGGGCCGCTCGTCGTTGCGCACCATGTCGATGGAGCGGGCGAGGCTGGCCTCGTCGAGGTGCTGGCCGCGCTGCAGCAGCAGCACGAGCTCTTCCACCAACCGGCCGGCCACGGTGGCGCCCGGGCCGTCGAGGTGCACCTCGTTGCCGCGCACCACGATGGCGGCACCCGGGAACGCGGCCTCGACCTGGCGGAGGAACACGTCGCGCGGGCCACAGAGGGCCGACATGAGGTGGGTACCCGGAACGACGACGGTGTAGGCGGTGGTGGTGGAGGTCATGTGGCACCGATGAGGCTAGCGAATCCTCACCGGGTGCGGGTGACTAGGCCGGAACGGCCTCGGTGCCCTGGTCGAACTGCTCGCGATAGCGCACGCCCTGCGCGAAGTCGGCGGCGAAGTAGCGCTGCACGGTGACGAGGTCGACCGCAGTGCCGCGCGACACCATGGCCGCCATCCTCGACATGATCTCGGCCAGACCGCCGGTGTCGGCCTTCTGGTTCGACGCGGGGGCGTCGAACACCAGCAGAGCACCTTCGGCCGCCTCGACCGCCAGCGACTCGCGGGCCAGTCGGGCCAATGCACCCTTGGCCCCCCACGCCTGGTCGATGACCACCCAGAGGATGTAGTGCACCCGCTGGTCGAGCGTCTGCTGCTGATAGTGGGTCTCGAAGTAGGCGCGGCTGAGGTACCGCGTCGCCGCGAAATCGGTGGCGATGACGGTGCTGCCGATGGGCTGGTTGCCCTCCCACACCACCCAGGTGCGGTTGGTGGCGTCGCGGAGCACGTCGTCGAACTCGTGGCGGAAGAACATCTCGCGGGTGGGCGCCTGTTCCGCCGTATGGCGGTAGCAGCGCTCGTAGTGCTCCCAGAGGCGGTCGATCAACGATGAATCGCTCACACCTCGATGCTGGGTGACAAACACGTGGCCGCCTCTCGAACAACAACGGTTCGGGAACGGCGAACGACGCCCCCGAACGGGACCTCCGCTTGTGGTGGAAAATAACATTCCTTGCATGTCGCTGTCTACACCGGACGGTGACTGGGGTCCATCGACGGTACGAGGCTCCCCGTGGCGACTACTTCCATTCGAGTGATCAGGCTGTTGCTGATCGTCGGCGCGCTCGCCGCAGTGTCGACGTTCGTGCTCGACAGCGCCATCACCGACGTCGTCTACACGGTGAGCGCGCTGCAGGTGCTGTTCGCCGTGGTGGTGAGCCGCAGGGTGCACCGCACGTCAAAGCCCCTCGTGCTGAGCCTGGGCCTGATCGGCACCCTGTTCGCACTGGCCGGCGTGATCGGTGGTTTCGCCGGTGGCCTCCTGCAACTCGTCGGGGCCCTGTTCATCATCGGCTGCCTGGTCATCCTCGTCCGCCAGCAGCGCCTGGCACGCGCCTCGGCCGTGATGGTCGACGGCCTCATCATCGGCCTCGGCGCGTGGCTCGTCACCTGGGTGGTGTTCATCCAACCGACGCTCGAGCGCAGCGACGACGGCTTGCTGGTGTCGATGGTGGCCGGCTTCTACCAACCGGCCGGCGCGGTGATCCTGTTCCTGATGAGCCTGTACGTGTTCCGCACGGGCCGCCGCTCGCCCGCCACGCTGTTCATCGCCTCGAGCGTGTTGGCCATGTTGGTCGGCGACACCTCGTACGCCCTCGTCGACGCCGGCTACGCCGGCGAGTGGGTGCTGCACCTGGCCGACGCCAGCTACATCGTCGCCTACGTCTGCGTGTCGGCCGCGTTCTTGCATCCCAGCATCGCCAGCCGCGAAGACCCCACGCCGCGGGCCCCGACCCAGCGCCTCGCGGTGCGCCTGGTGGTGACCACGCTGGCTCTGGTCATCCCATTCGTCGTCATCGCCGTCTCCGGACCGAACGACACCACCGACGTCGTCATCCGCGCGCTCTCGGCAGCCGTGCTGACCGGCGCGGTGACATGGCGGGTGGTCGAGTCGGTACGCGCCAACGCCCGCGCCCAGCAGCGCCTGCTCGAGCAGGCCCGTATCGACGATCTCACCGGCCTGCCGTCGCGTCCGGCCGTGCTGGAACTACTGCAGGCCTACACGATGGAACTGTGGCGCCCCGACCGCGAGCCGACGGTGTTCCTCATCGACCTCGACCGGTTCAAGAACATCAACGACAGCCTTGGCCACGACGCAGGCGACGAGGTGCTCATCATCGTTGCCCAACGTCTGGTCAGCGTGGTGCCGACCGATGCCATGGTGGCACGTCTGTCGGGCGACGAGTTCGTCGTGGTCGACCCCACCAGCCGCACGCTCAGCGCTGCAGCGCCATTGGCCGACAAGATCCAGTCGATCTTCCGCGAGCCGGTCGCCATCGGCCAGGGCGACGTGTTCGTGACCGCCAGCATCGGCGTGGCCTCGGTGACCTCGATCACCGCCCGACCCGACAAGGTGCTGCGCAACGCCGACACCGCGATGTACCGGGCGAAGGACTCGGGCCGCAACTGCGTGGCCTTCTTCGATGACTCGATGCACGAGCGCATCTCGCATCGCCTCGCCGTCGAGACCGCGTTGTACCGAGCCCTCGACCGCCGCGAGCTGCGCCTGTTCCACCAGCCGATCCTTGACATCGCCACCGGTGAGGTGTCGGGGTTCGAAGCGCTGATGCGGTGGCAGCAGGCCGACGGCACCATCGTGTCGCCCGCCGAGTTCATCCCCATCGCCGAGGAGACCGGCACCATCGTGCCCATCGGCGCGTGGGCCCTGCTCGAGGCACTCACGCAGTTGCGCAGCTGGATCGACGACGGCATCTGCAGCCCCGATGCGACGATGTCGGTGAACGTGTCGCCGCGGCAGTTGTCGGACCCCAACCTCACCGGCATCATCGCCGAAGCGATCAGCCGATCCGGCGTGCGCCCCGAACAATTGTGGGTGGAGATCACCGAGAGCCTGATGATTTCTGACCCGGAGTCGGCCCTCGCCCGTCTGCAGACCATCCGCGACCTCGGCGCGCGACTGGCGCTCGACGACTTCGGCACCGGCTACTCGTCGCTGTCGCTGCTGCAGCGCTTCCCGCTGCAGCGCCTGAAGATCGACCGGGCCTTCGTACGCGGCATCGCCGAGAACTCGAGCGATCAAGCTCTCGTGCGCACCATCATCGCCATGGGCCATTCGCTGAAGCTCGACATGGTGGCCGAGGGCGTGGAGACGCTGAGCCAGATCCGCGTGCTCGACGAACTGGGCTGCCAGAAGGCACAGGGCTTCTTGATCAGTCACCCGGTGCCACCCGAGGCGATGCGCACCACGGTCGCCGGCCTCGAGCGAATGGGTAGCTTCCCGCTGCTACGCGGCGCCCGCCGCGTCGGCCAGCTCTGAGACCGGCTACTCGGTGCGCCGACGGCGGCGCTCGCGACCCTCGCCACTCTCGGTGGGTGCCGAGTTGGTGAGCGGCCCGACCTTGGCGATGATGTCGTCGACCGTGGGCGCCGGAGCCGGCACCCGCTCGTCGAGCGCACGCCGCATCGCTGCCAGGTGGGTCGGGGTGGTGCCACAGCAGCCGCCCACGATGCGCGCCCCCGCGTCGGCGGCCATCGCCGCATAGACGGCCATCAACTCGGGCGTTCCCGAATAGACCACCTCGGTGCCCTTGAACTGCGGGATGCCGCAGTTGCCCTTCGCCACAACCGGGGCGTGGGGCACCGAGCACATCGACGTGACCGTGACCAGCATGTCGCTGGCACCGACGCCGCAGTTGGCTCCGTAGGCCAGCGGTGCCTCGGCGAGTCCCTCGAACACGGCGCCAAACGCGTTCGGCATCAGCCCCATCATGGTGCGCCCGGCCGTGTCGAACGAGCAGGTGCACACGTACGGCGCTCCGATCGAGATGGCTGCCTCGGCAGCAGCACGCACCTCCTCGGGTGCCGACATGGTCTCGATCCAGATGACGTCGGCGCCTCCTGCGATGAGGCCACGCATCTGCTCCTGGAACGACGCCACGGCGACGTCATGGGTGAGCGCGCCGAGCGGCTCGAACAACTCGCCCGTGGGCCCCACCGAGCCGGCCACCACCACCGGCCGTGGTGCGGCATCGGCCACACCACGTGCCAACTGAGCGGCGCGCTCGGACAGTTCGAACACCCGATCCTGGGCATGGTGCAGCTTCAGCCGCTGAGCGCTGCCACCGAAGCTGTTGGTGAGGATGATGTCGGCACCGGCATCGACGAACTGCTGGTGCAGGCCGGCCACACGATCGGGGTGCTCGAAGTTCCACAGTTCGGGCGGATGCCCTGCGGTGAGTCCGACGGCGAAGTAGTTGGTGCCGGTGGCGCCATCGGCCAACAGCACGTCTCGGGTGGCGAGCAACTCGGCGAGCGTGGTGCGCATCGTGTCTCCAGAGATGGGGAACCCCAGCCTAGTGAGGCCCACCGGCGAAGGCTGGCCGTGCGAACACTTCGTGCAGCAGTGGCTCGAACGACTCGAGCGGATCGCTGTCGTACTCGGGATCGAACGATGCCTGGTCCCATCGCTCGCAGAACCGCACACAGCTGTCGAACCACGGGTGGTCGCGGTACTCGTCGCGGGCGTTCGGGTCGAGGTCGAGGTGCTGCCCGTAGTACGCCATCTGGAACAGTCCGTGCATGGTCACGACCCAGGTCACCTCTTCCGACACGTACGGCCGGATGATGGCGGCAGCGAGTTGCGAGTGGTTCTCGGGTGCCAACTCGTCGCCGATGTCGTGCAGCAGCGCGGCCACCACCCAGTCGATATCGGCGCCGTCGCGGCGGGCCCGGGTGGCCGACTGCAGCGAGTGCTCGAGGCGGCTGACGCGGTACCCCGCCAGGCCGTCGCCGAGGCGGCGCAATCCGGCCATCAACCGATCGGGTAGCGCCTCGATGTAGGTGCGTTCCAAACGGTGCAACAACTGGTAGTCGTCGCGGGTGCCATCGATCATCTGCGTGAAGCTCACCAGGTCGGCCATGGCTGCAGCGTACGAGTTGACGTCTGGCAGACTCGCGCCATGGCTGCAACCTTCACCCGCATGGACGAGTCGACCGCCGAGGAGTGGGCGGTCATCGGCAAAGAGACCGCACGCAACCAGGGCCGTGTGGCCGACCGCGTGCTGGGCCTGCTGCGTTCGCTCGCCGACATCACCGACGGCTTCTCCACCGACCAGCTCACCCACTGCCTGCAGACCGCCACCCTGGCCGAACAGGCGGGCGCAGATCCCGAGATGGTGGTGGCCTCGCTGTGCCACGACATCGGCAAGGCCATCAGCGTGCCCAACCACGGCGCCATCGCCGCCGAGATGCTGAAGCCCTACGTGCGCCCCGACGTGTACCACTCGATCAAGCACCACCAGGACTTCCAGGGCCGCCACTACTACAACCACTTCGGCATGAGCACCGACCTGCGCGAGCAGTACCGCGACGAGCCGTGGTTCGCCCTGTGCGAGCAGTTCACCGACGACTGGGACCAAGTGGCGTTCGACCCCAACGGTCACACCGAACCGCTCGAGCACTTCGAGTCGCTCGTGCGCGAGGTGTTCGCCAAGCCCCGCTACTGACTCAGAGCAGGCGCACCAAGGCGGTCGCGCCCACCAGCACGATCAGCGCTCGCAGCAGGCGCGGATCGAGTCGGCGACCCACCCGGGCGCCGATCTGGCCGCCGATGGTGGAACCCACTGCGATGACGCCCACCACGGCCCAGTCGATGCGTGTCGACGCGATGAACACCACCGACGCCACAGCGTTCACGGTCATCGCCAGCACGTTCTTGCAGCCGTTCAGCCGCTGCAGGTCGTCGTCGAGGAAGATGCCGAGGATGGCGATGAGGATGATGCCCTGCGCTGCGCCGAAATAGCCGCCGTACACACCCACGGCACCGACCAGCCCCACCAGCGGCAGGGTGACATCGCGATGGCCGTTGCCACCGGCCCGGCGCCGCTCGGCCAGGCGCCGACTCACCACCGGTTGCAGCACCACCAGCAGTAGGGCTACGGCGATGAGCACCACCACCACCCGGCGGAACACGGTGCTGGGCAGAGCGAGCAGCAGCGTCGCGCCGATGAGGCCGCCGACGAACGAGGCCGGGATCAGCCGCTGCAACCGCTGGCGCTGACCGACCAGTTCACGGCGGTAGCCGTAGACCCCGGACATCGAGCCGGGCACCAGGCCGATGTTGTTCGACACATTGGCCACGAGCGGTGGGTAGCCGAGGGCCACCAGGGTGGGGAAGGTGATGAGCGAGCCCGAACCGACAACGGTGTTGATGGTTCCCGCCGCGGTGCCGGCGGCGAAAATTGCGATGAAATCGGCGGGCGACATGACCCGGCCATGGTGGCATGTCAGCCCAGTGCGCCACGCACCGCCTGGGTGAGCACTCCGTCCAGCAGCGCTGCCCCGCGCAGGGTGAGGTGGTGCCAGTCGCGGTACAACCACTCGCCCGTCTCGTCGCGCTGCGAACACACCTGGGTGCTGCACAGCAGCGGCCAGCTGGCCACCGTCGTCGCCCCTGCCGACGACGCCATCGAAGTGAGCGCCGAATCGAGCGACGCCGTGTCGGCGAGGAAGTCGTCGACGCGCTCGGCACGGGCATGCGCGACCGGACGCACCAGTGCCACTCGCTCGATCTCCGACCCCGGGTAGGTGGGTACACCCTCCACCAGCACCACGCGGGCGCCGAGGGCCTCTGCGGCCGCGACCACCCGCCGCTCCCCCTCCACGAAGGCGATGCGGGCCTCGTCGTCGGTGCGGGCCATGGTGCCGTCAGGGCCGCTGATGTCGCCGGCAGCGGCGTAGACGCGTGAGGTGTGGATCATCAGCACCTCGGGCCGGGCGGAGTCCATCCATGTGATGACGTCGTCGACCCAGCGAGAGCACGATCCGTCGTCGTCCTTGCTCGACCCCATCAGCACCGGACAGCTACCGCGGGTCCAGACGGCGAAGTCGGCACCGTTGGCCTCGGCCGCTCGCATCACCGCGTCGGACAGGGCACCGGCGTGCGAGTCGCCGATCAACAGCACCGTGCCCGCCTCACCGCCCGGATAGATGCAGGGCGCAGTGCGCACAGCAGAGTTGCACGCGTCAGCATCGGCGCGGGTGGGCGTCTGCGCCGCCACGGCCACCTGTATGTCGCCGTTACCCCAACCCCTGTCGCCGGCTGCAGCGATGGCCAAGCCGAGCGCCGCTGGCACGAGCAGGCTCACCGCCGCCACGCCGAGGGCCTTGCGGCCCACGATGGTGTGGTCGTAGCGGTAGCGGTCCTCCACGAACACACGTGTCAGCACCGCCACACCCAGCGCGACCAGTGCCGCGATGGGCCACAACCACTCGTGGTCGGGCCAGGTGTAGGCCACCAGCACGATGGCCGGCCAGTGCCAGAGGTACCAGCCGTACGAGTGGTCGCCGAGCCACACCAGCGGCGCGGGCGACCAACGCTCGCCCCATTCCGGCAGTGCGGTTCCGGCGGCGATGACCGCTGCCGTGCCGAGCACCGGCACAGCGGCCCAGATGCCCGGATAGGCCATGGTGTCGTCGAACGCGAACGCGGCGACGGCCATCAGAACGATGCCCACCGCAGCTCCGCCGACGAGGCTGCGCCGGAAGCGCACACCCAGCAGACCGAGCCGGGGCACGGCGAGCACCAGCAGGCCACCCACGCCGAACTCCCACAGGCGGGTGAGCGGGCCGTAGAAGGCGAACCGTTCCGGCAGTGGAACAGTGGCCGGGCCGAGGCCGTACGACCACACGACCGACAACCCCAACGACACCACCGACACCACGACCAGGCCGACCGTCAGTGCCCGGCGGGGCGATGCCGAGCGGCGACCGACCCACCACAGCAGCATCACCAGGAGGGGTAGGAGCAGGTACGTCTGCTCCTCCACCGCCAGCGACCACGTGTGCAGGAATGGATTCGTCGACGATGGAGCGAAGTACTCGTCACCGAAGGCGTAGAGGTATCCGTTGGCGCCGAACAGCGACGCTGCCGTCGCCGTCTTCGCTGCCTGCTGCTGTGTGCCTGCCGGCGACAGAAGCAGCGCCGACCCCACCAGGCCCACCACCAGCGACACGCCGAGGAGCGGGAAGATGCGGCGGGCACGCCGTGCCCAGAACTCGCGCAACCGCACCCGATCGGTGGTGCCCACCTCGCGCACCAGCAGGTTGGTGATCACGAACCCCGACACGACGAAGAACATGTCGACACCCAGGTAGCCACCCGAGGTGCCGAGCCCGGCGTGGAACAGCACCACCACGAGCACTGCCACGCCACGCAGGGCCTGGATGTCGCGACGGCGACCTGTCGGACGGGCTTCGAGCTGGACGGATTCGCGTTCGTGCAGGAGGGTGGCCACGCGGCGACCGTACGGTCGCGTCGTCGGGTCGGGCAGGTGCCGAATGGCTACTCGGTGGGGCCACTCGCCCCGAGAGAGGTGGTCTCCGTTGCCGTGTCACACCCCTCTGGTTGGCTGTGCGCATGGCAACCGACGTGATCGCAGCGGTGGAGGTGTTGGGCGCAGCCGATGTGGCGTGCGCCGATCCTGCTGCGTGCGCGGTGCTGTTGGGTCAGGTGCGCCGGGTGCGGGGCTGGCTCGACGCCACCGAGGCCCGGGTCACGTCGCGATTGAACGAACTGTCGGCGGCACTGGGCACGGCGCCGGCGGCCGATGTGCACGTACGCGCTGGGGGCGTGTCGGCCGGCGAGGGCCGCCGCAAAGAGCGACGGGCCGACACCTTGGCCCAGGTGCCGGTGTTCGCCGAAGCGCTGGCGGCCGGTCAGGTGGGCACCGAACACGTCGATGCCCTGGCCGCCGCAGTGGCGGTGCTCGACGACGACACCCGCACCACGCTGTTCGATCGCGACACCAGCCTGCTCGGCATCGCCATGCACTCCACCCCCGAGCAGTTCGGCCGCCACGTCCGGTCCACCGTCCGCACCCTCGAGTTGTGCGCCGGCGTCGAACGCAATCTCCAGCAACGTCGCGACACCTACCTCACCCGACGCCACAACCCCGCCACCGGCATGGTGGAGGGCCGCTTCGCCCTGCACCCCGAACTCGCCAGCCAGGTCTTCACCGCCATCGACCGCGAGGTCGCCGCCATGATCACCGACGGCGAACGCCGTCGCGACGCCCAGTTCGTCGACCGCACGGTGAACCGCAACCGGCTCGCCGCCGAGGCGCTCGGCGCACTCCTCGCCGGCGGCCACCAGCAACGCCGGCCCCTCGAAGCCGACATCACCGTCATCGTCGACGGTCGCACGCTCGTCACCGGCCACGTGCACCCTCACAGCGTCTCCGAAACCGGCGACGGAGTCGAGCTCCCACCGTCGTCGGTGCAGCGCCTGTTCTGCAGCGGGTCGTTCACGCCCGTCATCATCCGCGGCGATGGCACCGTGCTCGAGGTCGGCCGCACCATCCGCACCGCCAACCGCAGCCAACGCCGTGCGTTGCGGGCCATGTACCGCACCTGCGCAGCCCCCGAGTGCGATGTGCCCTTCCATCGGTGCGAGATCCACCACATCCACTGGTTCGAACACGGCGGACCCACCGACCTCAGCAACCTCATCCCGTTGTGTTCACGCCACCACCATCTCGTGCACGAACTGGGCTGGCACCTCCACCTCGCGCCCGACCGCACCCTCACCATCACGGCACCCAGCAGCGTCCCGTCCGACGGCCACCCGCCCAGTGGGGCGCGGCCCGACATCGCAGCCCACCTCACCGCACATCCACCACCGGGCCGGCCACCACCGGGCCGACAACCCGCAGCGTGATGCACGCTCCCGCCACCACCGATCCGGCCCGACACCTTGCATCGCGCGGTGCGTCACGGCAGTGTGCGGGGGTGGATGCCGACGAGTTCGAGGTGCGCCTGGCCCGACTGCTGGCGACGTTGGACGATGCCACTGCGTTGCTCGTCGAGCACGGCGAGCGCGGATGGGCGGCCTGGCTGGAGGGCGATCGGCGCCGAATCGCCCAGGGCGACCCGGCCGGACTCGACCACCTCCTGGCGGCCTTCGGGGGGATGGGTAGCCTGAACGACCTGGTGTTCGACCCGCGGAACGGCAACCCCCTCTCACCCGGGCACGACGTCGGCCACGACGCGGGGCACCGCGACGGCCGAGACGGCCGAGACGACCGAGACGACCCAGACGACCGAGACGACCCAGACAACGAGGTGCTCGACGGCTTCCGAGCGAGCATCTACGCCGATGCCACGGCCGTGCGCCACGAGCTGCGGCGTCGCTAGCACCGGGTACGTCTGGCGCAGACGCGAACGAGGCGCCCGGCTGATCGCCTGACGCCTCGTCGAAACGCTCGTGGTGAGGACGGAACCCGCCCGCACTGCTGGAGGCGACGCCGGGAATCGAACCCGGGTACAGGGCTTTGCAGGCCCTTGCCTGAACCACTCGGCCACGTCGCCATGCCCTCCGTCAACCGGTGAGCGGTCGACACCCTAGCGGCCGCGTCCCCGGTTGGCGCATGCCGTTCGGCAGGTCCGAAGGTCACCGATCCATGTGCGCTCGTGCGCAGCCGTCAGTCATTGCGGTCGGTCGTTACCGTCGGTCGTTACGGTCAGTCGTTGCGGAACGTGCTGCGCACGAGATGCGTGCTCATGTCGCCCACCAACTCGATGTGCATCCGGCGTTCGGCGAACCGCCACTCGCCGTCGACGACGTGCACCCGGTCGCGGTAGGTGCCACACGCGATGGTGATGAGCGGCAGACCGGGCGGCTGGTGGTGCACGTGCACATAGCTCTGCACCTGCGCCGACTGGCCCGACGGGTCGATGTCGACGACCACGTTCGACACGCAGTGCCGGGTGCGGGGCACACCGTCGTACAAGCGGATGTTGCCCGCAAGCGCGCCGGTGACCTGCTCGGCACCACAGGCGGCGGCCGACGAACCGGCCCGGCCGTACAGGCCCTCGGGCGCAAAGAGCCGACCGGTGGCGACGAAATCGCCCCGGTCGATGGTGTCGCTGTATGCGAACAGCAGTCGTTCGATTCCCTCGCGGGCGTCCATCCCCACCTCCTGACACATGCGGTGCAGGCAGAATACGCACGAGAGGCGCGGGACGCGGCCGCTGTGCCACCCTGTCGACCCATGACCCCCCGTCACCCGCTCCGCTCCGTCGCGCTCGTCCTCGTGTTGTCGGCCGCTGCCGCCGCGTGCAGCAGCGACGACAGCAGCACCACCGACAGCGCTGTCGACTCCACCGCTGCACCGGCCACCGCAGCGCCCACCACCGAGGCCCCCGGCACCACGGCTGCGCCCACCACCGAGGCGCCCACCACCACCGAGGCGCCCACCACCACGGTCAGCGTGGCCGACCTCGCCAACGCCTACACCGAGCCGGGGCCCTACCCGGTGGGCGTCATCACCCTGCAGTTGGCCAAGGGCCCGAAGGTGGAGGTGTGGTACCCGGCCGTCGAAGGAACCACCGGCGAGGTGAGCTACGACGTGCGCGACTTCACTCCGGAAGCCATTCGCGCCATCCTCACCGCCGACATCCCGGCCAGTTACACCTTCGCCGGTGCACGCGATGCCGATGCAGCCGAGGGCACCTTCCCGGTGGTGCTGTTCAGCCACGGCTTCACGGGCATCCGCGTGCAGAGCTCGTTCCTCACCTCGCACCTCGCCAGCTGGGGCATGGTCGTCGCCGCCCCCGACCACCCGTCGCGCGACCT
The DNA here is from genome assembly GCA_044238435.1 of Ilumatobacteraceae bacterium. Taxonomy (GTDB): domain Bacteria; phylum Actinomycetota; class Acidimicrobiia; order Acidimicrobiales; family Ilumatobacteraceae; genus VFMC01. The sequence goes on along the minus strand of JBIIDH010000039.1, from coordinate 17,587 downwards.
GCCCAATGTGCTGGGCGGCACCGCCAGCGGCGACCGCAACGACTCGGTCGACGACCTGCTGCAGACACTCGACCTGGTGCTGGCCGAGGGAGCATCGGAGGCCAGCGTGCTGAACGGGCGCGTCGACGCCGAGCACGTGGTCGCAGTGGGCCACTCGGCAGGTGGCGGCACCATCGTCGGCGCTGCCACCGACGAGCGCATCGACGGCTACGTGTCGATGGCCTCGGGTGTTGCCCTCGGTTCGAGCGACTCCACCGCCACCACTGTGGAGCCGCAGGTGCTGCCTGCCAAGCCGTCGTTCTTCATCGCCGGCTCGCTCGACGCGATCATCTCGGCCGAGGAGCGCACCCGGCCGTCGTTCGAGGCCGTTCCTGCGCCGAGCCGGCTGTGGATCATCGACGGCGTGGGCCACAACGGGTTCGACGACTTCTGCACCTTCGGTGGCGGCACCGGCATCATCGGCATCGCCGAGGCCTCCGGCCTCGGGCCGCTGCTCGAGGCCCAGCCGCAGTTGAAGACCCTCGGCCAGGACGGTTGCATCCCTCCGGCGGTACCGGTCGACGAGACGTTCCCCATCATCCGTCACTCCGTCACGGCCTGGATCCGCAACCTGTTCGGCATCGACGCCGAACCGGTCGGTCTCGGGCCCGAAGTGGCCGATCAGTACAGCCAGCCGGTCGTCATCGACGCCCGCCCCTGACGGCAGCTCTCTCCTCCCACCGCGGCACCCTCAGCGGGTGCGGGTGTCGAGCAGGCGGACATCGGTGATGTCGGAGAAGGATGTCTCATCGAGGTAACCCTGCACGTCGACCACCAAGTGGGTCGAGGCGAGGGTGAAGAGGCACGCCTCGCCACGGGGGTCGAAGCGGACGAACGCCAAGCCCGCCACCGTCTGCCCGGCGGCATCGGTGTTGACGTTCGACACCGACCCCGGGGCGGTGCCGCAGGGTAGGAACTGCAGGTACCCCGGGCCCGTCGTGGCGTCGGCCACCACCGACACGACCGCGGTGCGCTCGGGACGGCCGCGCACCACGGTCTGTGAGCCGGCCGCGGGCGTCGGGCCGCCGCGGCTGTCGAGCACCCGCACATCGGCGATGTCGTCGAAGGCCGCCGCCCCGAGGTACCCCTGCAGGTCGGCCACCAGGTGCGTGGCGTGTTGGGCGAACAGGCAGGCCCGGCCATCGGCCCCGAAGCGTACGAACGCCAGCACCGCTCGTGTCTGGCCTGGCGCATCGATGTTCAGGTTCGACGTGCCGCCCGGTGTGCTGCCACACGGCAGCACCTGCACGTACCCGGCCCGCGTCGCCTCGGTGGCCGCGATCGACACCACAGCGGTGCGGTTCGGCAACCCGCGGATCTCGGTCTGCGAGCCATTGGCGGGCCGCGCTCCGGTGCGGGTGTCGAGCACCCGTTGGTCGGGCACGTCGTCGAAGGCGCCGGGCTGGAAGTACCCCTGCAGGTCGGCGACGAGGTGCGTGGGAACCTGGTTGTAGATACAGCTGCGCCCGTCGGCACCGAACGGCACGATGGCGAGCGTGGCGCGGATCTGGCCGGGCGCATCGGAGTTCAGGTTCGACGACCCTCCCGCCACTGCGCCGCAGGGCAGCGACTGCACCCAGCCGGGCAGCGTGTTCTCGACCGCCACCAGCGACACCACCCCGATGCGGTTCGCTGACCCACTGCTCGCCGCGTCGATCGATGTGCTGCTGGCCGCCGGGCGCCGGGGCAGGAAGCGCATCGACGGCGAACACGGGAACGACGCCGTCGCCACCTTGGCGTACAGCCACTGCACCGTGCGCGTGAACGCCAGATCGTTGTTGGCAGCCGACAGGCCGTGGCCCTCGCCCGCGTACTCGTGCCACTGCACGTCGAGCCCGGCAGCCACCATCGCGTCGCGGGTGTCCTGGGCCATCGCGAACGGCACGACCGTGTCGAGGGTGCCGTGATGGAAGATGGCGCCGGCATCGTTCGACCCGATCACCAGCGGGTCGTTCGCCCCGAATTGCGACACCGCCGTGCACACGGCCGACGAGTAGTCGGGGTGGTCGCCAGGTAACGGCGCATCGGCGTTCGCGGCCACCCCGAGTGCGGTGACCGCTCCGGCCGACGTGCCACCCACGGCGATGCGATCGGGGTCGATGCGCAGCGTGACGGCGTTGGCCTTGAACCAGCGCACCGCGGTCTGCATGTCAGCGCGAGCGTTGTTGATGGTGTCGTACTCGTACTGCGAATCGAGCGGCACCACCACCGGGGTCGCTCCGAGGCGGTAGTTGATCGAGGCCGTCACGTAGCCGCGCTGGGCGAGCTTGATCGCCCAGTCCTTCGACGACCCCTTGTCGCCGGAGAAGAAGGCACCGCCGTGGGCCCATACGAACACCGGCCGGTTCGTGGCCGCATCGCCCCGCGGTGTGTACAGGTCGAGCACGAGCGACACGGGCGTGCCGTCGACCGCCACCGCCGTGCCGTACAGCACCTCGGTCTGCACGTCGACGGCGAACGTGGCGTCGAGGTAGCGGGTGGCGGCGTACGCGGGCGGGACCGACGAGCCGGGCGCCACTGCAGCGACCGCGGCGAGCGCCACCAACGCGGCGAGCAGTCGTCGGGCCGAGATCACGGGTCGAGGCTAGACACCGCGGCGATGGCCGCAGCCGCGGCCCGGTGGCCGGCCCGCGCCGCCTCGATCGGCTCGGCCACGGCCGTGAGAGCACCCAGGAACCCGGCAGCGAAGGCGTCGCCGGCACCGGTGGTGTCGCGCACGACCGGCACGGTGGGCACCGGCACCTCCACCCAGGCCTCGGCCTCAACCGCTGCCGCACCCGTATCGACCCGGTGGTGCACCAGCGCGGGTCGTGCACCCTGCTTCACCACGGCGATGCCGGCCACGGCGGCGACGGCGTCGAGACCGCCGAACGCCGCCGCCTCGAGTTCGTTGGCCAGCACCACGTCGGGACGCAACCGGTCGAGCAGTGCCGCCATCGCCCCGGCACCCATCGACTCGATGAGCGCCTCCGACGACAGGTCGACCGACACCAGGATCGACCGCTCGTGCGCCCAGTCCACCAGTGTGGCCGCCGTGTCGGCCAACGCACCGCCCGTGAACGAGTACATGGGCACGTGCAGCACGCTCAGGCCGTCGAGCCACGCCGGGTCGGGGTCGGCCAGGTCGGCACAGGCACCGCGATCGGTCAGCATCGTGCGCTCGCCCGCCGCGTCGACCAGCACGACGATCGTGCCCGTGCGTCCACCGCGGCGCACCACCACCTCGACACCGTCGACCTGCAGCGCGTCGACCAGCACCGTGCCGATGGCGTCGTCGCCGATCTGGCCGATGAACCGGGCCGCGCCACCGTGCCGGGCCACGCTCACCGCCATGTTGGCCGCACTGCCACCGCGCCGTCGGCGGATGACAGCCGGGGTGTCGCTGGCCAGGTTCACCGGCCCGTCGAGCCGTACGGCGATGTCTTCCACCAGGTCGCCGACTGTGCCGATCATGGCCGTGCCGATCATCGCCGTGCTCATCATCGCCGTCACGCCCCCAACGCACTGCGCAGGTGCTGGTGCACGAAGTAGACGCCGCGCTCCTCCACCGTGGCGAGCACCCCGTTCGCATCGAGGCCGGCATCGTGCGACCGCTGCACCATCGTGCAGATCTCGATGTCCTGGTCGTGCACCAGGCGGTGGGCTTCGATGATGCGGTCGCGAGCAGCGGTGCCGGTGCCCGCTGCGGCGTAGAGGCGGCGCTCCACCCGCGTGGTGTTCGGCGACAGCGGCTCCATCCACATCGCCAGCACGGCATCGGGGAACACGTTCACCATCAGGTTCGGCCACACGGTGAGGTACGACCCCACGCCGTAGGGACGGTCGCTGGAGGCCGTCGCCAAACGCTCCCACCCCGGTTCGCCGGGCAACAGCTCGGCCATGATTCGGCCGGTCTCGTCGGCGGGCTGCAGCGGCCGATCCCACGCGTACAGCACCAGCCCGTCGCTCACCATCGGGTAGTCCTCGCTCGACGAGGTGTCGATCTCGGGGTGCACGAACGGGGTGTGGTAGTTCTCGCTGTAGTTCTCGAGCAGCACCTTCCAGTTGAAGTGCCGCACGTGCGACTCGCGCAGCACCGGCTCGAGCGCCTCGATGGGGAACGGGTCGACGGCGGCGCCGAGTGCACCGAGGTCGAGCGCCGGCGCCTCGGGGTCGAAGCACACGAACAGCCAGCGCCGCCACACCGTGGCGCGCACGGGGGTGAGCGAGTAGTCGGCCGGGTCGAACCCCTCCGGGGCACCCACCCCCGAGGCCCGCGCCAACGTGCCGTCGAGCCGGTACAGCCAGGCGTGGTACGGGCAGCGCACCAACGACCCGTGGCCCACCGCGCCCTCGGCGCACAGCGGCGCTGCCCGGTGGCGGCACACGTTGAGGAAGGCCCGTGCCTGGCCCTCCTTGTCGACGATCAGCAGCACCGGCCAGCCGGCGATGGTGATCGACGTCCACGACCCGGCGGGCGGCAGATCGTCGAGCGCAGCGGCGCACACCCACGCCTTCCGGAAGATGCGCTCGCGCTCGAGCACGAACCGGTCCGCATCGGCGTACCAGGCGGCTGGCAGCGTGCGCGCCTGGCTGATGCCGTCCGGGTCGGGGATCGGGCGCACCATGGCGTCATTCTGCCCCACCGGCGTGATCTATCCTGACCGGTGATTCAGTTTGGGGGGAATCCATGCGTACGTCTCGTCGTCAGTTCCTTGCTCGCTCGGCTCAACTCGGTGTGCTGCTCGGCGCCGGTGTCCCGCTGCTCAACGCCTGCGGTGGCGGCAGCAGCGGTTCGGGCAGCCGCAAGGTGACCAAACCGATCGCCGACGGCCTCTCCCCCGAGAAGGGGCCGCTGCGCATCGTCAACTACGCCGACTACGTGAACCCCGACGTGGTGGCCGATTTCGAGAAGGAGTACGGCGTCACGGTCGAGATCGCCACGTTCGACAGCGACAGCGAGTTCATCAGCAAGATCACCACCGGCGCACTGAAGGCCGACCTCGCCCACTCGATGGCGAGCACCACCATCGGTCGGCTCATCGAGGGTGGCATCGTGCAGCCCCTCAACAAGAGCTACATCCCCAACACCGCCAACGCGCTGGCCGCGTTCAACGACCCCTGGTACGACCCGGGTGCCACCTACTCGGTGCCCTACACGTTCTTCGGCACCGGTATCGGCTACCGCACCGACCGAATCGACCCGGCCGAGATCGAGGCCCAGGGCTGGGACGCCATCTGGAACGCCACCGCGTTCAAGGGCCAGGTGTCGATCCTCGACGACGACCGCGAGGCGTTCATCATGGCGATGCTGCGCAAGGGCATCACCGACATCAACACCACCGACAAGGCAGTCGTCGACCAGGCCCTCGCCGATGTGACGGCGCTGATCGACCTGGTGAACGTGAAGGTGAACATCGAGGGCTACAAGGACATCCCCGAGGGCACCACCACCATCGCCCACACCTGGAGCGCCGACCTCATCACCGGTGCCCTCAGCTACATGCCCGAGGGCGTATCCACCGATGTGCTCGGGTTCTGGCACCCGCCGTCGGATCGCTATCTCGTCGCCAACGACAGCATGGGGGTGCTGGCGAATGCCGAGAGCCCGGTGCTCGCTCACCTGTACCTGAACTACCTGCTCGACAACGACGTGTCGGAGAAGAACTTCAGCTGGCTCGGCTACCTGCCGGCGCTCACCAAGCTCGACGCCGACTATGTGATCGCCCAGGGGTACGTGCCCGAGAACCTGCGCAACTGCGTACCCACCAACGACGACATCAGCAAGGGCCTGGTGGCCAAGCCGCTCGGCCTCGACGGCGACGTGCTCTACGAACAGGCCTGGTCGACCTTCCGCACCGGCGCCTGATGCACACAGTTCGGCGCTCCACCCGCGTGTGGGCCGGGTTCGCCCTGCCCGGGGTGGGGTGGCTGCTGGCCCTGTTCGTGGTGCCGGTGTACGCCGTGGTGGCGGTGGCCTTCGGCCAGATCGACCCGCTGCTGCGCACCCCGGTACCCGTGTGGAACCCACTGCAGTGGGACTTCTCGGCGATGGGCGATGTGCTCGACCGCGTGTTCGGCGGCGACCTGGGCAGGGTGTTCCTGCGCACGTTCGGCTTCGTCGCCCTGGCCCTGGTGGGCTGCATCGTCATCGGCTATCCGGTCGCCTACTACGCCGCCCGCAAGGCCGGCCGGTCGCGCGGCGTGCTGCTGGCGGCGCTGGTGCTGCCGTTCTGGATCAGCTACCTGATGCGCATGCTGGCCTGGACCAACCTGCTCGAACCCGACGGCTACGTGAACGACGTGCTGCAGTGGCTGCACCTGATGGACACACCGCGCAACTGGCTCGACGGCGACTGGCCGGCCGTGGTGATCGGCCTGGTGTACGGCTACGTGCCGTTCTTCATCCTGCCGCTGTACTCGTCGCTCGAGCGCATCGACGGCCGACTCATCGAGGCCGGCCGCGACCTCGGCGCATCGGCGGCGCAGACGTTCCGTCGGGTCACCCTGCCGCTGTCGGTGCCGGGGTTGATGGCCGCCAGCGTCATCACCGTGCTGCCCATGTTCGGCGACTACTACACCAACACCTACCTCACCAGCGGCTCGCCGCGGGTGGAGATGATCGGCAACCAGATCGAGTTCTACCTGCGCCGTTCCAGCCAGCCACAGGTGGGCGCGTCGCTGGTGCTCATTCTCATGGCGCTGCTCCTGGTGCTGATGGTGTACTACCTCGTCACGATCATGCGCCAGCAGCGCGAGGCATCGCGATGAGCCGGCCCCGTCGCCGCACCGGGGCTGCGCCGGGCCTGGCCACGGTGACCTGGCTGTACATCCTTTGGTCGCTCGCCCCGGTGTTGGTGGCCGTGCGCATCTCGTTCAACTCGGGCAAGAGCCGCTCGACGTTCCAGTCGCCGTCGATGCGCTGGTACTGGGGCGACCCCACCAGTTCGGTGTGGCACGACGACACCCTGCACACGGCGATGGGCAACACCGTGAAACTGGCGGTGCTGTGCATGCTCATCGCCGTGCCGCTGGGCGTAGCCATGGCCATCGGCCTGCAACGCTGGCGGGGGAAGGCGGCAGCCGCGTCGAACGGGCTGATGCTGGTGCCGATCGTCACCCCCGAGCTGGTGTTCGGCGTGGCCCTATTCATCGTGTTCACCCAGGTGTACACCGGCTTGCCCGGCGGGTTGTTCACGCAGTTGCTCGGCCATGTCACGTTCACGATGTCGTTCGTCGTGGTGATCGTCCGCGGTCGCCTCGCCGCCATCGGCGACCAGTACGAGCAGGCGGCCCGCGACCTCGGCGCCACCCGTCTGCAGGCCATCCGCCTGGTGCTGCTGCCGATGCTGGGCCCGGCCATCTTCGCCAGCCTGATGGTCACCTTCGCCACCTCGGTCGACGACTTCGTCATCTCGTCGTTCCTGTCCACGGGCGAGGCCACCGAGACCGTGCCGATCAAGATCTACTCGGGGGCACGGGCCGGCTCCACCCCTGCGCTCAACGCGCTCGCCACGGTGATGCTGGTCGTCACCCTCACCGCCGTGGGTCTGGCCGGCCTGGTGCTGCGGCGGATGCGACGCCAGGGTGCCGGCGACGCCGGTCTGGCTAGCCTCACGGCATGACCGACGAGCCCGTGCGCCGCGACATCGTGGCCGTGGTGGGAGCGGGCTTCGCCGGACTCACCGCCGCCACCCGCCTGCAGGAGGCCGGGGTCGACGTGGTGGTGCTCGACGCCCGTCCACGAGTGGGCGGCAAGGTCGAGTCCGAACCCGACGCGTTCGGCCGCCGGGTCGACACCGGCGGACAGTTCGTGTGCGACGACATGCCCGCCGTGCTGGCCCTCATCGATCGTCTCGGTGGTCGGCTGGTGACGGTCGACCACGACCGCGGCGGTCGGGGCTGGGTGGGAGGCGGCGCTCTGACGGCCGACCCCGACGCGGTGTGGAAGGCGTTCGAGGACGCCGAACACGCCTACACGGCGATGTGGCATCTGCCCGACCCACCTGTCGATGAGACTCCGACCCTGGCGGAGTGGTTCGCCGCGCAGGGCCTCGACCCGATCGTCGAGATGGCAGCCCGGTCGGTGTACGACGGGGTGATGTGCACCGACATCGCGCACATCCCGCTCGCCCATGTCATCGACCTCGCCCGCCGCACGCCGCTGACGGGTGAGGAACTGCAGTACGTGGTCGCCGGCACGCTGCACGCCGTCGCCGAGTCGCTCGCCGCCACCTTGCAGCAGCCGCCGCTGTTGGCCAGTCCGGTACGCGCCGTCGAAGTGGGCGAGCACACCGTGTCGGTCATCACCGACGACGGCACCGTCGCCGCCGACCACGTCGTGCTGGCCGTACCGCCCAGCGCCGTCGGCAGCATCGCCCTGCACCCTCCGCTGCCCGCACGGGTGCAGGCTGCCGCCGCTGCCTTCCGGCCGGGATCGGTGATGAAGTTCATGCTCCGCTACGAACGTGCCTTCTGGACCGACCCAGAGGTGGGCCCCACCCGCGCCTGGCTGGAACCCCGCGGGCTGTACGTCGGCGACGCCACCATCGACGACGTGCCCATGCTGGTGGGCTTCCTCGGCGGCCCGGCCAGCGAACAGTGGCGCTCGCTCGGCGCAGCCGCCCGGCGACGCACACTGCTCGACCATCTGGTGGAGGCGTACGGCCCCGAGGCTGCTCACCCGACGTCGTTCATCGAGCGCGACTGGTGCCCCGACGACTGGGGCGGCGGCGGGTACTGGAACGTGCTCGTCGACGACTCGCAGCGCGATGCCGTCGAGGTGCTGCGCGGCGGCGTGTCGGGCATCACGTTCGCCTCCACCGAACTCGCACCCACGTTCCCCGGCTATGTGGAAGGGGCCATCACAGCCGGGCGCGACGCAGCCGAACGGGTGCTGCGGGCCCTCGGTCGCGTATGCCAGAGTGACGAACCATGACCGTCATCGATCAGCCTGCAGCCAAGCCCCGGTTCGTGCGCGCCGACGGCCCCGACAAGGTGACGGGCAGTGGCCGGTACACCGCCGACCTCACCCTCACCGGGGTGCTCGCCGCCAAGTTCCGCTACGCCGAGGTGAGCCACGCCCGCATCACCCGCCTCGACACCAGCGCCGCCAGGGCGATGCCCGGCGTGTTCGCCGTCATCACCGCCGACGACGTGCCCGATGTGCGGTTCGGCCCGTTCGTTCAGGACCGCACCCTGTTCGCCCGCGACGTGGTGCGCTTTGAGGGCGAGATCGTGGCCGCTGTGGCCGCCAGCACCGCCGAGATCGCCCAGCGCGCGGTCGACGCCATCGTGGTGGAGTACGCACCGCTGCCGGTGGTGCACGACCTCGAGGCCGCCCTGCAACCCGACTCGCCCCTCGTGCACGAGGGCTGGGCCCGATACGGCGCCATGGACGCGTTGGTGCGCGACCGCAACGACGCCTCGTTCTCGTCGATCAGCAAGGGCGACGCCACCGCCGCGATGAGCACCGCCCACCTGGTGGTCTCCAGCCGTTACGTGGCCGACGGCTGTCACGCCGCACCCATCGAACCGCGGGCCGTGGTGGCCCAGTGGGAGGGCCAGAAGGTGACCATCTGGACCACCACCCAGGTGCCCTTCGATGCCCGCGCCGGCGTGTGCGAAACGCTCGAACTGCCCACCAACCGGGTGCGCATCATCGTGCCCCACCTCGGTGGCGGCTTCGGCGGCAAGTGCGGCTTCCACTACGAGGCGCACGTGGCCGCGCTGGCCCGTGCCGCCAAGCGCCCGGTGCGCCTGGTGTTCAGCCGCCGGGAGGAGTTCCTCGCCCCCGACCGCCGCCGCGAGGGCATGGTCATCGACGTCACCACCGGCCTGGCCGCCGACGGCACCATCGTCGCCCGCACCGCCGACATCCTCGTCGACAACGGCGCGTACACCGCCGACTCGGGGTTCTTCTCGCAACTGGCCGCCATGCACGTGGCCGGCCCGTACCGCATCCCCAACCTGCACGTGCAGGCCCGCCTCGTCTACACCAACCACCAGCCCTCGGGCTCGGTGCGCGCCCCAACCGCGCCGCAGGCGTGCTGGGCCGTCGAGTCACACACCGACGAGGTCGCCCGTGCGGCCGGCATCGACCCGGTCGAGTTCCGCCGCCGCAACGCGGTCGACTCCGGCGTGGAGGGCCCCAGCGGCCAGGTGTACGGCGAGATCGGCCTGCAGCAGTGCATCGAGGCCGCCACCGCCGCCGCGGGCTACGGCCAGCCGCTGCCCGACGACGAGGCCATCGGTGTGGCCATCGGCTGGTGGCCCAGCTTCTCGGTGCCCTCGGGCGCCTACGTGAAACTCGACGCCGACGGTGCCGGGCAGATCATCACCGGCGCCCAGGAGTGTGGCACCGGTGCGGTGATGACCCTGCGCCAGCTCGCCGCCGACGAACTGGGCATGGATCCCGAGGATTTCCAGCTCGTCTACCAGGACACCTCGGTGGCCCCCTACGACATGGGCGCCACCGGCAGCCAGACGCTGTTCAACAACGGCCGAGCCGTGGTGGCCGCCGCCCAACAAGTTGCCGAGCAGCTGCGCAAACTGGCCGCCGACCACCTCGAGGCGGCCGAGGCCGACATCGTGCTGGCCGACGGTGTGGCCTCGGTTGCCGGCACCCCTGGCGCCTCGGTCGGCATCGCCGAACTGGCCGGCATCGCCCAGGGCGGCGAACTGCTCATCGGCCACGGCTCGGGGATGCCGCCATCGGCACCCGCGCTGGTGGGTGCCGCCTGCGTGGGCGATGTGGGCATGGCAGCCTGGGTGGCCCCGCAGTTCTCGTGCCACGCCGTGCGGGTGAAACTCGACCGCGACACCGGCGTGGCCCGGGTGCTGCACGTCAGCACGGCCCACGACTCGGGCACCATCCTCAACGAGGTGGGTGCGCTGGGCCAGGTGGAAGGTGGCGTGCTGATGGGCATCGGCCAGGCCCTCACCGAAGGCACCCGCTACGACGACGAGGGCAAGCAGCGCAACGCAGCGATGCTCGAGTACAAGCTGCAGACCTGCGCCGACGCGCCGCCCATCACCACTCACTTCGTGCAGATCGCCACCCCCGACGCCGGCCCGCGCGGCGCCAAGGGCCTGGCCGAGGCGCCGAACGTGCCCACCGCCGCCGCCATCAGCAACGCCCTCGCCGCGCTGGTGGGCCGCCCGGTGCGGCAGTTGCCGATGACCGCCGAGCGGGTGTGGGACGCACTGCAGGAGACGGCCGGCCACCCGGGAGGCGCATCATGAGGTTCGACATCGCCACCACCCTCGACGAGGCACTCGCCGCGTTGTCTGCCGGCGCGAAGCCCGTGGCCGGCGGCAGCGACCTGGTGGTGGGCGCCCGTCAAGGCAAGGCCCCGCTGCCCGAGCACGTCGTCGCCATCGACCGCATCGATGCGCTCCGCGAGCTCACCGTCTCCGACAACGGGGTGACGATCGGCGCGCTCGTCTCGCACGCCACCATCGAGACCCACCCGCTGGTCGCCGCCACCCTGCCCGGCCTGGCCGACGCGAGTGCGTTGGTCGGCTCGCCCTCCACCCGCAACGTGGGCACGCTGGGCGGCAACGTGATGAACGGCTCGCCCGCCATGGACACCGGCGCACCGCTGCTGGTGCTGGGCGCCGAGGCCGAACTGGCCTCCACCCGCGGTACCCGTCGCGTCGCCCTGGGCGACCTGTGGGTGGGGCCGGGCCGCACCAGTGCGGCGGCCGACGAACTGTGCGTCGCCCTGCACCTGCCGCACCCGGCACCGCGGTCGAGCAGCGCCTACGTGCGCCTCGAGTACCGCCGCGCGATGGAGATCGCCGTCGTGGGCGCCGGTGCCGCCGTCACCCTTGCCGACGACGGCACGGTGGCGTCGCTGTCGGTGGCGCTCACCGCCGTTGCCCCGGTCATCTTGGCGGTGCACGGCCTCGATGCGCTGGTGGGGCGTCCGGTCGACGACGCACTGCTGGCCGAGGTGGCCGAGGCAGCCTCTGCGCAGGCCACGCCCATCAGCGACCTGCGAGCCACCGACCGCTATCGCCGCCACACCATCGGCGTCATGGCCCGCCGCGCCGTGCACGCCGCCGCCCGTCGCGCCGCCGGCGAGCACATCGCCATCCCTGTCAACCGCGCCCTCGGCATCGGAGCCGCATCATGAGCGATCTCGTCGCCCTCACCCTCACCGTCAACGACGTCGACTACCCCGTCGCCGTCGACCCGCGCCGCAACCTGCTCAGCGTCATCCGCACCGAGGTGGGCCTCACCGGCACCAAGGAGGGCTGCGACGACTGCGAGTGCGGCGCCTGCATGGTGCTGGTCGACGGCCGCCCCGTGAACTCGTGCTCGTACCTGGCCGCCCAGGCCCAGGGCAAGCGCATCACCACCGTCGAGGGCGTGATGCAGGGCGACGAACTGCACCCCCTGCAGCGCAACCTGCTGGAGGAGGGCGGTGTGCAGTGCGGGTTCTGCACCCCCGGCATGATCATGTCGGCCACCGCGCTGCTGGCCGCCAACCCCTCGCCCACCGACGACGAGATCCGCATCGGCCTGTCGGGCAACCTGTGCCGCTGCACGGGCTACGCCAAGATCATCGCTGCGGTCAGGCGCACCGCCGCTGAAGTAATCTGAACGCACGTTCAGCCACAAGGAGCGACATGAACTGGGATGTCTTCATCACGTGTGCCGTCACCGGCGCCGGCGCCACGGTGGGCAAGAGCCCGCACGTGCCGGTCACACCCGAGCAGATCGCCAACTCGGCCATCGATGCCGCCAAGGCGGGTGCCGCCGTGGTGCACATCCACGTACGCGACCCGCAGACCGGCGTGGGCTCGCGTGATGTGGGCCTGTACGCCGAGGTGGCCGAGCGCATCCGCGCCAGCGACGTCGACGTGGTGCTGAACTTCACCGCCGGCATGGGCGGCGACCTGGTGCTGGGTGGTACTGAGCAGGTGCTGCCCATCAACGCCGACGGCACCGACATGGCGGGCGCCACCGAGCGCCTCGCCCACGTGCGCGAGCTGATGCCCGAGATCTGCACGCTCGACTGCGGCACGATGAACTTCGCCTCGGGTGGCGACTACATCATGGTGAACACCCCCGGTGTGCTCGACTCGATGGCCAAGCAGGTGCAGGAACTGGGCGTGCGCCCCGAGCTGGAGGTGTTCGACTTCGGCCACCTCGTGTACGTGCACGAGATGATCAGCAAGGGCCTGCTCGACGACCCGGTGATGATCCAGCTGTGCATGGGCATCGCCTACGGCGCCCCCGACGACCCGAACACCTTCATGGCGATGGTGAACCAGTTGCCCCGCGACTGCGTGTTCTCGGCGTTCTCGATCGGCCGCATGCAGATCCCGTTCGTCGCCATGGCAGCCCTGGCCGGCGGCAACGTGCGCGTGGGCCTGGAGGACAACCTGTACCTCGGGCCCGGCCACAAGGCCACCAACGCCGAACTCGTCGCCCGCGCCAAGCAGGTGCTCGAGAGCATGAACGTGCGCGTGAAGGGCCCGCAGGAAGTGCGCGAGCAACTGCAGCTCGTGAAGCACGGCTGACGCGATGAGCCCCATCCCTGGTCTGTCACGCGTCGGCCTGTTGGGCGGCGGCGTCATCGGCGGCGGCTGGGCCGCCCGCTTCGTGCTGAACGGCATCGACGTGCAGCTGTACGACCCCGATCCCGAGGCCCCGCGCAAGGTGGGCGAGGTGATGGCCAACGCCCGTCGGGCGATGGGCAAGTTGGTGATGGCGCAACTGCCCCCCGAGGGCACCCTCACGTTCGTGGCCACGCCCGAAGAGGCTGCAACCGGCGTCGACTTCGTGCAGGAGAGCGCGCCCGAGCGCATCGCCCTGAAGCAGGAACTGCTCACCCGGGCCAGCCGCGTGGCCGGCCCCGAGGTGGTGTTCGGTTCCAGTACCTCGGGCCTGCTGCCCACCGAGATGCAGCAGGGAATGACCCACCCCGAGCGACTAGTGGTGGGGCACCCGTTCAACCCCGTGTACCTCATGCCGCTGGTGGAAATCGTCGGCGGCGACCTCACGTCGCAGGCCGCCAAGGACCGCGCCGCCGAGGTGTACGCAGCGCTGGGCATGCACCCGCTGCGGCTGAACAAGGAGATCGACGGCTTCGTCGCCGACCGCCTGATGGAAGCGCTGTGGCGCGAGGCGCTGTGGCTGGTGCACGACGGGGTGGCCACCGCCGAGGAGATCGACGACGCGATGCGCTTCGGCCCCGGCCTGCGCTGGAGCTTCATGGGCACCTTCCTCGTGTACCGCATCGCCGGTGGCGAGGCGGGTATGCGCCACTTCATGGCCCAGTTCGGCCCGTCGCTGAAGTGGCCGTGGACGAAGTTGATGGACGTCCCCGAACTCACCGACGAACTGCTCGACCTCATCGTCAGCCAGAGCGACGATCAGGCGGCCGGCGAATCGATCCGCGACCTCGAGCGGCTGCGCGACGACTGCCTCGTGTCGGTCATCCAGGGCCTGCGCACTCGCGACTACGCGGCCGGTCGCGACCTGGCCGCCTACGAGCGGGAGCTGTACGACCGGTCGGGTGCCGCGAAGAACTCCGGCATCGTGCTGGGCGATGGCCCGCTGCGGGTGCACGAGCGCACCGTGCCCACCGAGTGGGTCGACTACAACGGCCACACCAACGACAGCCGCTACTTCCAGTTGGCCAGCGAGGCCGGCGACGCGTTCTTGCGCTACATCGGCATGGACGCCGACTACCTCGCCGGCGGCCACAGCTTCTTCACCGTCGAGAGCCACATCAACTTCGCGGCGCAGACCCGGGCGGGCGACCACCTCTACGTGACGGCGCAGCTGCTGTCGCACGACGAGAAGCGCTTCCGACTGTTCACCACCACGCACCGCGCCGACGACGACAGCGTCGTGTCCACCAGCGAGCACATGCTGCTGCACGTCGACACCCGCATCGACAAGGCGTGCCCGGCCGACCCGGCCATCGTGGCCCGCCTGGCCGAGATCGCCCGCGTGCACGACCGCCTGCCGCATCCGCCGCAGGCCGGCCGTTCCGTGGGCATGAAGAAGTAGGCGGCCTCAGCGCAGGAGCAGGCCGACGGTGGCGAAGTGGCACGCGCCGGCGCACACCGTGAAGGCATGCCAGATCTCGTGGTACCCGAACGTGCGCGGCCACGGGTCGGGCCGCTCGCGTACCAGCACGGGGATCCCCGCCGTGTACAGCAGGCCGCCGGCGCACAGCAGCACCAGTTCGGCGGTGGTGAGCCGGTCGAGCAGCACCGGCGCGGCGATGACGATGATCCAGCCGAGCAACGGGTAGAGCGCATACTCCAGGAACGCCAACCGCTGGAACGCGAACTGCTTCATCACCACGCCCAGCAGGGCACCGGTCCAGGCCACGCACAGGATGGGGATGCCCCAGGCCGGCGGCATCGCCAGCAGACACACCGGCGTGTAGGTGGCGGCGATGAGCACGAAGATCATCGAGTGGTCGAGGCGCTGCATGATGGTGAGCGCACGCGGGCTGCGAGCCAGGCGGTGGTAGGCCGCCGAGGTACCGAAGCCCAGCAGCAGACCCGCCGTGTAGACCGACGCTCCCACCACCGCAGCCGCGCTCTGGGCCGCAAGGATGAGCACCACCCCGCCCGGGATGGCGGCGAAGAAGGCGACCGCATGGATCCAGCCCCGCCATGACGGCCGGTCGGCCGGCAGGGTGAACGTCGGCGAGGCCATGCGGCACCCTAACGGGCGGTTCGTACTCGTTTCGGTCGCGCGTCGGGCCGCAGCGGTGAGGCGTCGAACCCAGGGCCCAGCAGTCGGCTCGCCTCAGCCAGCCAGGTGCGCTCCACCCGGTCGCGGGTGACGCCCTTGGCCCGCACCGCCAGCAGCGGCGCCATGCCGTCGAGCAGAGCGGCCAGCACGAACATCATCTGGTCGGCATCGCCAGCGACGAACTCGCCCCGCTCCTGGCCGTTGCGGATCTCGGCCCGCAACGCCGCCCGCCACCGCCGGTCCATGCGGTCGCGTTCGGCTGCCGCAGCGTTGTCGCGCAGCGCCAGCACACACAGTTCCATCCAAAGCGCCCAGTCGTAGTGGCGCAGCATCGCGGCGATGAGTGCCCGCAATCGGTCGCTGGCCGACGACAGGTCGGTGAGGTGGGCCGTGTAGCGCTCGTGGAACTCCTGCTCGCGCATCGCCAGTGCCTGGGCGAGCAGGCCGTCCTTGCCCTCGAACCAGTAGAGGATCGCCGCCGGGCTGGTGCCCGCCGCGGTGGCGATGTCGACCACCCGGGTGTTCGCGTAGCCACGTTCCGACAAGACCTCGGCCGCGGCGGCAAGGATCTGCGCCTGGCGCACCTGGTCGAGTCGCGGTCGTGGCATCGTGCTGCACCTCAATCCTGAACTACTGTTCAGTTCATGTCGTCGGACACGATCGTCGTCGTCGGCTCGGGCATCCGTGCAGCCGAATGGGCCACCCGCCTGCTCGCCTCGGGCTTCGATGTGGTGGCCGATGATCCCACACTGCCGCAGGCGGTGCAGCACTGCTGGCCTGCGGCAGAGCGCATGGGACTGTTCCCCGGCGCCTCCCCCGACCGCCTCGTCATCGGCATCACCGCGCAGCACCTCGCCACCGCCCGCCTGGTGCAGGTGGTGGGCGACGCATCCGTTCCCACCAGCACCGCACCCGTCGCCACCGACGCAACCGCTCGGGCGACGTCACCCATCCACCTCGTACCGCTGGTCGAACTCGCCGACGGTCCGCACGCCGCCTTTCTCGCCGAGTTCTACGCGAGCATCGGCATGGCGCCGTGTCCGCCCGGCACCCCTGCCGACGAGGTGCACCGCCTCGGCCAGGCACTGGTCGATGTCACGGGCGGCGACCCCGATTCGATCATCGCCGTGATGCGCGCCCTCCGGGCCACCGGTGTGGGTGCAGGCCCGTCGATGGCGGCGCACGAAGGTCGCCGCTACGCCGCCGCGGCCACGCCGCCGTGGCAACCGGGCGATGTGCCCGGCGCCCCGCTCGACCTGTACCGCGACCGGGTCGAGCCCGACTGGGTGGATTACAACGGCCACATGACCGAGGCGGCCTACCTCACCGCCGCCGGCTGGGCCAGCGACCGCATGTTCCGCTACATCGGCGACGACGAGGCCTATCGCGCCGCAGGCAACAGCTTCTACACCGTCGAGACCCACATCCTCTACATGCAGGAAGTGGCGGTGCACGAGCCCTTGCGCATCACCACCCAGATCCTCGGCGTCGACGCCAAGCGGGTGCACCTGCTGCACGACATGCGCCACGGCGACACCGACGTGCAGCTGGCTGTCGTCGAGCAGATGCTGGTGCACGTCGACATGAACGCCGGCCGTTCGGCGCCCATCCTCCCCCATGTGGCCGCCGCGCTCGATGCCATCGCCGCTGCGCACGCCCATCTCCCCGAACCCCCGCAGGTGGGCAGCGTGATGCGCCTCCCACCGGCCAAGCCCTGAACTGGAGCCCACCATGATGTTCGAACTCACCGACGAGCAGCAGATGATCGTCGACACGGTGCGCGCGTTCACCGTGAACGAGCTGTACCCGCACGAAGACGCGGTCGAGAAGCTGGGCCAG
>JBIIDH010000121.1:0-9233 GCA_044238435.1 Ilumatobacteraceae bacterium | reverse complement strand
GGCACCACATCGGCGTCGAGGAACACCAGCACCTCAGCGCCGCCAGCGGCCGAGACACCGGCGCCAACGCTGCAGGCGTGTGGCTTGCCCGCCCAGCCGGAGGGCAGATCGGGTGCTGCGACCACCCTGGCTCCGTGGGCGCGAGCGATGTCGGCGGTGCCGTCGGTCGAGTGGTCGTCGACCACCACCAACCGGTCGGACGAGGTGAGCTGTGGCGTCACCGCGACAAGCAGGCGGCCGATCACCGCCGCCTCGTCGCGGGCGGGCACCACCACCGTCACCGGTGGGCGTTCACCCGACGCCACCGACCGCAACCGGCGCGGACGAGTGAGCAGCAGCCAACCGCACGACCAGCCGACGACGAACAACACCGTCGCGGCGAGCGAGGGTCGCAGGGCGAACCAGGCAGCGAGCACGACCGCAGTCTGGCCGCCATCCGACGCGGCCTCGCGACCCGGCGACGAACAAATCGCGTAATTCGGTTGACGATCGCTGATGAATGGTGATTGCCTGTCAACGACTCGTCGCCCGACGCGTCCACCGTCGAACCACGGAGACCACCGAGATGAATCCCCGCACCAACGCACAGCAGCAGGCCCCGGTGGCCGCTGACGCGCGCCTGGCCGCGGCGATGAACGTGCTCGGTCACGGTTGCCAGGTCGACGCCACCACCGGTACCACCACGGCTGCATGGTCCGGCAACGCCAAGCGTTTCGCCAGCTACGCAGCCATCAAGCGCCCCGCCCGGCACCTCGGAAGCCCAACGACGTAGCAAGCGTCAGAACCGCTCCGAGGCCGCCGGGATCCCAGATCCCGGCGGCCTTTTCGCTTTTCCCCGCACAGAGAATCGACATCCCATGTACGTAGCACTCGAACCCTCAACCGATCTCCGCGTGAGCGACATCACCTCGGTGCGCGCCCCGGCACGCTGCGCTGATGGCAACGGCACCCTCACCCCGCTGTTCTTCTCCGACGACGTGGTCGACATCGCCCGGGCCAAGGCCATCTGCGCGAAGTGCCCCCGCACTGCCATCTGCCTGCAGGACGCACTCGACCGTGCCGAGCCCTGGGGCGTATGGGGTGGCGAACTGCTCGACACCGGCCGCATCGTCGCCCACAAGCGGCCGCGGGGCCGGCCGCCCAAGCACCCCCGCCCCGTCCTGGTGGTCGACGAGGTGCCGCTCCCGGCACACCTCGTCGCTCGCTCGGCCTGATCCCCCCACGGTCGTGGGTGACGCTTCGACGAGCCCCCGACCGCAGACCCGTGCCTCCTGCCACTCGCCCCCCGGAGTGGCAGGAGGCGCAGGGTAACCTTCGGCCATGGCCGGACATCGTCGACTTTTCGTCGGATCGATCCTCGTGGCCATTGTCGTGAGCGTGATCGGTGGCTGGCTGCTCAGCCGCGGCGGCGACACCGACGGCATCGCCGCCGACGACATCGTGCTCGCCAAGCCCGGTACCTCGCAGATCCCGTCCATCGGCACCAACGCGCCGGTGCAGGGCACCCTGCTGCCGGCGGCCGATCTCAGCACCAACGATGGCGCCACGGTCGCCACCGCCGACCTGCTCGGCCAGCCACTGGTGATCAACGTGTGGAACTCCACCTGCGGGCCGTGCAAGAAGGAACTGCCGGACTTCGCCGCAGTGCATGCCGAGTACGGCGACCGGGTGCGCTTCGTCGGTGTGAACACCCTCGACGTGCCCGAGGTGAACGAGTCGTTCGCCCGCGAACGCGGTGTGCAGTACGAGTTGCTGCGCGACGTCGACGGCGCGTTCACCGACGCAGTGGGCATCGCCACCCAGCCGGTCACGCTGTTCGTGGCCGCCGACGGCACCATCGTGCGCCAGACCGGTGTGCTCGACGAAGCCACGCTGCAGCAGTACGTCGACGAGTTGCTGGCATGAACCTGTCGCTCAGCTTCATCCGCGGCATGCTCGCCGCCGTGAACCCGTGCGGCTTCGTGCTGCTGCCCACCTACCTGCTGTATTTCCTGGGCCTCTCGAATGCCGAGTCAGGGGTTCGCAAGGCACCCATCCGGAGGGCGCTGGTGGTGAGCGCGGCGGTGTCGGCCGGGTTCCTCAGCGTGTTCCTGGTGGTGGGCGCCATCGCCGAACTGTTCACCAACTGGGTGGTGGCCAACGCCAAGTACCTCACCGCCGTCATCGGTGTGGGCCTGGTGGTGCTGGGCATCGCCATGCTGTTCGGCTACCGCCTGCCCATCGCCACCCCCAAGCTCGACGCCGGCGGCCGCGACCGCACCGTGCGCTCCATGTTCGTGTACGGCATCGCCTACGCCGTGGCCTCCATCGGCTGCACCATCGGGTTGTTCATCGCCACGCTGTTCCAGACCGCCGATCGCAAGGGCTACGCCGCCGGTGTCGCCAACGTCGTGGCGTACGGGCTGGGCATGGCGCTGCTCATCAGCGCGCTCACGGTCACCCTCGCCGTGGCCAATGTGGGCCTGCTGAAGGTGCTGCGGTCGGGCATGCAGTACGTCGAGATGCTCGCGGGCGCCTTCGTGCTGCTGTCGGGCCTGTACCTGCTGTGGTACTTCTGGCAGGTCGACGTGCGCGAGGCCGGCGACCCGGTCACCGACGCCGTCGCTGGCTGGCAGACCAGTATCCAGAACTTCCTCAACGACCACTGGGGCGCAGTCGCCATCGTGCTCGCCGCCATCGTCGGTGCCGCGGTGGCGGCCGTTGCCCTGAAGCGACGCCCATCCGCAGTTCCCCCCAGCGGCGAGTCCGAACACCCCGCATGAGCCCGTTCGCCGAGTTGCTCGCCACCGACGGGGTGGAGGAGGTGTGCGAGCTGCGTGGACGGTTCGGGTTCATGGCGTACCACGGCGGTGCGCTCGAGGAGATGACCGACATCATCGCCCGCGCCGCCGCCGAGGCCACCGACGCCAGCTACTACGGCGTGCACCAACCAAAGGGCATGGAGCGCCACATCCCGTCGACGAAGTTCGACCCGGTGCACTCGCCCGCAATGCAGTCGTTCGTCGACCACGTGCACACGGTCATCACCGTGCACGGCTTCGGACGACAGGGCTACTTCACCACTGTGCTCGTGGGCGGGCAGAACCGCGAGCTCGCCCATCACGTGGGCGAGTCGCTGCGTACCCACCTGCCCGCCTACGAGATCGCCACCGACCTCGAACGCATCCCCACCGAACTGCGCGGCCTGCATCCGCGCAACCCGGTGAACCTGCCGGCACGACGCGGGGTGCAGATCGAACTACCGCCCCGGGTGCGCGGCACCACGCCGCTGTTCTGGGACTGGGAGGGCCCGGGCCTCGCCCCGCACGCCCAACGCCTCGTCGACGGCCTGGTTCACGCCGTGCGCACCTGGCCCCACTGACCCGAGTCGCAGCGGTATCGCGTCAGGGGCTGAGGCGTTCGATCACCCAGGCGTCGCCGTCGTGGCGATAGCGCAGGCGGTCGTGCAACCGGCTGGGGCGCCCCTGCCAGAACTCCCACTGGTGCACCCTCGCCAGCCAGCCACCCCAGAACTCGGGCCGGGGCACCTGCTCGAGGTGGGCGAAACGGGCCTCCATCTCGGCCACCCGGGCTTCGAGTTCGGCCCGGTCGGCCAGCACGGTCGACTGTGCCGACGCCCACGCGCCCAACTGCGACGACCGCGGACGCGAGGCGAAGTACTCATCGCTCTCTGCGGCCGACAGTCGCTCGACCGTTGCCGTCACCCGCACCTGGCGATGCAACTGCAACCAACTGAACAGCATGGCCACCTGCGGATGGGCCGCCATCTCGTCGCCCTTGGCCGAGCCGTAGTTGGTGAAGAACGAAAAGCCACGCTCGTCGGCGCCCCGGGCCAGCAGGTAGCGCGACTGCGGGAACCCGTCGGCGCCCACGGTCGACAGCACGAACGCGTTCGGCTCCACACAGCCGGCCTCGGTGGCCTGGTCGAACCAGACGTGCCACTGCGCCATCGGCTCGGCCACCAGGTCGGCCGCGTCGAGACCCGCGGTCTCGTACTCCTTGCGCCGCGACGCCAGTGTCATCGCGGTGTGATGACCTGGTGGCCGCGCATGTACGGGTGCAGGGCTGCGGGCACCAGCACGCTGCCGTCGGGCTGGCGGTAGTTCTCGAGGATGGCCGCCCACACACGCGGCACGGCAAGGGCCGAACCGTTGAGGGTGTTGGCCACGAACGTGCCCTTCTCGCCCGTCTTGCGGTAGCGGATGTCGGCGCGGCGCGCCTGGTAGTCGCTGAACCAACTGCACGAACTGACCTCGAGCCAGTTGTCGCACCCGGGCGCATACACCTCGAGGTCGAAGCTGCGGTGGTGGCTCTGGCCCATGTCGCCGGTGCAGATCTCGATGATGCGGTACGGCAGGCCGAGCCCGGCGATGAGCCGCTCGGCCCGGTCGACGATCTCGAGCAGCATCGCCGGGCCCTGCTCGGGCGTCGCCACCGACAGGATCTCGACCTTGTCGAACTCGTGGGCGCGCAGCATGCCCCTGGTGTCGCGGCCAGCCGAGCCGGCCTCGCGGCGGTAGCACGAGGTGTGGGCCATCAGACGGACCGGCAGCGCCGACTCGTCGAGCACCTCACCCGCGTACAGCGAGGTGAGCGGCACCTCGGCGGTGGGGATGCACCACAGGTCGTCGCGCTCGATGGCATAGGCGTCGTCGGCGAACTTGGGTAGCTGGCCGGTGGCGGTGAGCGTGGCCGTGGTGACGAGCGACGGCGGGCGCACCTCCTCGAACGCATCGGCGTTGCTGTCGAGCGCGTACTGGCACAGGGCGCGGGCGAGTGTGGCCCCGAGGCCGCGCTGCATGGTGAACATCGCCCCACTGATCTTGGTGGCGCGCTCGTTGTCGAGGATGCCCAGGGCCGCCGCTGTGTCCCAGTGCGGAACCCGCTGGTGCTCGTCGAACGCAGCGGGCATGTTCACCGGACCCTTCACGACCGGGTTCTCGCGGTCGTCGGCACCGTCGGGCGCGTCGGGGTGCGGCAGGTTGGGGATGCGCAGCAGCACCTCGCGCAGTGCAGCCTGCACTGCGTCGTACTCGGCGGCGAGCGACCCCTCGCGCTCACCGAGTGCGCGGCTCTCGGCCTGCCGGGCCTCGGCCTCGTCGGTGCGCCCGTCGCGACGCAGGGCGCCCACCTGCTTCGACAACTCGTTCACCTGGGCGCGGATCGCGTCGCGCTGGGCGACGATGTCGCGTGCCTGCTCGTCGAGGTGGGATGCCTGGTCGACCTGGTCGAGCAGATCGGGCTTGCCGCGTCGAGCCAGGGCAGCACGGACGAGGTCGGGTTGGGTGCGGAGCAGGCGGACGTCGATCACAGTGCCGCCAGGCTAATCCGGCCGACCTTCGGTGGCCGGTTCAGTTGGCGGGCGACAGCGGGCCGTTCGCCGTCGACCGACGGGTGAGACTGCCGAGCAGGTGCCAGTCGCCGTAGCGATGGAAGCGCTGGCTCGACACCACCACCGGCGTGTCGACGAGGTTGGTGTAGCGGCGGCCCGAGTGCCGGCCGTGTTCACGCAGCCGGCGTCCGAAGTCGCTCTGCTCACCGACATGGAGAAGATCGTTGAACCCCTCGATCGCGTCGAAGTCGTCGCGGCGGCACCAGTGCAGCGCGCCACCCAGACCGGTGACGGCCATTCCGAGCCGGCGCACGCCGACCGCGAGGCCGATGCCCAGCGATCGACGTTCGGGCACGAAGCCCGCACCACCACCGACGCACCACGGGTCGGCGAGATGCAGGTCGATGTCGGACAGGGCGCAGATCGGCAGCATGCAGTCGGCGTCGACGTGCACGACGTACTCACCCCTCGACGTGGCGGTGGCCGCATTGCGGGTGGCGGAGACGGGGCCATCGCCGTGCTCGACGACCCTCGCTTCCATCAGGTGGGCCAGGGTGAGGGTGGCGTCGTCGCACCGATGGGCGGCAACGATCGTCTCGCACACTTCATCGGGGGCGATGTCGACGATGGTCTGGGCGGCGCGGGCGATGGAGTCGAGACAGTAGGGCAGGTAGTCCGCTGCGCCCTGCGCGGTGACGATGATCGAGAAGCGGGGCATGTCTTGTCATCGTCAGCTCTGCTGATGCGCTTGAGCGCGCTCCCCCGGGCATCCCCTTCGCCCCCCGTTCGGCGCGGGTGGGACTCGGAGGGGTGGGGCGTTAGGGTGCGCAACGTGGCGACGCAGGGTGACGCAGTGGTCGTGGTGGAAGGACTCGGAGTGCGCTACGGCGACCTGGTCGCCGTGCGCGACGTGTCGTTCACCGCGGCCGCCGGCAGTGTCACCGCCGTACTGGGGCCGAATGGTGCCGGCAAGACCAGCACCATCGAGGTGTGCGAAGGCTTCCGTCGGGCCTCCACCGGCACGGTGCGGGTGCTCGGCCTCGACCCGGCCCTCGACCAGGCCCGCCTCAGCGAGCGCATGGGCGTGATGCTGCAGGACGGCGGGCCGTACCCCAGCGCCCGGGTGCGCGACACGGTGCGCCACTACTGCCGCCTCTACGACCGTGGCGTCGACCCCGACGCACTCGTGCAGCAGGTGGGCCTCGCCGACCGGGCGCGCAGCACCTACCGCCGGCTCAGCGGTGGCGAGAAGCAGCGTCTGTCGCTGGCGCTGGCGCTGGCAGCCAAGCCCGAGGTGGCGTTCCTCGACGAGCCGACCTCGGGTGTCGACGTGCACGGGCGCGACACCATCCGCGCCATCATCCGCTCACTCGCTGCCGAGGGGTGTGCCGTGGTGCTCGCCACGCACGAGCTCGACGAGGCCGAGCGTCTCGCCGACCGGGTGGTCATCTTCGACAAGGGCGAGGTCATCGCCGACGGCACGCTCGACGAACTGCGCCGTGGCCACGACGAGATCCGCTTCCGCAGTTCGCCCGACATCGACCTGCTGGCCATGGCCACGTCGATCGGGTTCGTCGTCAGCCGGGTGGGTGCCGACGAGTACGTGGTCGACGCACCGCCACATCCGCGGCTGATGGCGCAGTTGGCCGGCTGGTTGGGCGATCACGGTCATCCGCTGCACGATGTGCGCGCCGGTGCCCAGCGCCTCGAAGACGTCTTCCGTCGGCTCACGGCGCCCGATGCCGCAGCCGACCAGGGCGGTGCCGCATGAACCGGCTGCTCACCCAGGTACGTGCCGAACTGCAGCTGGTGGCCCGCAACGGCGAGCAGTTGCTGCTCACCCTGGGCATCCCGGTGATGCTGCTGGTGTTCTTCAGCCTGGTCGACGTGCTGCCCACCGGCACCGACGACCCCATCGACTTCCTCGCCCCCGGTGTGCTCGCGTTGGCCGTGATGAGCACGGCGATGGTGAGCCTGGGCATCGCCACCGGCTTCGAGCGCACCTACCTCGTGCTGAAACGCCTCGGCGCCACACCGCTCGGACGCGGTCGTCTGATCGCCGCCAAGATCGTGGCCGTCGTCGTGGTGGAGATGGTGCAGTTCGCAGTGCTGGTGCCGGTCAGCTACGCGCTCGGCTGGAATCCCGATTCACCGAACTGGGCGGTGGCGTTGGCGGCGGTGCTGGTGGGCACTGTGGCGTTCGCCGGGATCGGACTCACCATGGCGGGTCGCCTGCGGGGCGAGATCAATCTTGCTGCGCAGAACGGGCTGTACCTCGTGCTGTTGCTGCTGGGCGGCATGGTGGTGCCGTTCGACAAGCTGCCGTCGGTGCTTCGTTCCGTCGCCCTCGGCCTGCCCAGTGGCGCACTGGCCGATGTGCTGCGCGACGCGCTCACCGGGATGGGCGAGCGACCGGGTACGTCGTGGCTGGTGCTGGCCGCGTGGGCCGTCGTGTCACCGCTGGTCGCGCGGCGTCTCTTCCGCTTCCACTAGCGGCGGATCGCTGCGGTCGAAGGCCGCGGTGACCTGGTCGAAGGTGAGCGGATGGTCGTCGTTGCCGACGATCTCGGCCGACGGGATCCGACCACGACGCACGTAGGTGTTGTCGCCCTCGAACCCGGCGGCGAACTTCTTGAAGAACAGGTAGATCGTGACCGACCACAAGAAGGCGGCACCGCCGATCTTCATGATGGCGCCGGCCAACTGCTGGTCGTCGGTGACGCTGATGCCCCACACCCGCACCGGCTGGCTGTAGTGCTTGTACACGACGCCCTCGGCGAACGTGAGCCAGCCTGCGGGCACGGTGGGCACGACGCTCATCAGGAACAGATAGATGCACTTGCCGGCCGGACCCATCTGCCACTCGGGGATCGGGCCCACCACGGGCGTCCACATCAACAGCGCCAGCGTGACCACCAGGAGGTGGAGCACGTAGTGCAGCGGTCCGTTCTCGGTGGAGGCGTTCACGATCATCGGGATGTGCGTGACCATCACGATGAGGTTGAACAGCACACCCGCCACCACGGGCTTGGCGAACCACGACGCCACACGCCAGGTGCGGCCGGTTCCGAGCAGGGCGCGGGCCATCCATTCGGGGATCGACATCAACAGCAGCGGCGGCACGAAGTAGCTGAACACCATGTGCTGGAACATGTGCACCGAGTAGAGGTACTGCTCGCCGATGTCGTGCACCGGCCAGTCGGCGCCGATCCACAACAGCGCCATGCCACCGGCGAAGCAGGCGATCTGGCCCCGGCTCACGGGGCGCTGGCCGGCGGGAACGGCCTTCGGGCCGATGACCCGGGCCATGTAGATGTACGCGCCCACGAGGAAGACGACCAGGAGCCACACCTCGGGGTGGGCCTGGAACCGCCACGGGTTCGCAAAGGGGGTGATGTCGGCGAACATGGTCGCCCTCCGGGGGATCAGCTCGAGAAGAACTGGAAGCAGGCGAGGAACGCGCAGTACACGAGTACCGCGAGGATCAGGCCCGAGTAGAACAGCCAGCTGAAGATCTTGTTGTCGAACTTCAGGTGCATGAACAACGACACGACCATGACGAACTTGATGGCCATCATGATGAGCAACGCCGGCATGAAGAACGGGCCGAAGTCGATCCAGTAGGTCGACGTCTCGAGCGCAGTGAGCGCGGCCAGGATGAGCGCCACGTTGACGTAGTAGCTGGTCGGCTTGTGACTGGAGTGCTCGTCGTGGTGGCCGTGTGCTTCGGCTTCGGCGTGCTCGACGTGTTCGGTGGTGGTGCTCATGGCGGTGGCCTCGCTCACGACGGGATCAGGTAGACGAGCGTGAAGATGATGATCCACACGACGTCGACGAAGTGCCAGTAGAGACCGACCAGTTCGACGACTTCCGACTTCTGGCCAGGGATGCGGTTGCGCCG
>JBIIDH010000120.1:0-9374 GCA_044238435.1 Ilumatobacteraceae bacterium | reverse complement strand
CCTACACGCTGTACCTCACCACCCACAACTTCCACTGGAACGTCACCGGCCCGATGTTCAACACGCTGCACACGATGTTCATGCAGCAGTACACCGAGTTGTGGAACGCGGTCGACCCCATCGCCGAGCGCATCCGCTCGCTGGGCCACACCGCACCCGGCTCGTACGCCCAGTTCGCCGCGCTCAGCTCGCTGCCCGACGCACCGGCCACCCCGCCGAAGGCGCTGAAGATGGTGCAGTGGCTGGCCGAGGGGCACGAGGCCGTGGCCCGAACTGCGCGCAGCATCTTCCCGCTGGCCGACGCCGCCAACGACGAGCCGACGGCCGATCTGCTCACCCAGCGACTCGCCGTGCACGAGATGGCGGCGTGGATGCTGCGCAGCCTGCTCGAGGACTGACCGCTCAGGCGAAGGTGCGGCGCGCAGCGAGAAGCGCGTCGAGCAACGCAGGCGTCGCTGCGGCCACCGGGGTACGGCGCGCCGCGTGGTCGAGCACCACCAGGTCGCGGCCGTGCAGGTCGACCACCGGCACACCGGCCTCGGCGCACACCAGCGTCGCCCCGGCGTGGTCCCACACCCCGTGGGCCTCCACCACGCAGTCGACGTAGCCGTCGAGCGAGCCTGCCGCCACAGCGCACAGATCGAGCGCAGCCGCGCCCAGCATGCGCGACTGCCACGAACCGAGCGCTCGGGGCGGCACGCCGTTCAGGCCCACCACCGCTGCGGCGAGGTCGGTGCAACCCGAACCGGTCAACCGCTGGCCGTCGCACCAGGCTCCCCCGCCACGCTCGGCCCAGAAGCGCACCCCGCTGGCCTGGTTCACCACCAGCGCAGCGGCCGGGCCGAACTCGTCGACCAGGCACAGCGACGTGGCGAACCACGGGAGGCCCCGGCTGGCGTTGGTGGAGCCGTCGACCGGGTCGACGATCACCCACTCGGTGCCGGTGCCGGGCTGCACGCCGCTCTCCTCCGACACGATGCCCACCCCGGCCCGGCGCAACACGGCCAGCGCCGCGTCGTCGGCACGCAGATCGAGCACGTACTGCCCGGGCCGCAGCCCACTGAACCCGTGTTCGCGGTTGACGCGCAGTGCAGCGGCCACCGCATCGGCAGCATCGTGCAGCAGGCTCAGTCGGTCGGTCACCACGCCCCTGCACGGTAGTGTCATCGCACCGGGCAGCAGTGCCCCTCACGCCGAAAGGAACCTCGTGGCCGTCATCGACGTCGCCGGCTTCGTGGCCGACCTGAAGAGCCACGCGATCGACCACGGGTTCCATGTCCACGACGAGCGTCATTTCGTCGAGACCTATTCGCTGCGCCAGCTGTGGGAGGTCGATCTCCACCCGGAGGAGGCCTGCAACGGCCCCATCGACCTGCACCTCTCGCTCGAGGTCGACCCTCGTGCCCTGCTCGGCTTCGAGGACGAGGTGATGAAGATGGACGACCCCGACGACGATCCGCCGCTCGGGTTCTCGTTCCCGCTCATGTTCACCTGGACGCTGCCGCCGCTCCCCCGTCCTCCCGACCTGCTGGTGCTGGCCACCGACATCGCCGGCGTGGGCGGCCCCGATCTACCGGTCGAGGTGTCGGCCATCGACTCGTTCGCCAGCGTCACCGACGCCCCCGAGCGCAGCCTGTCGCTGGTGGCCCGCATCACCGTCGAACTGTCCGACGTCTACTCCGGGAACGAAGAGGCGTTCTGCGACACCCTCATCCGCTGCCGCGATGTGAGCCTGTACCTGCTCGATCGCGCCCCCACCTGGCTCGACCACTGATCCTTCCCGTCCCCGAAAGGCACCATCATGCGCGTCCGTGAACTGCTCGACATCCTCCGCGACCAGTCGCCCGACCTCGAGGTCGAGTTGGCGCTGGTGGCGCCGGTGGAAGACGACGAGGCCACCATCACCGTCGATCGCTTCCCTGTCGACGGGGTGCTCCCCTGGCTCGACGAAGACACCGGCGAGGAGGTCCTCTGGCTCATCGGTGGCGACGAGGCCGACGTCGACGCCTTCCTCGACGCCATCGAGGAAGACGACCACGAGGACCACGACCACCCGAACTGATCGACGGCGTCACGCCGCACACCCGTGCGGGTGGCGTCAGCCGCAAATGGTGCGCGCGATGTGCACCCAGAAGTCGGCGGCAAGACCGAGCGACTCGGTGTCGATGCGCTCGTCGTTGCCGTGGAAGCGGGTACCGAACGACTCGAGTGTCACCGACGGCGAGAACAACCCCGTGCCGTAGGCCACGGCACCGCGCTCGCGGAAGAACCGGGCGTCGGTACCGCCCACGATGAGGCCGGGGATGAGGTCGGCGCCCGGATAGGCCACCTGGGTGGCCGACGCCAGCGCATCCCACAACGCATTGCCGCGCGGCGACTCGGTGGCGTCGTTCTGCTGCAGTCGGCCGATCTCGACGTGATGAGCGAGGTCGCCGAGCGCCTCGTGGAGGTGGGCGTCGACATCGGCCTGGGTGGTGCCGGGCACGGTGCGGATGTCGACCTCGATCTCGACGAGGTCGGGGATGATGTTCGTCTTCTGGCCGCCGTGCACCACATTGGGCGAGAACGTGGTGTGGGTATGAGCGTGGCAGGTACGAGCCACAGCGGGGGGCAGCTGCTCGATGGTCGACCAGATGCGCGCCGGGTCGAGCAGGCCGGCCTTCATCTCGTCGGGCAACCGCATCACCGCCACCTGCGCCTTCCACACATCGCTGATGTGGGCCTGCGGACGGTACAGCGAGAGGCGGCGCACCACCTCGGCCGCCTTCACCAGCGCGTTGTCGGCACCGAACGGCATGCTGCCGTGCGACGGGGTGCCTCGCACCCGCAACGACCGCCAGGCGATGCCCTTCTCACCGGTGTTCACCACCACTCGACGGACGCCGTCGGCGCCGACGTTCGACCAGCCACCGAGTTCCGTCAGCACGTAGTCGCTACGGATGGCGTCCCAATGCTGCTCGCACATCCACTCGGCGCCCCAGTGGCCACCCGCCTCCTCGTCAGCGACGCCGAAATAGACGAGGGTGCCCTTCGGCTTCCAACCGCTGCGCGCCAACTCGCGGAATGCCACCGCCATCGACGCGGTGACGTTCAGCATGTCGATGGCACCACGGCCCCACACCTCGCCGTCGATCAACTCGCCACCGAACGGGTCGCGGCTCCAGCCGGCCGGGTTCACCGGCACCACGTCCGTGTGGCCCATGAGGCACAGCGTGGGTGCCGTGGGGTCGCTGCCCTCGATGCGCGCCACCACCGAGCCGCGCCCGGGCAGCGACTCGAACTGTTCGATGCCCACCCCTGCACCCTCGAGGTAGCCGCCGAGCAGTTCGGCGTTGCGCGTCTCGTGGCCCGACTGGGGTGTGCCGTCGTTCACGCACTCGTTGCGGATGAGTGCCTGCAGGAGTTCGACGGTGGGTCCGGTGAGATCAGCCATGGCTGTAGTTGAGCGCACCGGACGGGCCCGAGCAAGGACCGAGGCCGCCTACAGCGGATCGAGCGACACCAGGCGCAGCTCCATCTGCTCGCGGTAGTTCACCGTGCCCACGGCCGAGTCGGAGATGCCGGTGACGTCGTCGGCCCACACCACCGGCAGGCCGCCGTCGGTGAGCCACAACTCGCGCGTCGAGTCGCCGCGGGTCGAGCCACTCCCCACGATGAGCGTGCGCACCACCGTCACCGGTACCGATACGCCATCGAGCACCACGACGTCGCGCCGCTCCACGGTGACGGTGCGCTGGTCGACGATGCCACTACCTGCGCAGGTGACCGCGACCGTTGTGCCGAGGGCCCCGCTGGGGGGCACCAGCCAGGCGTCGTCGCCGCACTCCTGCGACCGCTCGTCGTCCTGCCCGAAGAACGTGTGGAAGCCGCCGTAGCGCGCCAGGCGCACCCCACCACCGTCGAGGCACACCTCGAACCACTCGCGGCGTTCCTCCAGCGGCATCCACTCGAAGCGGCGGCCACACGGTGTGGCAGTCACCACCAGTGCGGACTCCGCGGGATAGAGGTGCGTCGGCTTGTCGAGCACGTCGATGCCCTCGCTGCCACTGCTGGCCACCCGGTACACGCCGACTGCGGGCATGGGCGCTGCGACGGCCACCGTGGTGGTGGGGCCCTGCGACACGACGGTCGCCTCGACGGGATCGACGCTGGTGACGCTGGTGGTGCCGACCGGGGTGACCACGGTGGCACTCGTCGCCGGCGAGGCGGAGGTGCTGGTGGCGAAGCCGGCGAGCACCTCGTCGACCTCGACCGGCGTCGTGGAGTTGCCCCACCGGTGCGCCACCAGCACTGCCGTCAGCGCAACCGCGGCGAACGCGACCATGCCTGCGGCCACGCAGCGCCGCCGACGCGACCAGCCGCGTGTGCTCGGCCCCCCGACCGGCTCGTCCATGACCGCACTGTAGAGCAAGGGCGACCGATGACCGGCGGGCCGAACCGCCCCGATTCAGCGGGCCATCAGCCAGACGATCGCCAGTGCCGCACCGTTGGTGGCCCAGTGGGCGATCACCGGTGCAACCAGGCTGCCGCTGCGGCGCTTCAACAGGTGCAGCACCACCCCGGCGATGGCGGTGGCACCGACGATGCCCATCGCCCGCCCGATGCCGGCGATGTCGGCACCCGGCCACGCCGGGCCGAGATGCCACAGACCGAACAGCAGGGCCGACCACGCCATGGCCGCACGCGGTGCACAGATGCGCTCGAGCAACGCCACCACCAGACCACGGAACGCCAACTCCTCGAACACGACCGTGGCGATGGGGATCTCCACGAGCACCTGGAACAGCAACGCGCTCGTCCCGAGATCGGTGCGCCCTGCGCCCAGACCCAGCGGGTCGTCCGACACCGCGGTGGCGCACAGCACGGTCACCACGACGACGGCGAGAGCCAGCCCACCGAGGCGCAGACCCGACCTCACCCGCTCGTGTTCGAGGCCGAGTTCGCGTCGCGTCGCCCGAGCCCCCACGGCGAGCGCCGCCACCACACCGATCATCGCCGTGTTGGTGACGAAGTGCGCTCCGTCGGGGATGACCAGACGGCGGAGTACGTCGTAGGTGCCCAGCACCACCACGGTCACGGCCAGCCAGGCGCGGTCCGACAGCACAGGTCGACGCACGACGATCAGATACCGAGGAACGCCCGCAGGCGGTCGGCGTCATCGACCGTCCACCCGGCGGGCGGCACCAACATGGTCCAGGCGTGGGCGAAGTCGGTGCGGTAGTCGTGGCCGTAGCCGGGCGATGCGGAGAACCCGTTCATCAGGTCGAACGTCTCCTGCACGAAGGTGACGAACGGGAACCAGTCGGAGTCGGGCGACAGGTCGTAGGCCGCAGGCTTCGCCACCCAGCCCGGTTCCTCCACGAGCGTGCTGGGGCCCCAGGTGCCGATGGCGTCGGAGGGGTGGTGCACGTACAGCACCCGTGGGCGCTGCCATCCGCTGTCGTCGGCAACGATGTCGGACACCCGGTTGGTCATCCGCAGGTTGGGTTCGGCGGCCACGACCGGCCGCCACGACGAACTCCCGGCATCGCGCTCGGCCACCACCGCACCGAAGATGGGGTTGCCGCGCGTTGGCCCGGTGAACAGTGCAGCATCGGTGCGACTGGTGATCGACTCGATCGACGCATGCAGGTCGTCGCCGGCGAAGGCGGCCTCGCCGCCCAGCGACCCGAGGCTCTCACCGAACGCCACCAACTTCGGCCGCTGGTCGGCCGGCAACGCCTCCCATGCCGCGTGCACACCGTCGAACAGGGCCTTG
Organism: Ilumatobacteraceae bacterium; assembly: GCA_044238435.1. Taxonomy (GTDB): domain Bacteria; phylum Actinomycetota; class Acidimicrobiia; order Acidimicrobiales; family Ilumatobacteraceae; genus VFMC01. The sequence continues at coordinate 3,616 of JBIIDH010000120.1, read as the reverse complement.
CCCAGCACCGGCGGGCTCTTGGTGTCGAGCAGGAAGGCGATCCAACTGGGCAGGAACGAGTACTGCACCCCGACGATGGCCGTGTCGCCGCCGTACATGTACTCGATCGTGCGGGCAGCATCGGGGTCGATCCAGCCGGTGCCCGTGGGCGTGGCCACCACCAGCACCTGCCGGTCGAACGCGCCGGTGCGACGCAGTTCGTCGACCGCCAGGGCCACCCGCTCCTCGGTGGTGGGCGCCGAGTCGAGCCCCACGTACACCCGCACCGGCTCCATCACCTCGCCCCCGGCGAACTCGCGAAGCCGCTCGACGGTCGGAGCACCGGCCACGAAGTTCCGACCCTCCTTGCCCAGCGTGTCCCACTGAACCAGCGAGCCGGGGCCACCGCTCACCGACGATGTGGTGGGCTGCTCGACGCCCGGGTCGGTGCCGTTGTCGAGCGCTCCGAAGTTCTGATCGGCCCAGATGCCGAACTGGCGGAACCCCACCAGTGCCCCGGCAGTGACGAGCGAGATGACCACGCCCAGTGCCACCCAACGAGCGATGGCCGCCGGCAGCAGGCGCACGCATGCCCGGTCGAGGGCGATGACGGCGTGGGCGATGAGACGGCCGAGCGCGAGCAGCACGACGGTGACTATCAGAGTGGCCAGCAGCATCGGCACGATCGACCATGCCGACAGCCGGGGCATGGCCACCAGCGAGCGCTGCGTCTGCTGCCAGCGCACCCACCGCCACGGCCCCACCACCAGCGCCACCAGCACGAGGCCCGTCAGCACCGTGGTGCCCCGCTCGGCCCACACCCCCGGCACGCTGCGGCGCTTCACCCGCAGCACGCGCCTCACCGCCCGGTCGAGCAGACCGCCCACACCGATGCCGACAGCGATGCAGATACCGCTGACCGCCCCCTGGATGAGCCAGGTGCGCGGCAGCATCGAGGGCCGCAGCGAGTACCACCAGAACACGAGGGCCAGCAGCACCCCACCCCACAGCGGCGGGGCCACCAGACGGCTCAACAGACCCGTGCGCTGCGAGGCGGCAACCGGTACCGCGGTGTCGCGGTCGACACGCTGTTCCGCCACGAGGCTGCCGCCCACGGCTGCGAAGGCACTGGTCAGCCAGGTCGAGCGGTCGTCGGTGGAGGGAAGGTCGACCGAGGTGGCCACGACGGCGTGTGGTACCACTACCGTGTCGTGCGGCATGCTGCGCCACACCTCACCGGGCGTCGACAGCCCCTCCAGACCGGCCAGGCCCACCACGGCCACCTCGGCGCCGGGGAGCGCAGCGAGCGCCGCCTCGGCGGCAGGCAGGCGTGGCGGCAACAGGCGCTCGTCGGCCGCCACGCCGTCGCCCGACATCAGCACCAGTGCCTCGCCGGCCTCGGTGAGCGCTGCCGCCTGCGACACGGCAGCCAGCACCGCCACATCGTCGCGCCCACCGGGCACGAACACCCCGCCGGTGCGGTGCAACAGCAGGTCGACCGCCGGATCGAGTTGGTGGAGGTCTTTCAGCACCACCCGCGCCCGCCGCGCAGGCGTGCCGTTCAGCAGCCGGTCGAGCACGGCCAACGACACACCGGCGCCCGCCTCGTGGCTCAGCACCACCACCGGCGTGTCGGCAGAGACAGTGGCCAGCAGGTCGGCGCGGTCGGCGCGCTGGAGCCCGAAGGTGAACTCGGCACTGCGCACCACCCGGCGCAGCAACCAGGCGAGCAGTCGGTGGTGGCGTCGCTGCGATGCCGGCGAATCGAGCCGCATGCCGACACCGGCCACCAGCCACAACCACAGCAACGTCGCCAACGCGGCCACCTCGAGCAGCACGTACACGAACCCGAACCAGATGAGCCGCAACGGCCGCCACTTGCCGGGGAAGAACCGCGAGGCAAACGCCACGAGGATGAGCCACACCGGCAGGAAGCCGAGCAGCACGACAGCGAGCACCACGACCGCTCCGATGGTGAGCGGCCGCCGTACCCACCGATGTCGCTGAAGGAACTCCATCGACCGCCCCCTGCCCGTTCGACGCCGCCGCGAGCGTAGTTCGCCGCCCGGCACCGACCGAGGAGCCGCGGAACGAATGAGGTGTTCCCATTCTTCGACAATCGCATGTCAGGCAGGCCGAGAGGAGTGGTCAGGGAGAGCGGCTTCACACGTTGCAGCCGGAGTCTTCACACGGCTCTCGGCATTCAGGATGAGGCGGCTCGGCTCAGAGCGTGCGTCCCATGTCCTGGTTCCGAAGGCCTTGACCGGAGCACACCTACCGGGCACAGTGCGCTCGTGTGGGCTTGCTCGGAACCGTGGCGGGTACGCGTGTGGAAGGTCCGTAACCGCATCGGCCTCCAGCGCATTGTGCGTCGGAAGGTCGTAGCGCAACTCCGCGCTGGCGACGGTCGCACGGTGCCCGATCTAACGCAGCAGCTCGGTCTGTCGTCCGGTCGCATCCAGCTCGCCTTGTGGGACCTCGAACGTGAGGGCGTCGCGAGACAATGCACCGAGGGGTCGCGGGTCCTGTGGCTCAAGCTCCCCGACAGTTAGCGCAAAGCTGCCGATCTGCGTGGCCAGAAGAGCATTCCTACTTTCGGCGGCGTGGGGGCCGAATCACACGCCGGAGGCGGGTGGTGATGTCGTCGAGGTCCGGGTTGGATGCGGCTGTCCACACGACGAGTTCGTAGACGTCGTCGTTCGCGGCGCGTGACGCCTTGACGCCATTGAGTTCGAGGAACACTGCGGTGGCCAGCCAGCCGAGTCGCTTGTTGCCATCCACGAGTGCGTGATTGTTGACGATCGATTGCAGGAGCGCCGCTGCCTTGGTCACCAGGTCGGGGTACGCGTCCTCACCAAACGCAGTGGTCTGTGGGCGGGCCGCGGCAGAGCCGAGTAGGCCGACGTCGCGAATCGGTGGCGGGTCGCCGAGCAGACTGCGGGCAAGATCGACGAGGTCGTCGAGGTCGAGAAACTCGATCGGCTCGCTCATTCGCCAAGGCGTCGCAGGGCGTCGGCGTGCTTGCTCATGACCAGTGCTGCCGCAGCACCGACTCGGTCGCTGTGTTGGCCGCGGCTGACGAACTCGCGGACCGCTCGTCGGGCGGCTTCCTGCATCGAGATGCCCTCTGCGTCGGCACGCTCGCGGAGCGCTGCTTGCTCGGCGTCGGTGAGGCGGAGTGTCATAGCCATGCGCGGATGGTATCAGTTCGATACCGCACCGGGCTGCCGCTATGCGCCACCACCGGCGTTGAACGTGGAGCGGCCGCTGATCTCGATCCGCGTCGTTGGTGATGAAGTCGTTGCGGCGGACACGCAGGAAGGCTGCTGGACTGTCTCGCCTCGCTAGCCGCTCACACCACGGTTCAGTCCGACTCCGAGGAACCGGGCTGACCAGAGTATTCCGGGAATGTGACCCGGCTATTCCGGGAACACCCCCTCGTGGGGCGGGTGGGGATCGAACCCACGACCCAGGGATTATGAGTCCCCTGCTCTGACCACTGAGCTACCGCCCCAAAAACGCCCACAGGGCCCCGTTCGGGACCCTGTGGCTTTGCTCCGAGGGCAGGGCTCGAACCTGCGACCCGCTGATTAACAGTCAGCTGCTCTGCCAGCTGAGCTACCTCGGAAGGACGGGA
>JBIIDH010000210.1:0-2595 GCA_044238435.1 Ilumatobacteraceae bacterium | reverse complement strand
GCCACGATCTTCAGGTTCTTGGCCTCGAACCGGCCGAGGATCTCGCCGACGAGACCACGTTCGACGGCATCGGGCTTGAGCAGGACGAGTGTGCGATCAGACATGGCGCCAGAGGCTATCCAGCACCTGGCCGGTTACGGCAGGAGCGTGCGCAGCGCCGGGCGGGCGGCGCCCACCACGTACAGGCTGCCCGTCACCAGCACGGCGTCGTCGCCACCGGCGAGGCGCACGGCTCGTTCGCACGCCTGCTCGACCGAGGCACACTCGATGACCTCGTCGCAGCCCATCGCCAGCGCGGCGGCGGTGAGATCGGCCGCCGGCACGCCACGCGGCGATGGCGCAGTGCAGGTGAGCACCACGTCGAACTCGTCGGCCCGCAGCGCCGACAGCATCTCGGCCGGTTCGCGACCGCGGAGGCAGCCCACCACGAGGTAGCGCATCCCTGCCGGGACGAAGTCGTCGAAGAACACCTGGGCCGCGGTGTCGGCGCCGGGCGGGTTGTGGGCACCGTCGATGATGACGAGCGGCTGGTGGCCGAGCACCTCGAAGCGACCGGGCATCACCACATCGGCGAAGCCTTCGCGCAGCACCTCTTCGTCGACGGGCGAGGCGAAGAACGCTTCCACCGCGGTGAGCGCCACCGCTGCGTTCGAGGCCTGGTGGCTGCCGTGCAGCGGGACGAACACCTCGCTGTAGATGGTGGTGGGGGTGCGCAGGTCGACCATGCGGCCACCGAGCGCGAGTTGGTTCTCGAGCACGTCGAAGTCGTCGCCACGCACGAAACAGGAGGCGCCGCCCGCTTCGGTGAAGATCGACACCAGGTCGGGTTCGGTCTCACCGATCACCACGGCACTGGTGGGCTTGATGATGCCGGCCTTCTCGCGGGCGATGTGCGCCTTGGTGGGACCGGCGAACTCCATGTGGTCCATGCCGATGTTGGTGACCACGGCCACCTGGGCGGTGCACACGTTGGTGGCGTCCCACCTGCCGAGCAGGCCCACCTCGACGACGGCCACGTCGACGGCGACGTCGGAGAACCACCGCAGCGCGGCCGCAGTGAGCGCCTCGAAGTACGACGGGCGCACCCCCGCCAGGAGTTCGATCTCCGCGATGGCGCCGATCTGCTCGCCGAACTCGTCGTCGCTGATCGGCTCGCAGTTGCGAGCGATGCGCTCGTTGAGCCGCTCGAGGTGCGGACTGGTGTAGGTGCCCACCGTGAGCCCGTGCGCCATCAGCAGCCGGGTGATCATCTGGGTGGTGGAGCCCTTGCCGTTGGTGCCCGTCACATGAATGACCGGGTACGTGTGCTGCGGGTCGCCTATGGCGTGCATCAACCGGGTGACACGCTCGAGCGTGGGCGACTCGATCCGGCCCGTCGTGTCGTAGCTGGCGTGCTCGTCGAGGTACGCCAGCGCCTCGTCGTACCGCATCAGGACGCGGCGCGACGCTGACGGCGCGGTGGTTCGCGAGGCACCAGGGTGGGGTTCACCTTGGTGCGCACGGTGTCGCCGTCGATGATGACGCGCCCGACGTCGGTGCGGCCGGGCAACTCGTACATCGTGTTGAGCAACACCTCTTCGAGGATCGCCCGCAGCCCGCGCGCGCCGGTGGAGCGCAGCAGGGCCTGGTCGGCGATGGCCTCGAGGGCATCGATCGTGAACTCGAGTTCGATGTCTTCGAACTCGAACACCTTCTGGTACTGCTTCACCAACGAGTTCTTCGGCTCGACGAGGATCTTGATGAGCGCCTCGCGGTCGAGGCTGCGCACCGCGCCGATCATCGGCAGACGGCCGATGAACTCGGGGATCATGCCGAACTTGAGCAGGTCTTCGGGCAGCACCTGGGCGAACAGCTCGCCAGGGTCCTTGTCGGCCTTCGAACGCACCGTGCCGTGGAAGCCGACGCCCTTGTGGCCGACACGGCTCTCGATGATGGACTCGAGGCCGGCGAACGCACCGCCGCAGATGAACAAGATGTTGGTGGTGTCGATCTGGATGAACTCTTGGTGCGGGTGCTTGCGGCCGCCCTGCGGCGGCACCGAGGCCTGCGTGCCCTCGAGGATCTTCAGCAGCGCCTGCTGCACGCCCTCGCCGCTGACGTCGCGGGTGATCGACGGGTTCTCGCTCTTGCGCGCCACCTTGTCGATCTCGTCGATGTAGATGATGCCGGTCTCGGCCTTCTTCACGTCGAAGTCGGCGGCCTGGATGAGCTTCAGCAGGATGTTCTCGACGTCTTCGCCCACGTAGCCCGCCTCGGTGAGGGCGGTGGCGTCAGCCACGGCGAACGGCACGTTCAGCATGCGCGCCAAGGTCTGCGCGAGGTGCGTCTTGCCGCAGCCGGTGGGGCCGAGCAACAAGATGTTGCTCTTGGTGAGCTCGACCTCGTCGCGCCGGCCGACCGAGGCGGTCTGCTGGTACTGGATGCGGCGGTAATGGTTGTACACCGCCACCGAGAGGATCTTCTTGGCATCGTCCTGGCCCACGACGTAGTCGTCGAGGAACCGGCGGATCTCGACCGGCGTGGGCAGGTCGTCGAAGCGCAGCTCACTGCCTTCGGTGAGCTCTTCTTCGATGATCTCGTTGCAGAGGTCGATGC
>JBIIDH010000209.1:0-2596 GCA_044238435.1 Ilumatobacteraceae bacterium | reverse complement strand
CGGAGAAGGAACCGACGCGAGGCTCAGGCCTCGCGCTTTTCCTTGATCTTGGCAGCCTTGCCCGAGCGGTCGCGCAGGTAGTACAGCTTGGCGCGACGCACGTCGCCCTTCTTCAGCACCTCGAGCTTTGCCACCGTGGGGGTGTGCACCGGGAAGGTGCGCTCGACGCCGACGCCGTAGCTGACCTTGCGGACCGTGTAGGTCTCGGACAGGCCGCTGCCCTGGCGACGGATGATGTTGCCCTGGAAGATCTGGACGCGCTCTTTGTTGCCCTCGACCACCTTCACATGCACCTTCACCTCATCGCCGGGGCCGAACTCGGGGAGGTCGGTGCGGAGGGACTGGTTGTCGATGAGATCGGTGGACTTCATGGCGCGAACATCCTGCTGGCCGAGGAGTGGGAACGGTTAAGGATAGGGGACGGAGGGGAACTCTTCCAACAAACGCCGGTCGACGTCGCTGAGGCCACCCCGAGCATCGATGAGATCGGGCCGGTAGCGGAGTGTGCGGTGCAGCGCCTGGGCCGTGCGCCAGCGGGCCACGCGGCCGTGATCGCCGCTGCGCAGCACGTCGGGCACGGGCCAGCCACGGAAGTCGGCGGGTCGGGTGTACTGGGGTTCCTCGAGCAGGCCGTGCTCGCCGAAGCTCTCGGTGACGGGGCTGACTGCGTTGCCCATCGCCCCCGGCAGCAGACGGGCGACAGCCTCGATGACCAGGCACGCAGCCACCTCGCCACCGCTGAGCACCACATCGCCGATACTCAGTTCACCGTCGACGAGATGCTCGCGTACCCGGTGATCGATGCCCTCGTAGCGGCCGCACAGCAGGCTGAACCCACCCGACTCGCCTTCGGCCGTGGCGGCCAACTCCTCGGCCATCGCCTGATCGAACCTCCTGCCCCCTGGGCCGAGCAGGTACAGCGGGCGCGGCGGTGCGGCCGCCTCGACCGAGGCGAAGATCGGTTCGGGCTTCATCACCATGCCGGCGCCGCCCCCGAACGGGGTGTCGTCGACGCTGCGGTGCACATCGGTGGTGTGGTCGCGCAGGTCGTGCAGCCGCAGGTCGAGCAGGCCGGCACTGCGGGCCTTGCCCAGCAGGCTCTCGGCACAGAAGTGGTCGACGAGCGCCGGGAAGATGGTGAACACGTCGACGCGCACGGCGTGCAAGCCTAGGGCGATGCTGTTCCACATCGCCGACGCAAGCCGTTGGCACGACGCACAGGCCCGCGGCGAGTACACCGCCTCCACCATCGGCATGGAGTTGGCCGACGTCGGCTTCATCCACCTGTGCACCGACGCCCAGGTGGCCGGGGTGCTCGACCGCTTCTACCGCGGCGTGCCGGACCTGGTGCTGCTGCACGTCGACGAGTCGCTCGTCGGCTCGCCCGTGGTGTTCGAACACGTGGGTGACGCGCCCGATCCCTTCCCCCACCTGTACGGCCCACTGCCCTGCTCGGCCGTCACCTCCGTCGAACCGCTACCGGCTCGCCCGTAGGACGCGGGCTGTCAGCCGAGGAGGTCGAACAGGCCGTCGGGGGTGACGACGTGGATGATGCCGTCGTCGAGACGCTCGACGAAGGTGACCGGCACGAGGTGCCCGGTGTCGAGCTCGAGCAGGTCGTTCGCCGGGTTGTCGATCACCGCGATGCAGATACCGCGATCGACACCCTCGGCATCCACCACGTGGGCCCCGATCAGCTCGTGAACCCACAGCGCATCGGGGTCGTCGACCGGTTCGGCCCACAGCGATCGGCCGTTCATCGACTCGGCGGCGGTACGGTCGGCCACTTCCTCGAACTGCACCACCCACTTGCGTTCGGGCTGGCGGCGGGCCGACACGACCGTGAGCCACTGCCGGCCGTCGAACAATCGCGCCCCCGGGTCGAGTCGCTCACTGCGATCGGAATCGAGGCGCACCACCAGTGCGCCCTTCACACCGTGGGCCCGGCTGATGCGGCCCACCTCGAGCAGCCCGTCGGGCACAGTCATGGTGCTGGGTCAGTCGGCGAAGTCGACGTCGACCTCGACGCCGTCGCGCACTGCAGCGGCACGCACCACGGTGCGGATGCTCTGCGCAGTGCGGCCGCGGCGGCCGATGACGCGACCGAGGTCGCCGTCGCCGACCGTGACCTCGAGGCGCACCCGGTTGCGGCCGGGTGTGCTCTCGACGCGCACCGCGTCGGGCTGGTCGACCACGGAGGTGACGATGTGGTGCAGGACGGCGACCGCAGTGGGGGCCGCCAACTCCTCGGTGTCGGCGCTCATGCCAACGTCACTTGGCGGCCTTGGCGGCGGCGAACGCCTCCCAGGCGCCCGACGCCTCGAGCAGCTTCTTCACCCGCTCGGTGGGCTGAGCGCCCTCCATCAGCCACTTCACGGCCTTGTCGCTGTCGATCGAGATGGTCGACGGCTCGGTGCGCGGGTTGTAGGTGCCGATGATCTGGATGAAGCGGCCGTCGCGGGCCGCACGGCTGTCGGCCGCGACAACGCGATACTGCGGCTGCTTCTTCTTGCCAACTCGGGTGAGGCGAAGCTTCACTGCCATGCGGTCATGCACTCCTTGCGAAATCCAACCGTGCGAGGATAGCGGCCAGAAC
>JBIIDH010000119.1:0-9450 GCA_044238435.1 Ilumatobacteraceae bacterium | reverse complement strand
GACACCGCGCCGCTCGACCGCTCGGGCCAGACCGCGCGCCAGACGGGCGGGATGGATGGCGGCGCAGTGCGGCGTGTAGACGCCGCCGTGCACCTTCGTCGCGCCCACCATCGCACGCGCCTCGTCGGCGCCGAGCCAGCGGTAGTGGTCGTCGTCGAAGCCGAACTCGCGATAGGAGGCCACCTCTGCCTGCATGCGGGGGATGTGGGCTGGGTTCCGGGCCAGCGAGAGGGTGCCGCCCTTCGCGAAGTGGCAGTCGATGCCCTCGCGGGCGGCCGCAGCCCCCACCTCGTCGACGGTGCGGTGCATCTCGTGCTGCATCCGGGCAGCGCCGTCGCGACCGTGGGTGGCGGCCATCGCCTCGAAGCCCATCGGCAGCAGGGCCGAGCACCATCCGCCGTTGCGACCGCTGGCCCCGAAGCCAGCCACCTCCGCCTCGATCACGACGATGCGCAGCGACGGGTCGCGTTCAGCGAGGTAGTAGGCGGTCCACAGACCGGTGTATCCGGCTCCGACGATGGCCACATCCACCGAGATGTCGCCGGGTAGTGCCGGGCGAGGGGACAGGTCGTCGTCGGCGGGCAGTGTGGCGTGCCACAGGGACAGGTCGCGGACTGACATCGGGCCGAGCGTATCCGCAGGCCCATCGGCTGCCGCCTACGCTGACGCAATGACGCAGCTGCCCGGCCCGCCCCCGATCGGTTATCGGCCTGTGGTCGATCATCCGGCCGGCTGGTACGCCGATCCGTGGATCGCCGGTGGCCTGCGCTACTGGGACGGCCGCGCCTGGACCGGCCAGGTCGCTGCAAAGGTGAAGCCACCGAAGCCGCCGCACCAGCAGTTGCCGTTGGCGGTCGCTCTCACCACAGTGGCCACGCTGCTCGCAGCGCTCGTCGCCAGCCGCTATCTCATCGAGTGGCTGGTCGAGTACCGCTGGCCGATCGTCGTGTACGTGGCCCTCAGTGCCATCGTCGGATACGGCCCGTCGCTGCTGGTGGGCATGTGGGCGAGCCGCCGCTGGGGCACCGGGTCGCTCCGCGCCGACTCGGGCCTCTACTTCCGCCGCATCGACATCGGGTGGGGCCTCCTCACCTGGCTCGCCTGTCTCGGCACCCAGGCGCTCATTGCGTTCATCGTGCTCACGCTCGACATCCCCTTCATCAGCAACACCGAAGGGGTCAACGACCTCGCCGCCGACCGCGGCTACATCATCTCGATGCTGGTGGTGGCGGTGCTGGTGGCGCCGTTGGTCGAGGAGATGCTGTTCCGCGGGTTGCTGTTCCGCGGGTTGCTCGGCCGCATCGGGGTGGTGCCCGCAGTGGCCGTGCAGGCGGTGCTGTTCGGGATGGCGCACTTCGATCCCATCCGTGGCACCGGCAACATCGGCCTCATCATGGTGCTCACCGGCGTCGGCGCCGTGCTGGGTGGGGCCGAGTTCGTCATCCGCCGGATCGGGCCGACGATCATCGCCCACTTCATCATCAACGCGCTCGCCATGTCGCTGTCGCTGCTGATGGCGGACTGACCCGGCTCCAGCGTCAGCCCACCACTACGGCGAGGTTGTCGATCAGGCGCACCTCGCCGAACCACACCGCAGTGACCAGCAGCCACTCGCCCGGGCCGAGTGGTGCGTCGAGGGAGGCGAAGGTGGCCGGGTCGACGAGATCGAGGTATTCGAGCCGGGCGCGGGGCTCGACATCGATGGCCTGGCGGGCCACTGCCACGACGGCTCGCGGATCGCGCTCGCCGCGCTCGACGGCCTGCGCTGCGGCGCGCAGTCCGGCAGCGATGCACACCGCGGCGGCGCGGTCGGCGGGCTGGAGGCGGGTGTTGCGACTGCTCATCGCCAAGCCATCGGCCTCCCGGACCGTTGGCAGACCGACGATGCTGATGCCGAGATCGAGGTCGGTGGTCATCCGTTCGATGATCGCCAACTGCTGAGCGTCCTTGCGTCCGAACACCGCCACGTGCGGCTGCACCGCCGTGAACAACTTGGCGACCACCGTGGTGACACCGCGGAAATGACCGGGCCGGTGGGCCCCCTCGAACGGCTCGGCCAGGACGCCGGGCTCGACATGGGTGTCGAACCCCCGCGGATACATCGCGGCGGCGGTGGGTGCGTACACCGCGTCGACGCCCACGGCCGCGCACTGTTCGAGGTCGGCGTCGATGGGGCGCGGGTAGCGCTCGAAGTCGGCTGCGACGTTGAACTGCAGGGGGTTGACGAAGATCGACACGACGACGGCATCGGCGTGTCGGCGGGCCTCGTCGACCAGGGCGAGATGGCCGGCATGGAGGGCGCCCATCGTGGGAACGAACCCGATCCGTCGACCAGCGATGCGCTGGGCGTCGCTCCAGTCCCGCATCGCAGCCGGGGTGGTGATGACGTCCACGGTGGGGCGATGCCTGCTGTGGCTCAGCGGAACGAGTGCTGTTCGTCGGGCCACACGCCCTGGTGCACCTCGCCCACGTAGTCGGCCACGGCGGCGATCGCCTGGTCGCGCAGCGAGCCGTAGGCCTTGGCGAAGGTGAAGGTGCGCTCCGACAGGCCGAGCACGTCGTGCAGCACGAGCACCTGCCCGTCGCACTGTGCCCCTGCGCCGATGCCGATGGTGGGGATCGACACCTTGGCCGAGATCTCGGCGGCGAGGTCCATCGGGACGCCTTCCACCACCAGGGCGCAGGCACCGGCCTGCTCGACAGCGTGGGCATCCTCGAGGAGGCGTTCGCGGCCACCGGCGTCGTAGCCGGCGTCGCGGCCCTGCACCTTGTGGCCGCCCATGCGGTGGTAGCTCTGCGGGGTGAGGCCGATGTGGCCCATCACCGGGATGTCGACCCGGGTGATGGCCTCGATGGTGGCCGCCATGGGCAGGCCACCCTCCAGCTTCACGCACTCGGCGCCTTCCTTCATCAACCGGATGGCGCTGGTGAGGCCCTGCTCGGGGCTCACCTGATAACTGCCGAACGGCAGGTCGCCGACGACGAGGGCCTTGGTGCGGGCGCGAGCGACGATGCGCACGTGGTACGCCATTTCGTCGAGGTCGACCGGGATGGTGTTGCTGACACCTTGCACCACCATGCCGACGCTGTCGCCGACGAGGATGACGTCGATGCCGGCGAGGTCGACGAGGCGGGCGAAGGTGGCGTCGTACGCCGTGATCATCGCGATCTTGTCGCCGGTGGCCTTCATGCGCGCGAGGTCGGGAACGGTGACCTTGCGGCGGCTCGACGGATCGGCTGGGGGAGTGGAGGGTTGGGCGTTCATGGAGTGGACCTCCTCGGTGCCGAGCACAGACCCGGCAGTGACCCAGGGCGGATGACCCTGACGCACGTGGGAACCTAGCGACCGATCGGCATCTTCCCCCAACCCGGCAGGAAGGTTGTCGCCTGCGTCACGCGGTGGTGGGGAATACCGATGGGCACAGATCGCGATAGGCCGGCGGCCCACCCCGGTGGCTGCGTGCCTCGACCACGGCCGCGGTGCAGGCGGCAGCGAAGCACTGTGCCCCGGCCTCGATGATGCGGTTCAGAGCGATCGCCCGCTCGCGGCCACCAACGGCCGGATCGTTCGGTGACGGTGTGCCGGTGGCGAGTGCGAACACGGTGTCGCCGTCGAACATCGAGTGGGCCGGTCGCACCGCCCGGGCCATCCCGTCGTGGGCCACCGAGGCGAACTTCGTGCACTCGGCCTTGGTGAGCGCCGCCGATGTGGCGACCACGCCGATGGTGGTGTTGAGGGGCGTTGCTCGCGGCGTCAGTGCCGCTCGCAGCGCAGCGAGTTCGGTGCGCGTGGGACGCCGCAGGCCGCGGCCGTCGAGCTCCCAGGGCAGACCGATCTCGGGGTCGATCACCGAGCCGGCAGCGTTCACCACGGCCAGCGCGGCCACCACGGTGCCGTCGGCGAGGGCGACACTTGCCGTGCCCACGCCTCCCTGGAGTCCTCCGGCCACGGCGCCCGTGCCGGCGCCGACGGCGCCCGCTGCGGGCCTCGAACGCTTCGCTGCGCGCGCAGCCCGAGCGCCGAACGCCGCATCAGGTCGGTTCGCGAAGACCCCGCCGCGGCCGAGGTCGTAGATGACCGCAGCGGGCACGATGGGCACGACGTCGGTGCCCTCGATCCCCACGGGGAAGCCGATACGGCGTTGCTCGAGTACCTGCATCACACCCGCGGCAGCGGCAAGGCCATAGGCGCTGCCACCGGTGAGGCAGATGGCGTGCACCTGCTGCACGAGGTTCTCGGGGCGCAACAGGTCGGTCTCGTGGGTACCCGGCCCGCCGCCGCGCACGTCGACGCCTGCGGTGGCGCCGGTGGGTACGAGTACCACGGTGGTGCCGGTTCGCCAGCCGCGTGCCGTCGACGATGCATGACCGACGAGCACGCCGTCGATGTCGGTGATCGAGCCGAGGCTCAGGCTGCGGCGAGCCACCGATCCTCGTCGAACGTGCGCCAGACACCGATGGCCGTGATGTAGGCCGGGCAGGCGAGCAGCAGGATGTGCCCGACGAGCGGCAGGTCGGGCGACACCGCAGCGACGCACAGAACCGCTCCGACCCACAACACGGTGACGGTGACCGTGGCCGGACGGAAGCGGCGCACCTTCATCGGGTGGACGAACTTCCAGTTGCTCAACTGCGACAGGCCCAGCACGAGGCACACCAGGAACACCACGGTGGGGCTGGCATCGAGCAGGTAGAGCGTGGGGATGGCCATGTTCCACTCGCCGGGGAAACCGTTGAACCAGTGGTCGTCGGTCATCTGGTCGGTGCGCGACATCCACAGTGCGCCGACGAACAGGATGAACGCTCCGACGACGAGTGACATGCCTGCTGACAGCATCTGGAAGCGGTGCAGGAAGATGACGGGGATGACCACGCAGGTGACGAAGTCGACGATGAGGTCGAGCGCGTAGCCGTCGATGCGCGGCACGTGCTCGGTCACGCTCCAGGCCCGGGCGACGGGTCCGTCGATGCCATCGAGGATCATCGCCACCACCAGCCAGAGGATCGCTTCGCGGGGCTGGTCGTCGGCGACGGCGATGATGCCGAACATGCCACAGATGGCACCGCTGGCGGTGACGCAGTGGACCAGCCAACCCTTGGCGATGGGATGGCGCAGCGTGGTCTCGGCGTCGGAGTGCGGAAGAACGGTCATGGAGTGTGGTTGCTCCGACACCCAGTGTCGAAGGTCTGGCCAGTGTAGCCCGTTCGGCACTCGTGCACGGTGACACGTGTCCCCGTCCGTTGCGGCTAACGTCCGAGCGCCGGCCGATGCAGTGGCCGCAGCACGCACAGCTACGACGGGGGGTCGTCATGAGGGTTGGTATCACCATCGGCGGGCAGCATCCGCTGCCCGGCACCGAGATGCAGTTGCAGTTGGCCGAGGCCATGAACGCAGAGTCGGTGTGGTTCCCCGACCACATCCTCGGTGTGTTCCACCCGGCGCTGTGGCCCGACATGGCCTACTCGAAGATGGCCGCCGACCCCGACGCGTTCTACGACCCGTTCGTCATCTCGGCACTCATCGGCCAGAAGACCGCCAAGCCGGTGGGCATCAGCGTCACCGACACGGCCCGGCGCAAGGCGGCCGACCTCGCTCGCACCGCGCTCACGCTGCAGCACCTCGTGCCGGGTGGGTTCATCCTCGGCGTCGGCTCGGGTGAGGCCGAGAGCCTGGTCACCTTCGGCTACGACTTCTCCACCCCCGTTGCCGACTGCGAGAAGGTGCTGCGCGAGTTGCGCAGCCTGCTCGACACCGGCGCCATGCCCGACGACATGGGCCTCACCGGCCGCATGGGCATCCCCCTCGAGAGCGAGGCCGGCAAGCCCGAGGTGTGGGTGGCTGGCCACGGTCCGCGCATGCTGCGCCTCACCGGCCAGTACGGCGACGGCTGGATCCCCGCCTGGCCGATGACCCCCGAGGAGTACGGCGAGAAGCGCGCCACCATCTTCGACTGGGCGGCCAAGGCCGGCCGTCCCCCGCTCACCTGCAGCATGCTGCCGTTCGTGATGCTCGGCGAGAGCAAGGAGTACATCGCCGACCTCATGGAGAAAGACCCGCTCGGCAAGCTGTTCGCGCTGTTCTGCCCCGCCGACGTGTGGGCCAAGCGTGGCTACAAGCACCCCTTCGGCGACGACTGCAAGGGCTTCATCGACCTGATCGTGCACGACCTCGACCCCGAGGAGTTGCGCGCCCTGGCGCCCGAGTTGCCGTTCGAGCTGGTGGAAGACGTCATCTTCCTCGGCAATGCCGAGGACGTGGCAGGCCGCCTGTCGGGCTACGCCGACAACGGCATGGATCACGTGGTGTTGTGCAACCTCACGGGTGTGGTGGGCGGTATGGAGGAGATCGAGGGCAACATGGCCCAGTTCTTCCAGCTGCGCGCCATGCTCGACAGCATGTGACCCGGCGTCACGACATCGCCGGCGAATGGATCCGGCGCAGTTGGGAGGCGATCGGTCGGTGGGGAGCCATCGGTCCAGAGAGTCGTACCGGCAAGCGGTTCGGTCGCTTCGGCGCGGGCAGCATCATCTGCTTCCCCACCAACACCGTGTTCAACGAGCGGTACATCCACATCGGTGAGGGCACGATGATCGGGCCCAACATCACCCTGTCGGCGGGCATGGTGCCGGGCCAGCAGTGCCTCAGCGACCCGGTGGTGCGCATCGGCGACCGCTGCCTCATCGGCAAGGGCAGCGGCATCGTCGGCCACTACTCGATCGACATCGGCGACGATGTGTGGACCGGGCACCACGTGTACATCACCGATCAGAACCACGGCTACGCCGATGTCGACCTGCCGATCTCGCGCCAGACGATGCCAGAGCGGCCGGTGTCGATCGGTGACGGTTCGTGGATCGGTCACGGCACAGTGGTGCTGCCCGGCGCCACGATCGGCCGGCACGTCACCATCGGCGCCAACTCGGTGGTCACCGGCACCATTCCCGACTTCAGCGTTGCCGTGGGCAACCCGGCGAGGGTGATCAAGCGCTACGTCGACGGCGAGGGCTGGCAGTCGGTCGGCTGACCACGAGGCCTGAGAAGGAGTGGTGAAGGTCCTGCACGCGCCCCTTGCGTGGAGCACACATACCGGGCATTTAGTGCGGCGTGGTTCGCGTCGCGGGTCGCAGGCGGAGTGGTCACTCAGGGTGCTGTGACGGTCCGGGCTTCCGTGCCGCTCAGGCGGTCACGTTGTTGGTCCAGGTTGTGAAGTCGACGACTGTCAGGTCCTCGGCGACCGCGAGAAGTTGGTCGATGGTGGCATCTCCGTAGACGATCACCCTCCGTTCGGGCGTCTCCATCCAAACGAGCATGAGCGTCGAGGTTCCGTCAGGGTTGGTCTGGGTGAGTTGCCACCCCGCGTGGTTGCGGATGGCGATCGGAGTTGCCAGCGAGGCGGTCGATCTGATGTCGAGCGCGCTGGTAGCTGTAGCTGTCTCGACGTAAATGCCATTGGCCATCTGGAACAAGGCCGTGACCAGCGGGGTCGGGTCAGCGGGTTGGGTGGTGAGAATGGTCAAGTCATCGGCGATCAATGCGAGCGTTCCGTTGCTTGACACCGTGGCCGCTTCCATTGCTCGTGTCGCCTCGCCGGCTCGGGCATCGACCCGCACCCAGTAGGTGCCTCGTTGCTGGATGACGGACGTGATCGGGCTCGTTCCTTGGAGGATCTCGGCCGGACCGGTCGCCAAGTCAATCGGTGCCCAGGCGACGCCAGGCTGAACGATCCCGAGATCGCGATCGATGGGATGGTCGAACACCGTGATGGTGAACAGATTCCTGAAGCTGCTGCCATCGCGAACTCCGACCAGTGAAATCGGTCCGTCAGCGGAGACCTGCCCGCTTCCGATCTGCCCGTCAGTGAGACCCTCGGTCGGGTCGCTCGGCAACATGAACAACGGCTGCGGCACATCTGCTGGGACTGCTGTCGCTGGCGGTGCGTCCGCTGACGGGGCATCCGTTGTGGCGGTGAGGCGCGACACGATGAGCACACCGGCGGCCGCGACCATCACGATCGATGCTGCGACCATCATCAGCTTTCGCGGTCGACGGGCTGCGGTGTGAAGGCGAATCACGCTGCGGCCGAACACGATGTCATCGAGGCGGTCTTCGACGGTCACGCGTGTGGCGAGCGGTTCGAGTGCGTCGTGCAGGTCCGTCATTGTTCCCATCTCCGTTCGAGGTTGCGCTTGCCGCGGGTCAGCAGCGAGCCGACCGAGCCGGGTCGCACGCCGAGCGCATCGGCGATCTGTTGTTCGTCCATGCCTTGCCAGTAGCGCATGATCAGCACCGCCCGCTGACGGAACGGCAAGCGGCGGAGCGCGTCCCACAAAGCCACGTCCTCGCTGCGGTCACCAACGAACTCCGGCCGATGTTGCTCTAGTGCGATACGCCTGCGCCGCTGCAGATCCCTGCAACGGTTGAGGACGCAGCGGTTCAGGTACGAGCCAGGATCGTCCAACGCGCCCCAGCGAGCGAACACTGCGATGAAGGCATCGTGCACAGCGTCATTCGCCATCGTCGATGAGCCGAGCAGGAGGGCCGCCCGCTGCACTTGCCCGCGCAACTCGGCCCGATAGAACTCCTCGAACGACGGACCGTCGACCGCGGACCCGGGCTGCGCTGGCGTATTGATGACCACACCATCATCCACGAACGAGACCACCCATTCCATGCATCCGGGGCAATGACTTCCGGCCAGAACAGGGCCACCCGACGCGCCATACCTGCCGATCGGATCGCGCGCCTACGGCTCCCGCAGTAGTCCGGCAATCTTTGATCCGGCGAGGATGACGACCATCATCACGGCGAAGATCACAGGGTCCCAGCGAGCTGAACTTTCTGTCGATACGAGTGACACCACGACCAGTGCTGCGGGTGCCGCCACGAACGTGAGGACCGAATTCGTCGACCGCACAGATGAGTGCGTCGAGCTCGTCCGCTCTCCGCTTGGCTCCGACGCCGCAGTGAGGACGTCGGCACGGTTGAGCGTCACGAGGAATACGGCCGCTCCGGTCGCCATGCAGACTGCTGCGAGCCACGCGAGCCACGCAGGCGCCGGCTGCGTCGACCCGAAGCGCGGGAACCGAACAAGACTCCAGCCGAACATCAAGACCGCACCGAGGACGGCCAGACCGAAGGCGGCGCGCATCGCCTTCATTTCACTTCGGGTGTAACGACGAGGCCTCAGGTACCAGGGAGTCTCTCTGGCCGACATGTGCTCAAGATAGGGCTCGCAGGCACCGGTGCGCATCCAAAGGGGCTTACCGCTCCCGCGCCGGAACTGCCGATCTGTCGCAGTCGTCGAAACTCCTGCGGTCGTCGGGCGTTCCGGGCAATCGGGACGGGTAGCGGTGGCGGCATCTTGATACCATGGTGTCATGCCGAAGAACCTCACGATCCGGCTCGATGATGAGCTGGCCGCTGACACCGAAGCCCTCGCTCGCGCCGAG
>JBIIDH010000208.1:0-2603 GCA_044238435.1 Ilumatobacteraceae bacterium | reverse complement strand
AGGAACAAGGAGCCCCATCGCCATGAAGCTCACCGGAGCACAAGCCCTCATCCGAGCCCTCGAGCTCGAGGGCACCGAGGTCGTGTTCGGCCTCCCCGGCGGGTGCATCCTGCCCGCCTACGACCCGTTGCTCGACAGTTCGATCCGCCACATCCTCGTGCGCCACGAGCAGGGTGCGGGCCACATGGCCGAGGGCTATGCCCACGTCACCGGTCGCCCCGGTGTCGCCATGGTCACCAGCGGCCCGGCCGCCACCAACATGGTGACCCCGCTGATGGACGCCTACATGGACTCGATCCCGATGGTGTGCATCACCGGCCAGGTGCCCACGTTCGCCATCGGTACCGATGCCTTCCAGGAGTGCGACACGGTGGGCCTCACCCGTAGCGCCACCAAGCACAACGAACTGGTGATGACCGCGCAAGATCTGCCCCTCGCCATCCGCCAGGCGTTCCACATCGCCACCACCGGCCGCCCCGGCCCCACCCTGGTCGACGTGCCCAAGGACGTGCTGCAGAACACGATGGAGTGGTACTGGCCCACCGACGACGAGGTGGCCGACAGCCTGCCCGGTTACCGTCCGACGGTGAAGGGTCACCCGCGCATGATCAAAGAGGCCGCGCGCATGATCCTGGCCGCCGAGCGGCCCATCATCTATGCCGGCGGCGGCATCTTGAAGGCGCGCGCTGCCGAGGCGCTGCGCGAGCTGGCCGAGCTGGTCGACATCCACGTCGTCACCACGCTCATGGCCCGTGGCGCCTTCCCCGACAGCCATCCGCTGTGCCTCGGCATGCCGGGTATGCACGGCAACGCCACCGCCATCACGTCGATGCAGAAGAGCGACCTGCTCATCACCCTCGGCGCCCGCTTCGACGACCGCATCACCGGCAAGGTGGCGGCGTTCGCTCCTGAGGCGAAGATCATCCACGTCGACATCGACCCGGCCGAGCAGGGCAAGGTGCGCCGCCCCGACGTGCCCATCGTCGGCGACTGCAAGTACGTCATCGAGGAGATCATCAAGGCCATCAAGGACCTGCTCGCCGGCGGCACTGTTCAGGCCGACACCGGCGCCTGGAAGAGCCGGGTCAGCGGCTGGCGCGAACAGTTCCCGCTGTCGTACGAGCAGAGCGAGCCGGGTGAGGCCCTCAAGCCGCAGTTCTGCCTCGAGAAGCTGCGCGACAGCGCTCCGCAGGACACCATCCTCGTCAGCGGTGTGGGCCAGCACCAGATGTGGTCGAGCCAGTACTGGCGTTTCGACCAGCCCTACAGCTGGGTGAACTCCGGCGGCCTCGGCACGATGGGCTTCAGCGTCCCCGCCGCGGTGGGTGCCAAGGTGGGCCGCCCCGACGCAACCGTGTGGGCCATCGACGGCGACGGCTGCTTCCAGATGACCGCCCAGGAACTGGTGACGGCCAGCGTCGAGCGCATCCCCGTGAAGGTCGCCATCTTGAACAACAGCTACCTCGGCATGGTGCGCCAGTGGCAGGAGATGTTCTACGACGAGCGGTACAGCGAGGTGTACCTGTCGCCCGACACGCCCGACTTCGTGAAGTGGGCCGAGGCGATGGGCTGCGTCGGCATCCGCGTCGACAGCCCCGAAGAAGTGCAGCCGGCCATCGACAAGGCCAACTCCATCGACGACCGCCCGGTCGTGGTCGACTTCCGTGTCGACGCACGCGAGAAGGTGTTCCCGATGGTGCCCGCCGGCTTCAGCAACGACGACGTGGTGCTGCCCGCGTCGCAGGAGATCAACCGGAAGGCGCTGCGATGAGCTCGATGACCAACCACCACATCCTGTCGGTGCTCGTCCAGAACCGACCGGGCGTGCTCGCCCGGGTGTCGGGCCTGTTCGCCCGGCGCGGCTTCAACATCTTCTCGCTGGCCGTTGCGCCGGCCGAGGAGGAGGGCTTCAGTCGCATCACCGTCGTCGTCGATGTCGAGTCGACCCCGCTCGAGCAGATCGTGAAGCAGCTGTTCAAGCTGATCGAGGTCGTGAAGATCAACGAACTCGACCCGCGGCGCTCGGTCGAGCGCGAACTGCTGCTCGCCACGGTGCGCACCGGAGGCGCCGACGGTGGCAGCGACCTGCGCGGCCAGGTGGTGGAGTTGGTGAACATCTTCGAGGGAAAGATCCTCGCGGTGGGCGCCGAGGCCGTTACCGTGTCGCTCGACGGCCACCCCGACAAGCTCGACGATTTCGAAGACCTGCTCAGCGGGTATGGCATCGTTGAGCTCCAGCGCACCGGTCGGGTGGCGCTACCCAAGATCGATCGTCAGGCCCGGCTCCGTGCCGTGCCCAGCAAGCAACAAGGAAAGGGAGCCTGAGATGGCCGCCAAGATGTACTACGAGTCGGATGCCGATCTGTCGATCATCCGTGGCCGCAAGGTCGCGATCATCGGCTACGGCTCGCAGGGTCACGCCCACGCGTTGAACCTGAAGGAGTCGGGGGTGCAGGTCGTCGTCGGCCTGCGCGAGGGCAGCAAGTCGGCCGCCAAGGCCGAGGCCGCCGGCCTGAAGGTGATGGGTCTCGCCGAAGCCGCGAAGTGGGCCAACGTCATCATGATGACGATGCCCGACACCGAGCAGAAGGCCACCTACGAGG
>JBIIDH010000207.1:0-2693 GCA_044238435.1 Ilumatobacteraceae bacterium | reverse complement strand
GGTGGTGGCCGAGATCTCGCTCGGGCTGCGCTCGGGCGTGGGGCGGCTCATCTTGTCGTACGGCCAGGAGGCGTCGAGCGATCCGCCCAAGCTGTACACCGCGGTGTTCGGCGCGGCCGTGCTCGGCTTGCTGATGGCCGTACTGGTGGAAGTGATCGACCGCATCCTGATGCGGAACCGTCCGAGGGAGGCGTCATGACGAACGACCAGACCGTGCCCGCTGCGGCACCGCTGGCCGTCGAGGCAGTCGGTGTGGGCAAGGTGTTCAATGCCGGGGCGCCCAACCAGGTCGACGCCCTGGTCGACGTGCACCTGTCGATCACGCGCGGCGAGTTCGTGTCGCTCATCGGTCCGTCCGGGTGCGGCAAGTCCACGCTGCTGCGCTTGTTCGCCGATCTGCTCGAGCCCACCGGCGGAACCCTGCTCGTGAATGGGAAGAGTGCGCACCAGGCCCGCGTCGACCAGGACTACGGCATGGCGTTCCAGCAGAGCGGTCTGTTCGAGTGGCGCAGCGTCGAGCGCAACATCGAGTTGCCCTTGGAGCTGAAGGGCTGGGACAAGGCTCGCCGCCGCGAGCGCAGCCGCGAGATGCTCGAACTGGTGAAGCTGTCCGAGTTCGCCACGCACATGCCCTGGCAGTTGTCGGGCGGCATGCAGCAGCGTGTCGCCATCGCCCGCGCGCTGGCCGCGCATCCGCCGCTGTTGCTGATGGACGAGCCGTTCGGAGCGCTCGACGAGATGACACGCGAACACATGCAGGCCGAACTGCTGCGCATCTGTGCGGGCACCGACACCACGGTGGTGTTCGTCACCCACTCCATCCCCGAGGCGGTCTACCTGGCCGACCGGGTGGTGGTCATGTCGCCACGTCCCGGCCGCATCACCGACGTCATCGACGTCAGCCTCGGCCGCGAACGCGACGAACTCACCCGCGAGGCGTCGGCGTTCTTCGAGCGGGTCACCGAGGTGCGCGAGGCGCTGCGCGGCATCGAGATGTCGGATCACGCCCGGGGGATCGAAGACCGGTGAACACCGTGCGCGTCCGCCAGCTCGCCGGCTCGCTGCTGCCGCCGCTCGTGCTCGGCGTGCTGTTCCTCGGCGCGTGGCAGTGGTGGGTCGTCGCGTACGACGTACAACCTTTCGTCATTCCGAAGCCCACGGCCATCTGGCAGTCGTTCGTCGACGACTTCTCGCTCGTGTGGAACGCCTCGCTCGTCACCGGCACCAACGCGCTGGTGGGCTTGGTCGCCGGGGCGGTGGTGGGCTTCCTGCTCGCCGTGCTCACCAACCGCTTCGCCGTCGTCTCCGAACTCATCAACCCACTGGCCGTCACCATCGCGGCCATCCCGGCCGTGGTCATCGTGGGCGTGCTCAACAACATGTACGCCCTCGACAGCCAACTCGGTCGCCGCATCATGGTCACCCTCGCGGTGTTCTTCATCGTGTTCGTGCAGGTGGCGAAGGGTCTGCGCCAGAACGATGCCACGCAGATGGAGCTGATGCGCTCGTACGCGGCCACGCCGCGACAGACGTTGCTGAAGGTGCGTCTGCCCAACACGATGCCCTACTTCTTCACGGCCGTGCGCAACGCTGCGCCCGTCGCCGTCATCATCGCCCTCGTGTCGGAGTACTTCGGCGGCACGCAGGACGGTCTCGGCAGCAAGATCTCCGGCACCCTCAACGGCTCCAACAAAGCGCTCGGTTTCGCCTATGTTCTCGGCGGGTCGGTCGTGGGGCTGTTGTTCTTCGCCGGTTCCAGTCTCCTGGAGTATGTCGTCGTCCCGTGGCGACGGCGACGGCGCTCCAGGTGAGCAACAACACCAACACAAAGGGGAGGAACATGCGCACACGTACCATCAAGGTGCTGGCAGCGCTCAGCGTGGCAGGTCTGCTCGTCGCAGCCTGTGGCGATGACAGTGAGAGCACCGATACCACGGCTGCAGCCGGCGGCGGCACCGAGACCACTGCGGCAGCAGGCGGCGGCGAGTCGGCCGGTGGCCTGGCCGTCGACGTGGCGAAGTGCACGGCACCGGCCGGCGACAAGGTGAAGCTGCAGCTGCAGTGGTTCACCCAGGCCCAGTTCGCGGGTTACTTCGCAGCTGTCGACCAGGGCTTCTACAAGGACGCTGGCCTCGACGTCGAGATCGTCGAGGGTGGCGTCGACATCGCTCCGCAGAAGCAGCTCGCCACCGGCGCGGTCGACTTCGCCATCTCGTGGGTGCCCAAGGCACTCGCCGAGCGCGAGGCCGGCGCCAAGGTCACCAACATCGCTCAGGTGTTCCAGCGCAGCGGCACCCTGCAGGTGAGCTTCAAGGACAAGGGCATCAAGACGGCTGCCGATTTCAAGGGCAAGAAGATCGGTAACTGGGGCTTCGGCAACGAGTACGAGATCTTCGCTGCGCTGTCGAAGGCCGGCCTCGACCCAGCCAACGACGTCACCCTGCTCCAGCAGAACTTCGACATGAACGGTCTGCTCTCGGGCGAGATCGACGCTGCCGAGGCGATGACCTACAACGAGTACGCACAGGTGCTCGAAGCCGTGAACCCCGACACCGGCAAGCTGTACACGCCCGAAGACCTCAACGTCGTCTCGTACGAGACCGAGGGCGTGGGCATGCTGCAGGACGCCATCTGGGCCGATGAGGCCCGTCTGTCGGATCCGGCCTACTGCGGCCAGGCAGTTGCCTTCGTGA
>JBIIDH010000038.1:0-31199 GCA_044238435.1 Ilumatobacteraceae bacterium | reverse complement strand
TGTAGCCGCGGCGACGTTCACCAATGCCCGCAAGGGCTTCGAACCCGCCGAGGTCCGCGAGTTCCTGCGCATGGTCGCGGCCGAACTGGCGCGCCTGCAAGAACGCGAGCGGTTCCTCGAACGCGAATTGCGCTCGAATCAGCGCGGCGCGGTGTCGGCGGCGGCGCTCGACGAAGACGTCGTCACCCGCATGCTGGGCGAAGAGGCGGCGCGCATCCTGCAGGCCGCTCGCGAAGCGGCGTCGCAGATCAAGATCCGCGCCGAGGAAGGCGCCGGCCGCCTCCTGCGCGAAGCCACCGACGAGGCCCAGCGGCTGCGTGAGGAGGCCGAGATCGAGTCGGCCCGCCGGCGCAGCGACGCTGCGTCCGACGCCGAGGCAGAGTTGGAGATGGCCAAGCAGCAGGGCCGCGAGATGGTGAACGAGGCGCGCGCCTACCGCGAGCGGGTGCTCAGCGATGTGGCCCGCCGCCGCGAGATGGCCCGCCAGCAGATCGAGCAGTTGGTGCACGGGCGCGACCGGTTGCTGCAGGCCTTCGAGCGGTCGCGCCTGGTGGCGGTCGACGTGATCGGCGAACTGGTTCCGCTGGTCGAGCCCGACGAGTACGTCGACCTGTCGCCCACCACCGGCCCCGTGCCGGTGATGAAGCCGAACACCCCGCGGCCGGGCACCGTGGCCGCCCCCATTGCGCCGGTGGTGGAACTCGATCAGCCCGTCGCCGAGACGGTGCCGGTCGTCGAGGAAACCGAGCTCGAGGATGTCGCAGTCGAGGAAATCATCGCTGACGTCGCCGACGTGATCGACGAGCCGGCGGCCGCCGAGACGCCCGACGAGCCGCAGGCCGAAACGCTGGCCGAAACGCTGGCCGAGGTGATCGAACTCGACGTCCCGGCCCCCGCCGAGCACGACATCGACGACGAGCTCGACGACGACCTCGACGGCGACGACGAGTTCGACGACGATCACGACGAGCCGCTCACCCTGCCGCCCGCCGCCGATGGCCGTTCGTCGGCCGACGACCTGTTCGCCCGTCTGCGTGCCGCCCGCACCCACACGGTTGCCGAACGAGTGGCGGTCGACGAGGCAGCGCCCGCCGCCGAGGCGACGCCCCAGCCTGCGGCGCCACCGGTGCTCACGGTGGTGCCCCCGCTGGGCGACTCGGTGTTCGCCACCACGCCCACCGCACCGGTGGTGGTCGAGGCGACCGACGACTCGCCGTTCGCCCGGCGTGACGAGGCCCTCACGCCCCTCATCGTCGCCGCCTCGCGTAAGTTGAAGCGGGTACTGGCCGACGAGCAGAACGACGTGCTGCACACGCTGCGCCGCAAGGAACCGGTGCGTTCGGTCGACGACCTCGTGTCGGGTGACGACGAGCACGCAGCCCGCTACACCGCTGCCGTCGCCGGTGACCTCACTGCGGCAGCTGTGGCCGGTGCCGTGTCGATGGGTGCCACTGCGGCAGCGGCACAACGCGACGTGAAAAAGGCCGATGCCATCGCTACGGCTGCCGATGCGCTCGCTGTCGACGTGGTGCGCCCACTGCGCGACCGGCTCAGCCGTTGTGTGGCCGATGCCGACGGCGACAACGACGAACTGGCCTCGTTGGTACGCATCGTCTACCGCGAGTGGAAGAACCAGCGCATCGACGAACGTCTCGACGACATCGCCCGTATCGCCTTCGGCAAGGGTGCCCTCGCCGGTGTCGCGTCGGGCGCCCCCATCCGCTGGACGGTCGACCCGAACGGTCCCGAGTGCGCCGATGCCGAGGACAACTGCTTGCAGGGCGTCGTCCGGGCAGGCGAGGCCTTCCCCACCGATCATGCCTGCGCCCCGGCGCACAGCGGCTGCCGCTGCATGATCGCCCCCGCCGACTGACCCGAGACTCCGCTCACGCGGTGGCCGACGCCACCCTGGGCTGCATCCTGGTCGGGCAGCGGCGCCGATAGCCTCCGCCCTCATGCGGTCGCCCTCCGATCTCCCCCGGCCCGAGCGCGGGGCCCGCCGCCTCGGCGACCGAGGCCGAATCGTCATCATCTCCATCGCCGTGGTCGTGGTGGTGCTGCTGGTGTCGGCCCGATTCCTCTCGGGCTTCTACGTCGACTATCTCTGGCACCTCAGCGTCGGCCGTGGCGACATGTTCTGGGGAGTGCTCGGCAGCAAGGCCGTGCTGTTCGCACTGTTCGCCGCGGTTTTCATCGCAGTGGCGGTGCTGAACCTCATCATCGCCGACCGACTGGCGCCCGCCAGTTTCTCGGCCAACATGCATCCGATCGTCGAACGGTTCCACGAGGTGTTCGGCCGTCGCCTGCGTCTGGTGCGGTTCGCTGTCGCAGTGTTTCTCGGGTTGCTGTTCGCCCTTCCCGCCACATCGCACTGGCAGGACTGGCTGCTGTTCCGCAACAGCAAGTCGTTCGGCATCACCGACGCCCAGTTCGGCAACGACATCGGCTTCTACGTGTTCCGCCTGCCGTTCATCACGTTCGCGCTCGATTGGTTCTACGCCGCGCTCGTGTTCGTCACGTTGCTGGTCCTGCTCACCCACATCCTCAACGGCGGCGTGGTGCTGCAGCCGCCGCGACCGAAGGTGCGCCGCGCCACGAAGGCGCACCTGGCGGTGCTGCTGGCACTGCTTGCAGTGGTGAAGGCCGGCGACTACTGGGTCACCCGCTACGAACTCACCACCGAACAGCGCGGGTTCGTGCAGGGCGCCACCTACTCGGTGGTGAAGGCGCAGTTGCCGGCCGTGGTGCTGCTGGCGCTCATCGCCCTGCTGGTGGCCGGGCTGTTCCTGTTCTCGTTGAAGACCGACTCGTGGCGCCTGCCGTTGGCGGCGTCGGGTCTGTGGGTCGTGGTCGCCCTGCTGGGCGGTGTGGTGTACCCGGCAGTGGTGCAGGCACTGGTGGTGAACCCCAACCAGAAAGACCGCGAGGCGCCGTACATCGAGCGCAACGTGCTGGCCACCCGTCAGGCGTTCGGCATCGAGAACGTGGGTGAGCAGACCATCTCGTTCGGCACGCTGTCGGCGGCCGAGATCACTGCCGATGCGTCACCGCTGCGCGATGTGCGCCTGCTCAACCCGGGGCGGCTGGTCGACCGATTCCGCATCGACCAGGGCCAGCGCTCGGGCCTCACCATCCGCGACCTCGACGTCGACCGCTACGAGGTCGACGGCCGCGACCAGCAGGTGCTGATGGCCGCCCGCGAACTCGATCTGACCAGCATCGCCAACACGTCGTGGCAGGGCACGCACCTCATCTTCACCCACGGGTGCGGCCTGGTGCAGGCACCGGTGTCGCAGGTCGAGACCAGCGGCCGCCCCGACTACGTTCCCGTGCCGCTCGACCGTCCCGAGCTGTACTTCAGCGAGGATCTCACGGGCTACGCCGTGGTGAACACCACGGTCAGCGAAGACATCTGCCCCGAGCAGACCAACGCCGGCGAGTACCAGGGCGATGGTGGCGTGAAGCTCGACTCGTTCGTGCGCCAGGTGGCCTTCGCCCTGCACTTCCTCGACTACAACCTGCTCGGCTCCAGTGCCATCACCGACAATTCGCA
Source organism: Ilumatobacteraceae bacterium (assembly GCA_044238435.1). Classification (GTDB taxonomy): domain Bacteria; phylum Actinomycetota; class Acidimicrobiia; order Acidimicrobiales; family Ilumatobacteraceae; genus VFMC01. Next base: position 27,646 of record JBIIDH010000038.1, on the reverse strand, counting down.
GCTGCTCACCATCCGCGACGTGCGCGAGCGGGTGGGCACGGTGGCGCCGTTCCTGTCGCTCGAGGGCGACCCGTATCCGGTGGCCGTCGACGGCCGGGTGAAGTGGCTGGTCGATGCGTACACCACCAGCGACCGCTACCCCTATGCGCAGAACGCCGACCTCAGCCAGCTCACCGCCAAGAGCGGGTTGAACTTCCCGTTCAACTACATCCGCAACAGTGTGAAGGCAACCGTCGACGCGTACGACGGTTCGGTGGCGCTGTACATCAGCGATCCGTCCGACCCCATCGTGCAGGCGTGGGCGTCGGCGTTCCCCGATCTGTTCGCACCCATGGATGCCATGCCCGCCGGCCTGCGCGACCACCTTCGCTACCCCGAAGACCTGTTCCGGGTTCAGACCGCGCACTACTCGAAGTACCGTCTCGCCCCATCGGCCTTCTACGGCCGCGACGGCGCCTGGTCGGTGGCCCAGGGCCCCAGCATCCAGCCGCGGCTCATCGAGTCGGGGACCGCACCGCTCACCACCGGTGCCGACACCGGGGCGGTGTCGACTGCTGCCGATGCCTTCGCCAGCGAGGCGGGCACGGCGCGGTTCGTGCCGTACTACTCGATGTTCCGAGCGCCCGGGCAGGCCGAGGCGTCGTTCCAGTTGCTGCGTCCGTTCGTGCCGTTCAGCACCAACGACAACCGCACCGAACTGCAGGCGTTCATGGTGGCCAGCAGCGAGGCCGACACCTACGGCCAGTTGTCGGCCTATGTCGTGCAGGGTGCGGTCGATGGCCCTGCCACCGTGGCCGCCACGATCGAGAGCGACCCGTCCATCTCGCAGCAGATCACCCTGCTCGACCAGAAGGGCTCGACCGTCTACTACGGCGACCTGCAACTGGTGCCGGTGGGCGACGGCCTGCTGTACGTGCGGCCGCTCTACGTCGAGTCCGACACCTCGAAGCAGGTGTCGTACCGGTTCGTCCTGGTGTCATATCAGGGCAAGGCCGCGTTCGGCACGTCGCTGCAGCAGGCGCTGGGCAAGTTGTTCCCGGGCTTCTCCACCGACCTCGGCGACGTGGTGGGTGGCGCTACCGAGCCGACCGACCCGACCGACCCGACCGATCCGACCGATCCGACCGACCCCACCGACCCGAGCACGTCGCAAGACCCGGCCGAGCTGTTGGCCCAAGCCGACGAACTGTTCGCCCAGGCCGACGCCGCACTGCCCGACTTCGCCAAGTACGCCGAGCTCAACGCCCAGGCGCGGGCCTTGGTGAAGCAGGCGCTCGACCTGCTCGCCCAGGGCTGAGTTCGATCCGCTGCCGCCCACTCGGCGGCTGACGAGCGGCCGTGCTGCGGCCGTGCTGCGGCCGCTGGGTCAGGCGCGGGAGCGGAGTTGGCGCAGCTGTTCGGCGATGGCGGCGAGGTCTTCGCGGAAGGTGATCTCGTGGCGGGCCTGCTCGGCCGCCAACTTCACCTGGCCGGCGCGTAGCGACTCGACGGTGGCATCGCTGAGGGCGGGGCCGCTGGGCTGGCGGTTGGCGAGGCCGTCGATCTCGCGGCTCAACTCGCCCAACTGGTTGGTGAGCTCGGTGCCCATGTGGCCGAGGCGTTGCTCGATCTGGCCGGCCAGCTGGCGGGCCTGACGGGCCTCGGCCTCGGTGGCGGCCAGCCGGTCGAGCAACTCGGGATCGTTGCCGGTGGACTCGGCCGGTGCTGGTGCGGGCTGCGACTCGAGTTCGGCGATGCGGTCGTTCAGTGCAGCCAGGTGGTCGCTCATCTCGGCGTGCGCGGCGATGCGCTCGCTCAACTGGGCGAACTCGTGGTGCAGCAGTTCGGTCTGACGCACGTTGTCCTCGAGCAGCAAGAGCCGCTCGGTGAACGACTCGTCGAGCTGGACCGGGGCCTCTGCCAGCGCGGCCACCTGCTCGACCCGCTCGGTGAGCTGTCCCAGCTGCTCGGCCACCGCCGTCTGTGCGCTGAGCGTGGTGGTGAGTACGGCCACCTGGCGGTTGAGTGACTCGACGCTGGTGGCGGTGCGCTCGAGCTGCAGCAACCGGGCGGTGAGCTCTTCATCGGGCTGGGCGGGCGAGGCGGCCAGTGCGGCCACCTGCTCGAGACGCTCGGCGAGTTGGGTGATGAGCGCCTGGTCCATCTCGTGGGCCTTGCCGTTGGCGGGGCGGAACAGCGCCAGTTGGGCGATCTGGTCCTGGTCGACGGCGGTGGCCTGACGCGACTCGACGTCGATGACGCGGCGGTGGAGCGCGTCGACCTTGGTGCCCACGGCCTCGTTGGCGTCGAGGCGTCGCTGGATGAGGTCGAGCTGATCGACGATGTCGGACGCGTCGCTGCGGTTGTTGGAGCTGAGCACCATCGTGGTGGCCGCCAGCGAACTGAGCTGGTCTTCGAGCAGCGCCTTGGCCTGCTCGGAGGCGTCGAGCCGCTCCTTCAGCTGCGCGATCTCGTTCTGCAGCACCAGGAAGTCGACCGGGTCGATCGCGTTTTTCTTCCTGAACAAACCCATGGTGCCGGTGGCCTCACTCACGCCGAAGACGGGAAACATCGCCAGGGTACAGCCTGCGCCGCAATGGGTGGTGGAGCCACCGCCATGAGCGGCTTGGCGACTGACGCGAACGGCATCACGCGAATCCGGTATACAGACAGCCGTGAGTGAGGCCGTCGACGATCCATCCCGCGCCGCAGCGGTGCCCGCTGCGCGGCGTCCGAGCATGCGCCGGCTCCCCGAGACGATGGCCACCGGCCTGCGGCTGGTGTGGCGGGCTGCCCCTCGCGAGATGGCGTTGAACGCTGCGCTGCAGTTGGTGGTGGCGCTCGCCGTCACCGCGCAGGTGCTGGCTGGCAAGCGGTTGCTCGATCGGTTGCTCACCGTCGGCGACGGTGAGTCGTTCCGGGTGGTCGTCGGTCCGCTGGTGCTGTTGTCGGTGGCCTCGGCCGTCGCAGCCATCAGCACCGTGGTGCGCACCGAGCAGCAGCGGGTGCTGGCCGAGTTGGTGAGCCGGTCGGCCATCACACGGGTGCACGAGGTGTCGGCCGCGGTCGACCTCCTGGCGTTCGACTCGCCGGCCTTCCACGATCGACTCGAACGAGCCCGGGTGAACGCGCTGTCGCGGCCCCTGCAGATGGGCAACGGTGTCCTCGGTGTGCTGAGCGCGTTGTTCACCTTGGCGGGCATCTCGCTTGCGCTGTTGCTGATCGAGCCGCTGTTCTTCGTGCTGATCCTGGTGGCGTACGTACCGGTGTGGCTGGCCACCACTCGGGCGAGCCGGGTGGCCTACCGGTTCTCGGTGGCGCAGGTCGAGCGCGACCGGAGGCGGCTGTACCTGTCGCTCGTGCTGTCGCGGCGCGACGAGGCGGCCGAGGTGCGCGCCTTTTCGCTGTCAGGCTTCCTCCGCCGCCGCCACGACGCGCTGTATCAGGAACGTATCGACGATGTGCGTGTGCTGGCCACGAGCCGGATGCGGATGGGCATGGTGGCTGCCGCGGTCACCGTCGTGCTGAACGGCGGGGCCATCGCGCTGCTCGTGTGGTTGGTGAGCAACGGCACGATCGGGGTGGCCGATGCGGGCGCGGTGGCCGGTGCGATGGTGCTGCTGTCGGGTCGCCTCGATGCGCTGGCCGGCAGCGCGGGCAGTGTGTACGAGAGTTCGCTGTTCATCGAGGACTTCACCTCCTTCGTCGCCGAGCTGCCCGAACTCGAACGGCGCGCCGGTGCCGGTGCCGCCGTTCCGCCGTTGCAGTCGCTGGTGGCCGACCACGTGTCGTTCTCGTACCCCAGTCGTGCCGAGCCGGTGCTGCGCGACGTGTCGGTACGCGTCGAGCAGGGGCAGGTGGTCGCGCTGGTGGGCGAGAACGGCTCGGGCAAGACCACGTTGGCCAAACTGCTCGCCGGCCTGTACGACCCGTCCGTCGGCACGGTTCAGTGGAATGGTGTGCCACTGGTCGATCTCGACCGCAGTGCGGTGCGCGACAACGTGGGCATCATCTTCCAGGACTTCGTGCGCTACACGCTCAGCGCCTACGACAACATCGCCGTCGGTCGCCACGAACGCGACGATCCGGCTGCACTGCGCGAGGCGGCCGAGCGGGCGTCGGCCGACGGCTTCCTCACCGCGCTCGACGATGGTTATGACACCTTGCTCGGAACCGAGTACTCGTACGGCACCGAGTTGTCGATCGGGCAATGGCAGCGCGTGGCCCTGGCGCGTGCATTCTTCCGCGACGCCCCGTTGCTCATCCTCGACGAGCCGACGGCGGCGCTCGATCCGCGCACCGAGGCCGAGTTCTTCGACCGCATCCGCCAGCTCTACCGCGACCGCACCGTGTTGCTCATCTCGCACCGCTTCTCCACCGTGCGCAACGCCGACCACATCTACGTGCTCGAGCACGGCCAGGTGGCCGAACACGGCACCCACGACGAGCTGATGCACCGGCAGGGCAAGTACGCCGAGCTGTTCTCGCTGCAGGCGGCAGGCTTCATCGAGCCCGGGCCCGACTCGTCGTCGTGAACCGCATCGCCGTCGTCTCGTCGCGAGCGCTGCTCGCCGATGCGTTGGCCGAGTCGCTGGCGGCGCTTCCCGAGGTCGACGTGTGGCTGACGACGCTCGACGCGCTCGCCGCGGGCGATCGCCGTGCCGATCAGGCGTCGACCTGCGTGGTGATCGACCTCGACGACGCGGTGTCGCAGCACGAGACGGCCGAGGCGGTGCTGGGGCGGTTCGAGCGTGCCCGTCGGGTGGCGCTGTTCGATACCTTCACCGGCCATCACGCCCGCCTGGCGTTCGACCTCGGTGTGACCGGTCTGGTGGCGCTCACGGCGCCGGTCGAGGCGGTGGTGACGGCCGTGCTCGGGTCGGCATCGGGCGACCGACCCAGTTCGTCGGTCACCGCCGCGGCGGGCGCGAGCCGCGACGACCTGCTGCGTCTCAGCACCCTGTCGCCTCGCGAACTCGAGGTGCTCGGGGTGCTCGCCACCGGCGCGGCAGTGCAGGACGTCGCCGAGCGGCTGTCGATCACTGCCCACACGGCGTCGTCGCACAAGCGGCGGGTGTTCGCCAAGCTCGGTGTCCAGTCGCACACCCAGGTGGCGGCCTTCGCAGCGCGTGTGGGCATCGAGGCCGCAGCGCGCCCCACCGACGGCAACTGACGTCGGTTCGCGGCTAGCGGCGACTGCGGTCGGCGGTGTCGCCCACCGGTTACTCGTCGGCCCACACGGCAGCCATCACCTCGGCGATGGTGGTGCCGCCCGCGCCGATGCCCCAGGGGATCTCGACGGCATAGACCGGCACCCGTTCGACGAGGTCGAGCAGCGTGGCCAGATGCTGGGCCGAGGTGGCCGGGTCGGCCCAGTTGCTCACCCGTGGTGCGCCGAGCAGGGCGAACAGGGCCTTCTTGGTGCTCAGCCGGGTACGCGTGATCGCGGCCTCGGGTGGGCACAGCAGCGGTAGCACGACGGCGTCGAGCTGCACGATCGGTCGGTCGGGTGTGGCCGGGGCGAACACGCGTCGGCCGTCGGCGGTGCGTGTGTCGGGCTGGCTCGAGCCGTCGAGCAACCCGACCGCGCCCTGCCGCAGTCGCAGGTGGGCTGCGCCGCGATGGCACACCGCCACCCCGTCGGTCACCCCGACGCGCAGCACGTCGTCGCTCACCAGTCGTGCTCCGGCGAGACAGGCCATCGTCGCCAGGGTCGATTTGCCGCTGCCCGAGGTGCCGACGAACGCCACGGTGCGACCCTCGGTCTCGACGGCGCTGGCGTGCAGCACCATGTGCCCGTCGAGCATCAGCAGCGCCGACACCAGGGTGCCCGCGACGAGGAGAGGGATGAGGCTCTGGTCGGCGTGCTCGACCACTCGGGCCTCCACCACGATGGGCCCGGTTCCCTGCTGGTGGGCCGATCGGTCGATGGAGAAGTCGACGAGGTCGCCGAAGCGGAGGGTGGCGTGGTCGGCGTCGTGCACGACCAGTTCGTGGTAGCGGGCCTCGTCACCGAGATGGGCGACCACCCGGCCGTCGAGCCGCTGGCGCGCTGCCTCAGGCCCGAGGGGTTCGGGGTGGATGTCGACGAGCACGTCGAGTGGGGCATCGGCGGGTGCGTGGTGCCCGAGGTCGAAGGGGGCCGCCACCACCCACCCGTTCACCAGATAGGTCTGGTTCATCGCCCACCCAGCACCAGTTCGCCGAACTCGATGGCCGACGGGTCGAGATCGACACCGCCCACCTGGAGCCAGGCGTGCGCCATCACGCCGGCTGCGCCTCGCTTCACGCCCACCTTCATCACCGGGTCGAGCTGCCGGAGCCGTTGGCCGGCCACGAGGCTTTCGCGGAGGCACACCCCGTCGATCGGCCAGTGCCGCATCACGGCTTGTACGACGGCGAGGCGTCGCACGGCCCACGGCGGCAGCGTGGCGGTCGACGACTGTTCCGGTGCCATCTGCACCTCGCCGCCCGGGTCGAGACGCACGGCGAACAGGCGTGCGGCGCGGGGCAGGGTGAGCAGCCGGACCGTTACCTCACTGGCCGCCGCCAGGGTGAGGACCACCGCGAACTCGACCTTGCGCCACCAGGGCATGTGCCAGACGAGGCGGATCCAGTGGCCCACCTGCACGCCACGCCCTCTGCCCGCCATGTTGCTCAGTGGCGTTCGAGCAGCGAATGCGAGTCGAGCAGGGCGATGAAGCTCGACACGTCGCGCCGTGCATCGGCGTCGGAGAGGTCGAACTGCTCGGTGAGCAGCAGTGTCAGCTCGCCCAGATGGGCGCCGTCGACGAGCCGCGACCACAGCAGTGTGCCGGTGCGATTCGCCGTGAAATACAACGATGACGTGAGATCGAGGGCGATGATCTCGCCGTCGACCTCACGCCATGTGAGTTCGTTGCTGCGGAGCCGGAGCACCGCATGATTGTCGTTGGTCACGCCGAGAGATTACCGGTGGCGAGACCGAGGCGGCGGTTCAGCCGTCGCTCGGGCCGTACGACGTGTTGTTCTTGTAGGGGAGAGCGTCCGAGTACGGCGTGCTGCCGGCCTTGGTGATCTCGTGGATGGTGCCGACGACCTCGAAGGTCGGGGCCTCGTAGGGCTGCTTGTCTGTGGTCATGGCTCGTATCATGCTGGGCGTGCCAGTCAGCCGCAATACCCTTAGGGGGAATGTGCGAGCCGAGCAGGTCGAGCCCCTGGTCGCAGTGGCAACCCGCCGGCCACTCGTGCGTCGGGCGGTCGAACTCGGTTGCGCGCGGGTCGGCCTGCACATGGCCGATGGGGTTCGTTCCCGGCAGGCCGTCCTGCGGTCGACCCTCGTGGTCGTCGACCTGGCCGATCCGGGAGATCGAACCGCCTCGAGCGGTGGCGACATCGGCGGTTCCGCCACCGGCCCGGTGGCCCGGCTGTTGCTCTGCGACGGCGGGTCGCGGGCGGCGATGGCGGCGTTGCTCGTGGACAACACGCGTATCGGCGGAACGGTCGATGCCGTGATCTGTGTCGACGACGAGTCGGTGGAACTCGACCGGGCCCTGCAGCACGCCGCTGCCGGGCGGGCGTACGTCTCGAGCCGCGCGGCCCGATTGTTGTTCGACCTGTTCCGCAGCGAACACAACCCCCAGCAGCGGGCCCGGGTGGTGCGGCTCACCGCCCGCGAGGCCGATGTCGCCCGATGCCTGGCGCAGGGCCTGACGACCAAGGGCACGGCGGCCGCACTCGACATCTCGTTGAAGACGGTCGAGGCACATCGCTCGACGGTGTTCCGCAAGTTCGGGGCCCGCTCCGCCGCCGAAGTGGTGGCGGCAGTGCTCGCCGATCCGTCGTTGGTGGGTGGGCTCCGCGAGGGCGTTCGATGACGGTGTTCTCCGGTGCGGTCGGTTGGGCCGGTCGGCCGGTCGGCCTGCGCGACCTGGCGCGTGTCGCCGACGCGCTCGACCCGTACGGGGCGCGTTGCTCGTGGACCGGCGAGCTCGACGGGTGCACGGCGGCGCTGATCGTGCACGACCGGCCCGACGCTCCATCGGGTCTGGCGGTCAGCGGCGACGGCCGTATCGCGGTGGCGATCGACTCGCACCTGCACGGCCGAGGCGATCTCGCCAGTGCTGTCGGCCTCGACGGATCGTCCTCCGACGCCGACCTGGTGCTGGCGGGGTACGGGCGTTGGGGACGCGACGTGATCGAGCGCCTGAACGGGGTGTTCGCCCTGGTCGTGGTCGACCTCCATCACCAGCGCGTGGTGGTGGCCCGCGACCACGTCGGCATGCGGTATGTCGCCGAGCACCACCAGGACGATCTCGTGGCATTCGCCAGCACGGCGTTGGCGCTCACCGGCTTCCCAGGTGTGGGTCACGAACTCGATGTCGACCGAGCAGCCGAGGTGATCGCCCTCGGCTACGGCACCACCCGCACCTTCGTGAGCGGAGTGAGTTCGCTGCGCCCCGGCACCGCAGTCCAGTTCGACACGTCCGGGCGACGTGACTGGCGATGGTGGCTGCCCGGCGGCGTCGACATCGACGACCTCGGCTCGCTCGAGCGGCATGCCGAGCGGTTGCGGGCCACGCTCGAGGTGGCGGTGGCCGATTCACTCGACCGGTCGGCCTCGCCCGGCACGATGTTGAGCGGCGGTCTCGACTCGACGGCAATCACCGCTGTTGCCGCTCGGCTGCGCGGCGATCAACGGCTGCCCACCTACACCACCGTGCCACCGCCGGGCTGGTCGGGGGCGCAGCCGCGCGGGTGGGTGAACGACGAGCGGCCCCTCGTCGAGTTGCTCGCTGCCCGCATCCCGCAACTCGCGCCCCGGTTCATCCACGTTCGCGGTCTGTCGTTGTTCGAACACCACGAGCCGCTGTGGGAGCTGGGCGCCACCCCGAGCCAGAACGCGCTGAACTCCATCTGGGTCGAGACGATCTATCAGGACGCTGCGGCTGACGGCACCGACGTGCTGCTGAACGGCGGGCACGGCAACTTCGGCTTCAGTGCCGACGGGCCGTTGTGGATCTCGAAGCTCATCCGGAGCGGGAAGCTGCTCACCGCCGCGCGTGAGGCGCGTCGCTGGTCGGAGGTGCGCGGCAAGAGCATGGGCAAGATCGTCCGCGGCGACGTGCTCTGGCCGTTGCTGCCCGCTGCGTACAGACAGCGGCGTGCCAAGGCACAGGGTGTCGACATGCTCACGAAGTTCATCGCCGCCACGGCGATCGAACCCGAGCGCCTGGCCACGCTCGACCTCGACGAGGTGTTGGCCTCGGAGGCGTCGCCGCACCCCGACGGCTGGGCCCGCGACATCCACCGGATGTTCGACTCGAGCGGCGCGCAGGGCGAGGTGTGGTCGGCGTTCCAGTGCCTGTTCGGGGTGGAGACCCGCGATCCGCTCGCCGACCGGCGGGTGCTCGAGGAGGCGTTCCGTCAGCCCGAGTGGTGGCGCCGTCACGACGGCATCGCCCGGGCCACCTGCCGGGCAGCGATCCGCGATCTGCTGCCTGCCGAGATCGTCGAGCGACACGAGTTCGGCGCGCAGATGCCCGATTGGTTCGATCGGCTCACCGATCGCCGCGAGGAGGTGCGCGACGAGTTCGAACAGTTGCGCGACCATCCCGCATCGCGCAGCGTGATCGACGCGCCGAAACTCGAGCGGCTCATTGCTGCCTGGCCGGATCGCACTACGGCGATCGACGAGGCGACGATGCGCGACTACCAGTGTGCGCTCAGTCGGGCGCTGGCTGTCAGTCGCTACCTGCGCTGGTTCGAAGCGCGGGCCCGGCGAGTGGCCACCGGTGGGCCGGCGGTGGCGATTCCTGTCCGCTGATCAGTCGCCGCCTCGGCGTCCGATCGGTGCGACGGCCCGCAGGTAGTCGGCCCGGTTGCGCCAGCCGTCGACATAGAGCGTGCCGGCCAACGACTGCCACCACCAGCGCCGTCGGCGGGTGCGGTACGAGGCGATGGCGATGCGTTCGCGGCGCCCCGGTCGGTACGCGCGGGCCCACGCCACGAGGGCCGGCGAGGCCGTGGGGGTGAGCGTGGCCCATGCGTCGGTGAGGGCGAGGGCCAGTGCTCCGCGTGCCTGCCACGCGCCGGCGACGGACTGCAGGCGGTCGATGTCGAGGTCGTCGGCCAGTGCGGCCTGCACGACGTCGCGTACGGTGATGAGCCGCGGTTCGAAGTCGCTCAGCGCGGCGTGGAACGCGCAGTGCAGCAGTCGTTCCTCGGGCGGCAGGGTACGCACCGTCCGCCCGACGAGTTCCAGTGTGGCGGCGGTGTCGGCGAACAGCGCCTCGGCGTCGACGGTGAACGCGAACGGGCCGCTCAGGAACGTGCGGTGCAGATCGACACAGAACCCCGACGGTGCGTGCAGCGTGGCGCCCTTGCCGAACCGTTCGTCGAAGCCGTCGGCGAGTTCGACGGCCGGCCGGGTGATGTCGACGTCGGCGAGGGCGGCGACGGCTGTGGCGAACTGTTGCCCGCGCACCAGCAGATCGATGTCGCTGTAGGGCCGCAGCGACGGGTCGGGGTACAGCAGCGCCGCGTGAGCCGGGCCCTTCACCAGCATCACGTCGACGCCGGCGCTGTCGAGTTGCTGCAACACGGTTGCGAGCAGTTGGTCGAGGTGGAGCAGGCGCACCATCCGGTCGCGGTGCAGGCGATGGGCTGCGGCCTGCTGTTCGGGGGTGACGGCGACAGAACCGTTGCGGATGCCCTCGAGTAAGAGGCCACCGAGGCGGTGGTGTCGCACCGCCTCGAGCAGGTGCTCCCACGCCCGATCGGCCAGCGGTTCGGCGACGATGACGGGTGTCGACAGGTCGAGGCCGAGGCGAGCGATGCCGACGACGGCTGCAGCGGCCGGATCCACACGGTGAGGCTACTCCGCGTCTCGCTGGGACTCCTCGCCTAGACTCTCCGGAGTGGTGTCGGCGGAGTCTGCAGAACAAGCACCGGTTCGGGTGCTGTGGCTCATCAAGGGGCTCGGGCACGGGGGCGCGGAGTTCCTGTTGGTCGCCTTGGCCGAGGGCGCCGATCCGGCCAAGGTGACCTACGAGGCCGCCCACGTGCTCACCTACAAGTCGGCGTTGGCGCCGTTCCTGCACGACCTCGGGGTGCCGGTCGCCGATCTCGGTGTTCGGAACGGGCTCGACCCGCGCTGGGTGTGGCGGTTCCGCCGCCTGCTCAAGCGCGGTCGCTACGACATCGTCCACGTCCACTCACCCATGGTCGCCGGCATCGCCCGCTTGGTGGCGCTGACAGTCCGGAAACGACCGCGGCTGATGTCGACCGAGCACAACAGTTGGGCGATGTACCGCTGGCCTTCGCGCCTGCTCAACCAGCTCACCTTCGGGCTCGACGATGCGCATGTGATGGTGTCGAACCAGGTGCTGCGGTCGGTGCCCGAGCGGCAGCGCACCAACTGCGAAGTGATCGTCTACGGCGTCAAGACCGCCCAGATCGCCGACATCTCGGCCACGCGCGATGTGGTGCGAGCCGAGTTGGGTATCGCGCCGAACCAGGTGGTGGTGTGCACGATCGCCAACCTGCGACGCGAGAAGGGGTATCCCGATCTGCTCGCTGCTGCGGCTTCGGTGATCGCCCGCAACGACGATGTGCTGTTCCTCGCCGTGGGCCAGGGCCCGCTCGAGGCCGAGATCCGTGCTCGTCATCACGAGCTTGGCCTCGGCGACCGGTTCCAGTTGCTCGGCTATCGCAGCGATGCGGTGCGCATCCTGGCGGCGTCCGACATCTTCGCCCTGGCATCGCTGTTCGAGGGGTTCCCCATCGCAGTGATGGAGGCCTTGGCCGCTGGCCTGCCCGTGGTGGCCACCGATGCCGGTGGAGTGCCCGATGTGATCGTCGACGGCGTCGAGGGCCGGGTGTTGCCGCGACAGGAGCCGCAGATGCTGGCCGACGCACTCCTCGAACTCGTCGAGAACCACGACCTGCGGGCGCAGATGGCCCGAGCGGCCGCTGCCAAGGGCCAGTTCATGGACATCAAGCCGGCGGTCGAGCGCACACAGGCGCTCTACGGCGAGGTCATCGCCCGCCACCGTCGCCGCTGAGTCGGCTCGGCGCTGCGCCAGCTCGAGGCAGCAGGCGTGGCCTTCGTTACGGTCGCCCTCGGGTGAGCCCATCACCGTGTGGAAGATGCCGCAGGATCTTCGCCATCGGTCGGCCCTTCGCCAGCTCGTCGACCAGTTTGTCGAGGAACCGGATCTCCTGCATTAGACCGGGTTCGAGTTCCTGCACCTTCACACCGCACACCGAGCCGGTGATCAAGCTGCGTGCCGGGTTCAACGCAGGTGCCTGGTCGAAGAACGTGCGGAAGTCGGTGTCGTCCGCCAGGCTCGTCTCGAGGCCCGACTGGTCGTAGCCGGTGAGCCAGCGGAGGATCTCGTCGACCTCGGCCCGGGTGCGGCCCTTGCGCTCGGCCTTGGCCACGTAGTGCGGATACACGCTGGCGACGCTGGTGGTGAAGATGCGGTGTGATGTCTCAGTCATCTGGTCGAGCCTCGGAGCGGCGCCACCGTACAGCGCCGTGCCGTCAGGCGTTGTGAACCCACCGATTCGGTGGGTAGGGTTTGGTTCCAACGACGCGGGGTGGAGCAGCTCGGTAGCTCGTCGGGCTCATAACCCGAAGGTCACAGGTTCAAATCCTGTCCCCGCCACACAGATCGAAGGCCCGGACCGCAAGGTCCGGGCCTTCGTGGTTGTGGAACCTCGTTCAGGTTGGTTGGTTGCGGGCCATGGTGAGTACTCGGGCGCCGATGTTGGCGGCGGCTGGTACCACATGGTGTGAGAGCAGTTCCTTGGCGTCCGCCGTGGCGCGAAGTGTGGCGTCGAAGTGCGCGACGGTGACGCCACGCCAGAGTGCGTAGGCAGCGTCGGGGTCGACGAGTTCCTCGAACGGCGGGATGGTGCGAGCGATGCCGACCCAGTCCGTTTCCTCGGTGCCGAGGATCTCGGCGTTGGCCATGGTGAGTTCCTTGAACCATGCGTGGCCGACGTCGATGCCGTCGCAGAAGTGGTTGTGGTCGGCGTCCTGGAGGATGACGACTCGCGACGGTCCGGGGAGTTTGGCGAACGTGTCGAGTTGGCCGTAGAGGGGCAGCCACGAGTCGCGGTCCGCGGCGCCCAGAAGGCACGACACCTCGGGCGACCAGTCGAGATCTAGGAGCGCTCGGAGTCCTCCGTCGTTCGGGTAGATCGGGCTGCGGCCGCCCGCGGGGCAAAGGGGCACGATGGAGGTGACTCGTGGTTCGACGGCGGGTGAGATGAGTGCGGTCCAGCCTCCGAGGCTGATGCCGACGACGCCGACCGGGCCGGCTTGCGCGTAGCCGTGTTCCGTTGCGGCAGCGATCAGGAACGGCACGTCGCCGCAACGGTCGATGCCCATCTGATGGCGGTTGGCCGTCATGTCGATCGGGTCGTCGCCGGCCATCATTTCCTCGACCTCCCACGACGTGAATCCGAGGTGGTCGGCGGACACGACGACGTAGCCGTGGCTCGCGAGGTGCGTGCAGAGGTAGGTGGCCTCTCGGCGGTGACCCGCGTAACCATGCGTGAACAGAATGAGCTGACCGGGCAGCTCGGCAGGACTGGCGTCACGGATCGCCTGCTGCGGGATGAGCGGCGGGTTGTCAGGGTCCATGTCCTCGGTCGTCCAGATCGCTGGGTAGGCATCCTGGTGCGCCGGGTCGAGATCCTGGCCGGCGTGCACTGATGCGGCGGCATACCAGATCTCCACGGGCAGGGTGCGATCGCGGCTCGCGTCGGTCCAGGCGTCGGAGCGGACGCCGACTGGGTGGGATCCGCGAGTGAAGGGGTCATAGAAAATGCTCACAGCGCGTGTCTAGGTCATTGACCCACTATTGTCAATCCTCGGTGTGTGCCGAGATGAAAGAGGACGCCAGATGGGCCCTGAAGAAGTGATCGATCGCTCCTACGAGCTGATCTCGTTCGCCGCCGGCGGCGAACCGGCATGGTCGGAGTTCCGTGCATTGTTCACCGAACCGTGCACGCTGGCGCTTCGCGTCTTCCCGGGGGATCCCACGATCACCGTTATGGACCTCGATGCGTACGTCGTGCATCAGATGCGCGAGGGCCTCTCGGAGGAGGGCTACTCGGAGATCCCCGGTGAGCGGACCGCGACCATCGTCGGAGACGCTGCGGTGGTGTTGCAACAGTTCGTGATGCAGTTCAAAGACGACCCTCCGGTGCCGGCGTTCGATGGCTACAGCCTCGTGCGCGTCGATGGCGTGTGGAAGATCGCGTCGATCATCAGTGACATGGTGGCCCCTGCTCCGTGACGTGACCTGGCGCGCCGAGCGACCCCATTGACTTATTTAGTACGTTGACCTAATCTGCCCCCGACGGTCACGACAACAGGGGGGACCATGACTCGTTCGAAGCGCTTTGGGCTGCTCGCTGCAACCACGATGCTGCTGGCGGTTGCCGCATGCAGCGGCAGCGACAGCGACAGCTCTACTGCCAACTCAGGCGGTGGCGAGACCACTGCAGTCCCCGAGACGACCGGCGGCGTCGACACGACTGCCCCGTCGAACACTGAGCCCGCAGGGCCGGTTGCCGGTGGCGAGATCACGGTCGGTCGCAGGTCCAACCTGTTCGGTTGGCAGGGTGACTTGTCCTTGAACGCGGCGATGTTCCAGACGCTGAACATGGTCTACGGAAATCTCGTGACACTCGATGAGACCGGCACCGAGCTCGCACCGGGTCTCGCCGAGAAGTTCGAGTTCGACCCGGCGACGCCGAGCATCACGCTCACGCTCCGCTCTGGCTTGCTGTTCAGTGACGGCTCCGAGTTGACGGCCGCCGACGTCGCGTTCTCCGTGGAGCAGTGGAAAGCGGGTCCGGTGAACGGTGGCATCTTCGCCGACATCGCGAGTACCGAGACCCCGGACGACCTCACCATCGTGATGACGCTCAGCCGACCGAACGTCTACATCCTCAACGTGCTCGCGACCGCGATCGCCACCGTGTATCCGGAGGACTTCGGCGGCAAGACGGCTGAGGAGTTCGGCACCGCCCCCGTTGGCGCCGGACCGTACAAGCTCGCTGACTGGTCGAACCCGGGCCCGGACGAAACGGTCGTGCTGGAACGGAACGACAACTACTGGGAAGAGGGCAAGCCGTACCTCGACCGAATCATCTATCGCTCGTTCAGCGATGCGAACCAGATGGTGCTCGCGTACCAGGCGGGCGACCTCGACGCCGTGGAGAACGTGCCGGCCGCGCTCGTCGAACAGATCCCCGACGGCGAGCGTCGGGTCCAACCCGACGGCCCCATCGCTCTGCTGCTGCTGAACACGGCCCGTCCCGGCCTCGACAGCGCCGATGTGCGCAAGGCGATCTCGATGGCCCTCGACCGTGAGGGGCTCACCGAGTTGTACGCCGGTTTCGCCACTGCTGCCGCCGGAGTGCTCCCGGTGAACCCGTCGGACTACGGCGCCCCCACCGAGGCCGCTGCGTACGACCCGGACGCAGCACGTGCGCTGATCGACGCCAACCCCGACGTCAAGGGTCTCACGCTTGAGTTGCTGCATGGCCCCGACGATGGTGAAGTGGCCCAGGCCGCCGCCGCGATGCTGGGCGAGATCGGACTCAACGTGACCACCTCGGCGGTCGACTCGGGCACGCTGTTCGATCGAGGCGGCCAGGGTGACTTCGACATGCAGATCAACTTCAACGCTGCATGGCCGCCCACGGCGCTCGACCCCGTGATCGCCACGCAGGTGATCGGCTGGTACTACACGGGTATGGATCCGAATCTCGCCAGTGTCGATATCGAGGCCGCGCTCGCCGAGCCGGATCCGTCGGCTCGTGCCGGTCACATCACGTCGATCCAGGATCAGCTGCTCGAGGGTGGTGGCCAGGTCGGCATCGTCACGCTGCAGCAGGTGTTCGCCGCGACGGATCGTGTGCAGGGCTGGACCCTGTGGCCGACCGGCAACTGGAACGCGGCCATCGTCTCCGTGTCCGAGTGACCGCCCCCGATTCACGTTGACCCGCTACATCGTGCTCCGGTTGGGGCAGACCATCCCAGTGGTGATCGCCGCGCTGTTGGCGGCGTTCCTGCTGCTGAAGGTGGTCCCCGGCGACCCGGCACGCGCGATCGCAGGTCCCCGCGCTACTGAGGAAGCCGTCGCTGCGATCCGTGAAGATCTCGGCCTCGACGATCCGCTGCCCACTCAGTTCGCGAGGTACATCGGGCGGGTCGTGCATGGTGACCTCGGCACCACCACCACCGGCAACGTCGAGGTGACCACCCTGATCCGTGAGAACGGGGTGGTCACCGTGTGGCTCGTGTCCGCCGGTGTGCTGATGTCGCTGCTCTTCGCGGTGCCGTTCGCCGTCATCGCGGCAAAGCGCGCAGACCGCCCCGTCGACCACGCCATCAGGGCCGGCAGCCTGGTCGGCCTCGCGCTGCCCACCTTCTGGGTAGGGATGATGCTCGCCACCTACGTGGCGCTGCCGACCGGTTGGTTCCCCGTCGGCGGATGGCCCGACGGCACCGTGGAACGTTGCCGGGCGATCATCCTTCCGGCCCTCACCATTGCGGTCGGCATCTCGCCGGTGTTGATCCGCAGCCTCAGGGTGTCGCTGATCCGGGTCTTCGACTCGGACTACGTCGCGGCCGGCCGCTCGATCGGCCTGTCGGGGTGGCGCCTCACACGGCGTTGGGTGCTCCGCAACGCGATGGTGCCAATCGTGTCACTGCTGGCGACGCTCATGGGCTACCTCCTGTTCGGCGCCGTCCTCGTCGAGGTCACCTTCGGTCTCCCCGGACTCGGACAGACGATGGTGAGCGGGGCCGTCAACCGAGACTTCAACGTCGTGCAGGGACTCACGCTGGTGCTGGTGCTCGCCGTCATCACCATCAACCTGCTCGCCGACGTGCTGCTCGGAGTGCTCGATCCAAGGATCTCGCTGCGATGACTCTGGTGGAACAGTCACCCGTTCCGGAACCCAACGAGGTCCCGGCCGTCGGAACGAGCGCCCGCCGCCGTACCCGCACCGCCGGCAGCAGGAAGATCCGCTTCGGTCTGGGTGTCACCGCCACGATCGTCGTGGTGAGCCTCGTGTCGCGACCGTTTCTCGCGGATCCGACGAAGCAGCACCTGAAGGACCGACTCCGCCCGCCGTCGGCCGATCACTGGTTCGGCACCGACGAACTCGGCCGGGACGTGTTCTCCAGGGTGGTCCACGCCGCGCTCGTCGACCTGCCGATCGGGATCGTGTGCGCCGCGCTCGCTGCGTTGCTCGGCACGCTGATCGGATCTCTCGCCGGATCGCGTGGCGGATGGGTCGACGCGCTCATCATGCGGATTGCCGACATCGTGCAGGCGTTCCCGACCTACATCTTCCTGGTTGCCCTCGTGTTCGCGCTCGGCGCAGGAACGCGTTCATTCATCGTTGCGATGGTGGCGCTCGGATGGGTCACCTACGCCCGTCTCGTGCGGTCGGAGATCCTCCGCGTCCGCGACCTCGACTTCGTGTCGGCGGCCCACCTGTCGGGCTTTGGACGCGCCCGCGTGCTGTTCCGGCACATCCTCCCGAACTCCATGGGGCAAGTGGTCGTGTACCTCGCGTCCGACGTCGTGCTCGTGCTGCTGCTCCTCGCCGGTGTGTCGTTCTTCGGTCTCGGCGTGCCACCACCGACCCCGGAGTGGGGTCAGATGATCGCCGCCGGGCAGAAGTACCTGCGCGACCAGTGGTGGATCGTCACCTTCCCCGGGCTTGCGATCGTGATCACCGGTTGCGCGGTGGCGTTGGTGGCCGACGGCCTCGAGGATCGGACGCGCCGATGAACCGCCTCGAAGTCGAACAGCTGAAGGTGGCGGTCGGTCCCGTCGACGAGCCGCTCCGCGCCGTTACCGACGTGTCCTTCGCCGTCCCTGCGGGGGGATCGCTCGCCATCATCGGTGAATCTGGATCCGGGAAGACGTTGACGCTTCGCGCCCTGATGGACATGATGCCTCGCGGGGCACGGTTCGACGGCGGGACCATCCGCTACATAGCGCCCGACGGCACGGCGGTGGCGCCTGCGCGGGCACGGGGCCAGGGGATGTCGATGGTGTTCCAGGATGCGTCCGCTGCCCTCAACCCCACGCGACGAGTCGGTGACCAGATCGCCGAGGGCGTCCTCCTGCGCGGTGGCTTCACGCGCCGCGCGGCCCGCGCCGAGGCGATCTCGCTCATGGCAGAGGTCGGCATTCGCGACCCGGCGGTCGCCGCACGCGGCTGGCCGCACCAGTTCTCGGGAGGTATGCGCCAGCGCGTCATGATCGCCATGGCCCTGTCGACGCGGCCCAACCTGCTGTTGTGTGATGAGCCGACCAGCGCGCTCGACGTCACGGTGCAGGAACAGATCGTTCGACTGCTCATCGACCTGCGCGCCCGACACGACCTGACCATCGTGTTCGTCACCCATGACCTTGCGGTCGCCAGCCAACTCTGCGACAGCGTCGCCGTGATGTACGCCGGCCAGGTGGTCGAGTTCGGCCCACTCGGCGACGTGTTCGCGTCGCCGAGCCACCCGTACACCAGAGCCTTGATGGACGCCATCCCACAGCCCGGCTCGGTCGGCGATCTCACCACGATCCCGGGCCAACCCCCAACACCGGACCGGTTCCCGGCTGGTTGCCGATTCGCCCCTCGATGCTCACACGCGACCGAAGCCTGCACGCAGTACCGGTATGTCGCCCCGTCAACCTCAGCGCCCGCAGCGTGCCTGTTCCCAATCATGGACCCGGTGCAGCGATGAGTCCGATGCTCACGGTCGACCACCTCACGGTCGAGTTCGCCAGCATGCACCGCTCGAAACGCCGTGAGCGTTTCGTCGCCGTCGATGACGCCACCTTCCACGTCGATCGGGGCGAGTGCGTCGGCATCGTCGGCGAATCCGGCTCCGGCAAGTCCACCATCGCCCGCACCATCGCAGGCCTCATCGTGCCCAAGTCGGGCGCCATCCATCTCGACGGCGAACTGCTCAGCCAGACCAAGCGGCCGCCCGCCGTGCGCCGACGGATCCAGATGGTCTTCCAGGACCCGACGTCGTCACTCGACCCTCGCCTGCCGGTGGCGCGGGCGATCGCCGAGGTCCTCGAAGTGCACGGCCTCGCACCTCGAGATGGTGTCGCAACGCGAGTGGACGAGTTGCTCGCACTGGTCGGACTGTCCGGCCGAGGCGACGCCCGACCGTCCCAGCTGTCGGGAGGTCAGCGTCAACGCGTCGCAATCGCCCGTGCGCTCGCCGCCGAGCCGGACGTGCTGATGGCCGACGAGGCGGTCTCCGCGCTCGACGTCTCGGTCAAGGCTTCGATCATCAACCTGCTGCGCGATCTGCGCGAGCGGCTGCACCTCACGATGGTCTTCATCTCCCACGACCTCGCGGTCATGTCGAGCATCTGCGACCGAGTCCTGGTCATGTACCACGGACAGATTGTCGAGGAGTCACCCACGACCGCACTGTTCGCGGAGGCGCAACACCCCTACACCCGAGCGTTGCTGACGTCGGTCCCACGAGTCGGTACGCCGCTCGGGCCACGACCGGACCCTGTTGCCGAACTGCCGCCAGGCTCGCCCCCCGAGCCTGCCTGCCGCTACGCACCCCGCTGCCCGATCCGGATCGAGCAATGCCTCCACGACGTGCCACTGCTGATCGGCAGCACCCGGCGCGTCGCCTGCCACCTCGCCCCGACGGATCCAACGGCGGGAGCCCCGGACGAAGCAGCAGCGCCCGCACCAGGAAGACCCGCCTCATGAACGACAGCCCGTCCATTCTCAACCAGCCGCGAGTGATCCCCGGCGGCCGGCCTCCGAACAGCGACTTCCACTTCGACTGGCCCTACGAGCGCCCGACCAACGACCCTGCTGTTGCCGAGATCTGGTGTTACACGCCGAGGATGTCGTACCTACCTGGCGATGTCGTCGGCCTCCACGTCCACACCACCCGGGCCACGTTCGAGATCGACATCTATCGCGACGGCCCACGCCCGACGACCGTCTACAGCCAGCGAAACGTTCCCGGCACCATCGGCACCACCCCTCACGACGCCAACGTCGTCGGCTGCGACTGGCCCGTGGCACTGCACGTGACCGTCGGCGACGACTGGGAGTCCGGCTTCTACATCGTGGTGGCCCGCGTCACCGACGACGACGGTGCCGTGTTCGAACGAGAGCACTTCTTCGTCGTTCGGGCTGCAGCCCCCGCAGCACGGACGACGATCGCATTCGTCGTCTCGACCGGCACCATGTGCGCCTACAACGACTGGGGTGGCGGCAACTGCTACCACGGACCCGAGTCCACGCCCCGAGACCGCGTGCCCTGCCCGCGCACATCGATCCGGCGGCCGTGGACGCGCGGGATGGTCCGCCTCCCCATCGATGCACCTCGAGCTGGTTACGCCGGCGAACTGCGTCCATTCGAACCGCCGCACTACCCACAGCACGCCTGGGCCTTCCACCACGGCTACGGGCGCGACTACGGCGACTCGAGTTGGGCGCTGTACGGGCGACTCTTCGTTGTGTGGGCAGAGCAGCAGGGCTACACGCTCGACTACCTGACCATGCACGACCTGCAGGCCGACCCCGACGCGCTCGTGCCCTACCGATGCTCGATCATCGCGGGTCACGACGAGTACATGAGTTGGGAGATGCGCGAAGCGATCGAACGCCAGCTCGCCGCCGGCGGCAACCACGCCCGCTTCGCCGGGAACATGTTGTGGCAGATCCGCATGGAGGACGACGGCAGCACCTTCGTCGTGCACAAGAACTCCTACACCGACCCGATGGCGCAGAGCGACACTCCGGAACGGACGACCGACCTGTGGGACTCGCCCACCGTCGGCTGGCCGGCGGCATCGACGTTCGGGCTGACGGGCAGCGGCATCGTCCATGTCATGTATGGCGCTGCCGCTCCGCGCTCGAGCGCCGGGTTCACGATCTACCGGCCATGGCACTGGAGCCTCGACGGCACCGACCTGTACTACGGCGACCTCGTCGGCGGCCGTCCCGACTGCATCGTTCGCTACGAAGTCGACGGGTGCAACTACACGATGACGGACGGTCTGCCGTACGCCACCGGCAGCGACGGCGCGCCGGACACGCTGCAGATCATCGGCATGTGCCCCGGCATCCGTCACGAGGAAGACCACTTCGCCGGCACGGTACGAATGATGAACTCTGAGTCGAACCTGCCCGACTCACCCGAGTGGCAACTCAGCGAGCACGAAGGCGTGAAGCACCCCCGCTATGGTGCGGCGATGATGGCGAGCTACGACCGGGGGAGTGGCGTCGGCGACGGCACGGTGTTCGTCGCCGGGACGACCGACTGGGTCGTCGGACTCGACCGCCGCAACTTCTTCGTGGAGCAGATCACCCGCAACATCCTCGACCGGCTCGGAGGAGACCACCCCTCATGACCGCCGAGACGAACGTGCCGAGCAGCGGACGCTCTCGGAAGGGTGATCGCGGCGAGGCAACCCGTGCCCGCATCCTGGACACCGCGACCCGACTGCTCATCGAACTCGGGGCCGAAGGGATGTCGTTCCGCAACGTCGCCCGCGAACTCGGCATGAGCATCGGCAACCTGCAGTACTACTTCCCGAGCCGAGCGTCGCTGCTCGACGAGGTCTGCAGCGCGTGGGCAGCCCGATGGAAGGCAGGGGCCGACGCCGCTGCGGCGGGCGCGCAGACAGAGCGCGACGCCGTTGTCCGCCTCATCGACTACTGGCTCGATTCGCAGCAACAGGAGGACGTCCGGATCTTCTGGCAGCTGTTCGCACTGAGCGCGTACGACGACGAGGATGCTCGGGAGGTCCAACGGCGACAGGACGACGACCTCATCAGAAGTGTGGCCAACCGCCTTCGCGCCGTACACCCCGACCTCGGACAGAGCGAAGCGATGCGACGAGCCGTGATCATCTCATCGCTCATCGACGGTGCCGGGCTCTATCTCGGCTTCGGTCGCCCTGCTCGACCCGGCCTGAAGGGGCTGCGCGCCGACGTGCGAGCGGCCGCCTTGGCGATCGCCGATGCACCACCGGAAGCACCAAAGCGACCGCGATCGGGCACGCGATGATCGTTTCATGAACGCGCATGACCTCCCGGATGCGCCCGCCGCTGCGTGGTTACTGCCTGCGGCTGCCGATACATCGCTGCGACTCGAGGCGTTCAACAACGTGTGCCGGGATCGCGGTGCCGTGCTGTCGGAGGGGCGTGGAAACGTCCGGGGTGGGATCAGCGGCTTCGACCACCGCTGGAGGTACGAGTCATGACGTTCGCGACGTTGTCGTCCACGTTCGGCGTGAGCCTCATCCTCGGTGCCTACAGCTTTCGACGGCGTCGCTGGATGACCGATCAGACGTACGCGGCGATGAACGCCGGCGGATCGGCGCTTGCCACTGTCGGGTCGCTCCTGATCGGGTTCGTGCCGTTCGTGGTACTCGAAGGCACCTGGTGCGCTGTGTCCATTCGCGACCTCGTCGTCGCAAGGCGATCGCCCCCGACCGGATCCCCGCAGGCGACCAGCACCTGAACCGCGTCGGGCAGTTCCAGTCGACTCGCGTCGGCATTGGCCTCGCACATGGCGAGGAGTTCGGTTCACTCACTCACTCGCGAGGTGATCGACCATGGATTTCTCGGGAACAGCGCCGGGTTTGTCGGTGTCGGCGATCAACGGGTGGGGTGTCACGAGTGGACATCGCGTTGACAAAGGCGGCGTGAGCTGGGGTGATGTCGCGTTCGGCACGCTGCGGTCGCAGGACGTCGGTGAATCCCCGCCACGAAGGGAAGTCCCGGCCCACTCGGCCGGGACTTCTTCCGTTCTCGCACCGCCCGTGCTGCCGAGATGCCCTGCGACTTCGGCTTCGGCGGTCACCTCCGCTACGACTACTGAGGTGACCGACCACGACCCCGCCGCGCCGAAGTCCGTCCGTGAGGAACGGCAGCCTCCGCGTGAGGGTGTCGAGGAGGTGGCGCCTGGGATCCTGCGACTGCAGTTGCCCATCGCGCTGCCCGGGCTGGGCCATGTGAACTGCTACGCGATGGAGGACGCTCGGGGCATCACGCTCGTCGATTCAGGGCTGCCCGGCCCGAAGACGTGGCGCGAACTGCAGCGGATCATGAAGGCCGGCGGTCTCGCCATCGAACGCGTGCACTCGGTGGTGGTCACCCACTCACACCCGGATCACTTCGGGCAGGCCGGCCAGTTCCGCAAGCGCTTCGGCGCAGAGGTGATCACGCACCGAGCGTTCCGCACCTTCCTCGACCCTGAGGCCGAGGATCAGGAGAGCGCCGACGACCTGGCAGTGATCGAGGGGCCGGTGAAGGCCCAGATCGAGTCGTTGCAGGGCCAGGATCTGCGGCGCGGACCGTTCGCGAAGCACACCCCGTGGGGCGGCGACCCGTACTCGATGCCACGTGCGCGTCGGCTTCGTTACTGGGCGATGCGCAAGGCGGCGGGTCGCTTCGTCGCCACGCCCACCCCTACCCGTCGGGTGGAGGACGCCCAGGTGATCGAGCTGGGTGGACGCGAGTGGGTGGCGGTCCACACCCCCGGTCACACGATCGATCACCTCTGTCTCTACGACCCGGCGGGCGGAGTGATGATCAGCGGCGACCACGTACTGCCCACGATCACCCCGCACATCTCCGGACTGGGCACCACGGTCGATCCGCTGAAGGACTTCTTCGACAGCCTCGACCTGATGACGACCTTCGACGGTGTGCGCACGGTGCTGCCCGCGCATGGCCTGGAGTTCGCCGACCTGTCGGGCCGGGCCGAGGCGATCAAGCGGCACCACCACGAGCGCCTCGACAAGCTGCGCACCGCCAGCGGCGAGATCGGCAGCGGCACCGTGCACGAGTTCATGCAGGTGTTGTTCCAGGAGCGGTCGTGGGGCTCGATGGCCGAGAGCGAGACCTACGCCCACCTCGAACACCTGCGGCTCTCTGGCGAAGCAGTGGTGGACGAGAGCGGCCAACAACTCCGCTACCACTTCGCCTGAACGACCGGCATTTCCCTCGGTGCTCGAAAGCGGTAGCCAGCCGTGAAGAACGATGAATCGCTGTTGACCCCCTGCCGGTTCGAACGCCATGCTGGAAAGTGCCGACTGGCATTGCCGTCGGACCGACGAGGGGAGCCCGTACCGGGAGGTGCAAAGACGGGCCGCGAGGAGCCGTCCGATGACTGACCTGTCTGAGTTGCTGGTCCGTTGCGAGCCGAGCGTCGCGTCGCTCGACGTCGCGACAACCCTGCCCCCCGAGGTGTTCGTCGACCCGGGGTGGTTCGATGCGGAACGAAAGGTCGCGCACGCGGGCTGGGTCGCTGTCGCTCGTTCCGTCGACGTTGCCGAACGCGGGGCGTTCGTGAGTGCCGAGGTGTTCGGCGAGCCGGTGGTCGTCGTGCGGGCCCGTGATGGTGTGCTCCGTGCGCTGTCGAACGTGTGCCGACATCGGTCGATGGTGATGCTCGAGGGGTCGGGCGTCGCGTCGGCACTGCAGTGCCCCTACCACCTGTGGACATACCGGCTCGATGGTCGGCTGGGCGCTGCACCATCGATGGAGGCGGCGTCTGGGTTCGACGTCGGCGACGTGTGCCTGCCCGAGTTCGGTGTCGTGGAGTGGCACGGATGGGTGCTCGTGAACATCGACCGCACCGCAGTCGACCCGGCGGTGGCGATGCCGACGCTGGACTCATTGTTGGCTGAGGAGCGCGTCGGCGAGATGGTGTCGGTGGGCACGATCTCGTCGCCGGCCGACTGGAACTGGAAGGTCTCGGTGGAGAACTTCCTCGAGTCGTACCACCACCGCGGCGTGCACCCGGCGACGCTGGACACCACGTTCCCCGGCCACCGGTCGTTCGCGTCGGATCCGGCGGGTGAGCCGTGGGCGGCGGTCGACCATGTGAGCGCCGCGGAGGGGGCCGAGCCGTTCATCGCCATCACGGTGTTTCCGACGCTGGTGTTCGCGGTCGTTCGCGGCGTGGGGCTGACCTGGTTTCGGTTGGAACCGGTCAGCGAACTGGCGAGCGCACTGTCGATCGACGTGCTCGTCCTGCCCGAGTTCGCTGATGACGCGGCGCTCGGTGAGATGCTCGTGTCGAGCACGAGAGCGATCAACGACGAGGACGTGCCGATCAACCGGCGCACGATGGCCGGTCTTCGTTCGAGATTTGCCACGCAGGGGAGGATCAGCAATCTCGAAGCGGCCACGTGGCACTTCCGGCGATGGCTTGTGGAGTCGGTACGCCAGACCACGGGCAGGTGAGCTGGGCCGTTGTCGAGCTCCGCATGCTGTGGTCACAGGACGTCGGTGAATCCCCGCACTACGGAAGGCTCGGACCACACGGTCCGGGCCTTCCTCATTCTCCGGCGGGCTCCACCCGACGCGGAACCCGGCGGTTCGGCGCAGCAATGGCGGTGTCGCCGGTGGGGCTCGCGAGGGCTCGTTCGAGGCCGGTGAACAGGTCGACGACATCGGCTGCTTCGAAGACTCGGTAGCGCTGCCTACCGATGTTGCGTTGGCGCAGCACTCCGGCGGCTTCGAGGCGGTTGATCGCTTCGCCTGTTCGCATCTCCGATCGTCCGATCAGCCGTGCGGCGCTATCGACGGTGATCACCGGAACGCCTGGCAGGAGGTCGAGGAGCAGCTCGGCCGCTGAGTTGGCGCGGACTCGACCGAGTTGAGCCCGCCATCGTCCATCGAGTGCTTGGATCTTGCCCGCGTAGGCCTCGGCGCTTGCACACGATCGATGGGCAGCGGCGGCGAACGTGCGCAACCACAGGCCCGCACCGGCGGATCGCTCAGGGCTGGCCGGTGCACCGACGTGTCGGAACGAGGTGAGCCCGGCGATGTAGTCGGTCGCCCAGGTGGCGAGCACGAGACTGATCGGCGGTACGAACCGCGGTGCGAGACCGCGGCGGCGGAGGATGACATGGATGAGCGCGCGGCCTGTGCGGCCGTTGCCGTCGGCGAAGGGGTGGATCGTCTCGAACTGGGCGTGAGCGATCGCCGCTTGCACGAGGGCAGGATGGTCATCGCCGTTGACGTAGTCGAGGAGGTCGTAGAGCAAGGCCTCGACGGTGTCCGGTGGCGGTGGGACGAAGGCTGCGGAGCACGGGTTGTAGCTGCTGCCGCCGATCCAGTTCTGCCTCGTGCGGACCACACCACCGATGTGCGGCATCGACGATCGTTCCATCAAGGTCCGATGGATGCCGAGCAGATCGTTGAGGGTGACCGTGTCGGTCGACGAGCCCAACTCGACGGCGGCCTCCATGGCGGCGACGTTGGCGAGCACCTCGACTGCGATCCGATCGGCGGAGTCGCCGCCCTGAGCAAGTGCGACCTCTGCGTCGAGCAAACGGCGTGGCCCTGCCTCCAGCCCCTCGATCCTCGAGGAGGCGACGGACTCGGCGCGGAGCAGGAACCGCGCCAGCCCTTCGAGGCTGGTGTGCGACGTTCCGGCCGCGTTCAGTCGGCGAATCGCAGCTTCGGCGTCGGTGAGATCAGCAGCGAGATCGGCCGGTAGGGCGAGCTCCCACCCGGTGAGCGGGTCTGGGAGGTAGGCGTCGTAGTCGCAACCCTGGCGGTCGCGTCGACCCATCCCCTCGAACGAGGAGGTCCAGCGGCTTCTGATCAGCGTGGCCACAACTGTTCCCTCCCAGCTCTCTAAGGAACGCTTGTATGCTAACCATTAGCAAGACATGTGGGAATGCAACGTCTCTTCCAGGGAGCCGGATGGCTCGAAGTCGAGCACTCGGCCGACCGGCAGCGATGGCGGCTGAGGCCGACGCGGGAACCAGGCGCGAACACGCCGTCGGAACCTGATCCACCGCGGCAACGCGAGGGGCGCCTGGTACGTTGCCGACCTCTCGATCAGTAGAAGGTTGGATCCAGTGAACGTTCGAGTCATTCGCCGCCTTGGTGCCGTCGCCGTCCTCGCCATGTCGCTGATCGCATGCGGAGGCTCAGGTGATGACGGGTCGTCGGTCGACACAAGCACCACCGAGTCACCGGCAACCACAGCGGCCCCGGTACCGAGCACCGAGGCGCCGGTCGTCACCACCGTGGCCCCTGCCCCCACCACTGCGGTCCCTGCTCCCACTACTGCGGCACCTGCGCCCACGACGGTGGCCCCTGCCCCCACCACCACCTCGCCGAGCGGCGGTGGCACTGCCACGTGCGACAAGGCATCGGTGGCTGCGGGAATCGGCGACGAGGTCGCCGACATCGTCGACCTCCAGTGCGTCGATGGTTGGGCGGCGGCGGTGTACACCGACAGCGACGGCCTGAGCCGACCGGCAATCCTGAAGTCCGAGGGTCAGCTCTGGGTTCTCCAGGACTGGTACGCCGTGTGCGAGGGTGACCCGATGGTTCCGGGCGACATCGCCGTCCCCGAGCCGTTGCGCATGTACTGCCCCGGCGGGTGAGGCCACGAGCCTTGCGGCGTGAGGTCAGCCGGGAGGGCGGCGTCCGGGTCGGGTTGGAATTTCGATGTCTCCGGTCGGCGCCACGACAGCTGTTCCAGCCAGCGCTGGCTGATCAGCTCAGCGCTTGCTCGGCAATCACTCTGGCGCTGGAGCGCACGACCCGGGCGCGGTCGATCAGGCCGAACGACACGTCGTACCCGTGCAGCCATTCGTAGTTGTCGACCGCCGTCCAG
>JBIIDH010000118.1:0-9917 GCA_044238435.1 Ilumatobacteraceae bacterium | reverse complement strand
GCAGCGATGGCCCGCCACACGCGCTCGGCGGTGGTGGGCATGTCGATGTGGCGCACGCCGAGGTGGCTGACGGCGTCGATGACGGCCGACTGCACCGCAGGGGTGGAGCCGATGGTGCCGCTCTCGCCGATGCCCTTGGCGCCCAGTGCGTTGATGAACGTGGGCGTCTCCATGTGCACGACCTCGATGTCGCCGAGTTCGGCGGCCGAGATCATGGCGTAGTCGGCCAGGTTCGACGTGATGGGGTTGCCGTCGCTGTCGTAGCGCACTTCCTCGAGCAGCGCCTGGGCGGTGCCCTGGGCGACGCCGCCGTGGATCTGACCCTCGAGCAGCATCGGGTTCAGCACCCGGCCGGCGTCGTCGCAGGCGATCTGCTTGAGGTGCTTCACCTGACCGGTCTCGGTGTCGACCTCGACCACGGCCACGTGGGCGCCGAACGGGAAGGTGGCGCCGCTGACCGCGTAGTACGCGGCGTGGGCCAGGCCCTCGGGCAACTCGGGGTCGCCCTTGGCGGCCACGGCGATGTCGGCCCACGACTTGGCGATGGCAGGCGCACCCGACACGTGGAAGCTCGCCGAATCCTTGTCGAGCACCACGTCGGCCTCGTCGGCCTCGAGCATGCGGGCAGCAACCTTGCGGGCCTTGTCGACCAGATCGGCGGCGGCGAGGAACACGGCGTTGCCGCCCTGCTGCAGCGAGCGCGAGCCCATGGTGCCCTCGCCCTGCGGCACGAGGTCGGTGTTGCCCCACACGACGTCGATCTTGTCCATCGGGATACCGGTCTGCTCGTGGGCGAGCATGCTCCACGCCGTGACGTGACCCTGGCCGTGGGGCGAGGTGCCGGTGTAGACGATGGCGCGGCCGTCGTCGAGCACTTCGATCTTGGCGTGCTCGCCGCTGCCCACACCGCCGGTGATCTCGACGTACACGCTCACACCGATGCCGAGCTGCTTGGCGTCGCCGGCGGCCCGACGGCGGGCCTGCTCGGCGCGCAGCGCGGTGTAGTCGGCGGCGGCGAGCGCCTTGTCGAGCGCACCCTCGTAGTCGCCCACGTCGTAGGTCTGGCCGATCTTGGTGGTGAACGGCTCGGAGAACTTGCCGATGAGGTTCATGCGGCGCACTTCGGCCGGGTCCTTGCCGATCTCGGCGGCGAACAGGTCCATGGCCCGCTCGGCGGCCGCGGTGGCCTCGGGACGACCGGCACCGCGGTAGGCGGTGGTGAGTGCGGTGTTGGTGACCACGCTGGTGGTGCGGCACTCGATGTTGGGGATGTCGTACACGGCGCTCGACATCGGCCGGGTCATGAACGGGGCGAGGATGGTGCCCATCTCGGCGAACGAGCCGGCGTCCTGAAGCGCGTGGAGCTGGTAGTGGGTGACCTTGCCGTCGCGGGTGCCACCGATGGTGACGTACTGCACCTGGGCACGGCCGTGGCCGAGCGACATCATGCTCTCGCTGCGGGTCTCGCGCCAGCGCAGCGGGCGGCCGACGCGCTTCGCCAGCACGCCGAGCAGGGCCTCTTCGGCGTAGCAGCTGATCTTGGCGCCGAAGCCGCCGCCCACGTCGGGGGCGATGACGAGCACCTGGTCGGCCTCGACGCCGTTGGCGCCGACGATGGTGTTCTTGGCGCCCTGGGCGGCCTGGGTGCTGAGCCACTGGTGCAGACGCCCGTCGACCCAGGCGACGGCCGAGCCGCGCACTTCGAGCGGGCAGGGAGCCACGCGCTGGTTCACGAACCGGTGCGGGCCGCTGACCACTTCACAGCCCTCGAAGAACGAGGCGCCGCTGTTCTCGGGCATGCCGAGCACGGTGGTGTCGAACACGACGTTGCTGCCGGCACCTTCGTAGATGAGGGTGCTGCTGGTCATCGCCTCTTCCATGTCGACCACGGCGGGCAGTGCGTCGATGTCGACGATGACGGCCTCGGCCGCATCCTCGCCCTGGTCGGCGCGCTCGGTGATGATGGCCGCGATGGGCTCGCCGACGTAGCGCACCTTGTCGATGGCCAGCAGGCCGCGGGCAACCATCGGGTTGAACGGCGACGGCACCGGCTGCAGTTCGAGATCGGCGGCGGTGAGGATGGCGATGACGCCGGGCTTGGTGAGGGCATCGGACACGTCGATGCCCGTCAGCACGCCGTGGGCCACCGACGAGCGCACGTACGTGACGTGTGCAGCGTTGGCCAGCAGCGGCTCGTCGAGCAGGTCGTCGACGTACTTGCCGCCGGAGGTGAGGAACTTCGGATCTTCCTTGCGCAGAACGCGGTTACCCAGGATGCTGCCGGCCACGTGAAACCCCCAGTGTCAGAACGATCGGTCGGATGTGTGGGCGACACTAGCCAAGCCTGGGCGTCTGTGCAGCAGCCGGTCGATGTGGCCTGTGTCGGCCGGCCCAGCGGTGCTGGGCGAGCGTCGCTCGGCGAACGGTGGCTCAGGGGGTCGTCGTGGGTGCGCTGCCGTTGAACGGCATGGTGCGCACGGCGACGATCTGGGCGACGGCGTCGTATGGCCAGCCGGCGGGCAGCGGCAGCGGCGCCCCATCGCTCGGCAGCACCGACACGCGATTCTCACCGGGCAGCACCACGCCGAGCTCGGAGCGGGCGGCCTCGGCGGCGCCGTCGGGCGTCTCGAGGCGGGCCACCTCACGCGCCAACTGCTCGTTGGCGGCGGTGAGCACGGCCAGTTCCTGCTCCTTCTGCTCGATCTGCTCCTGCTGGCGGAGGTAGTTCTTCACGGGCAGGGTGAACAGCACCGCCAACAGCGCCGCCATCACGGCGAGTGCCCCGAGGCCGAGGATCCAGCGCCGCCCACGATGGGTGACGAGCTGACGGTCGGCGCTGATGGGTCGGGTGAGGTCGCCGAACAGCGTGTCGTCTCGGCCCGAGCCCGACGACGCGCCCGATGCGCGACCCGACGGGCGGCGCGGGCGCGCGATGCTCGTCGTCTTCGATCCGCTGCTCACGGCGGTCAGTTTCGCACGCCGATGCGCGCGAACCCCGTCACTCTTCGCAGCGACTGACACTCGTCGCGGTGCCGGCGCTCAGCGCGGCGCGAGCGCGCGTCGGCCACGGAACTCGGCCTGTTCGCCGAGTTGCTCCTCGATGCGCAGCAACTGGTTGTACTTGGCCACGCGGTCGCTGCGGGCGGGCGCACCGGTCTTGATCTGCCCGCAGTTGGTGGCCACGGCCAGGTCGGCGATGGTGGCGTCCTCGGTCTCGCCGCTGCGGTGGCTCATCACGCTGGTGTACGCGTGCATCGTGGCCAGTTCCACCGTGGCCAGCGTCTCGGTGAGGCTGCCGATCTGGTTCACCTTCACGAGCACGCTGTTGGCCACCTTGCGGTCGATGCCCATCTGCAGGCGGGCCACATTGGTGACGAACAGGTCGTCGCCCACCAACTGCACCCGGTCGCGCAGCGCGCTCGAGAGTGCGGCCCAGCCGTCCCAGTCGTCCTCGGCCATGCCGTCCTCGATGCTGACGATGGGGTACGTGGCCACGAGGCGTTCCCAGTAGCCGGCCATCTCGGCGGGGGTGAGGACCTTGCCCTCGCCGGCGAGGTGGTAGCGGCCGTCGCGGAACAGTTCGCTCATCGCCGGGTCGAGTGCGATGGCGATGTCGTCGCCGGGCGTGTAGCCGGCCCGTTCGATCGCTTCGATCAGCACCTTGATGGCGTCTTCGTTGGTGGCGAGGTTGGGGGCGAAGCCGCCCTCGTCGCCCACGGCGGTGGCGAGGCCACGGTCGTGCAGCACCTTCTTCAGGGTGTGGTACGTCTCGGTGCCCCAGCGCAGCGCCTCGCGGAAGCTGGGCGCGCCAACCGGCATCACCATGAACTCCTGCATGTCGATGGTGTTGTCGGCGTGCACGCCGCCGTTCAGCACGTTCATCATCGGCACCGGCAACACGTGCGCGTTGGGGCCTCCGACGTAGCGGTACAGCGGCAGGTCGAGGTCGTCGGCTGCGGCCTTGGCCACAGCCAGGCTGGTGCCCAAGATGGCGTTGGCGCCGAGGCGGGCCTTGTTGTCGGTGCCGTCGAGGGCGACGAGCGTGTCGTCGACGAAGCGCTGATCGAGCGCGTCGATGCCGAACAGCACATCGGCGATCTCGCTGTTCACGAAGCCGACCGCCGTCTGGACGCCCTTGCCGAGGAAGCGCTCGCCGCCGTCGCGGAGTTCGACAGCCTCGTGCTCGCCGGTGGAGGCGCCCGACGGCACAGCGGCCCGCCCGGTGGCGCCGCTGTCGAGGGTGACCTCGACCTCGACGGTGGGGTTGCCGCGCGAATCGAGGATCTCACGGCCGACGACGGAAACGATCTCGCTCATGGCGCCCGAGGCTACCCGGCAGGGGTGTCGCGTTCCGTGGCCTTCGCCTCGTCCCACAGGGCGTCGAGCACCGTCAGTGTGCTGCCGCGCAGCTCGATCGACCGCTCGTTCGCCAGGCGTTCGACGTACTCGAACCGGCGGCGGAACTTCTGCACCGCGGCACGCAGCGCGGCCTCGGGCTCGACAGCGAGATGGCGGGCCACGTTCACCACGGCGAACAGCAGATCACCCACCTCGTCGAACACCGCCGGGTCGTCGGCCGCGTCGGCTGCTGCCGCGGCAGCCAACACTTCAGCCGTCTCCTCGGCGATCTTCGGTACGGCGCCGTGCACATCGGGCCAGTCGAAGCCCACCTTGGCCGCCTTGCGCTGCACGGCGTAGGCGTAGCTGAGCGACGGCTGGCTGGTGGCCACGCCCTCGAACACGCTGGTGCGCTGCTTCTCGGCGCGCTTGATGGCGTCCCAGTTGGCCACCACCTCGTCGGCACCGCTCACCTCCACCTCGCCGAACACGTGTGGGTGGCGGCGCACCAGCTTCTCGTGCACGGTGCGGGCCACGTCGCCCATCGTGAAGCGGCCCTCCTGTTCGGCGATCGCGGCGTGGAACTCGATCTGGTACAGCAGGTCGCCGAGTTCCTCCACCAGCGCGTCGTCGGTGGCGGGGTCGTCGACATCGAGCGCGTGCAGGGCGTCGACCACCTCGTAGGTCTCTTCCAGCAGGTACTTCACCAGGCTCTGGTGGGTCTGCTCCTGGTCCCACGGGCAGCGTTCGCGCAGGAGTCGGGTGAGTTCGTGGAACCGCACCAGGTCGGCGCCCGACGGTGCGGCCAGGCCGGGCACGTACACACAGGTGAGGTGGTCGGCCTCGACGGTGCGGTCGAGGTCGGCCCAGGTGGTGTGGGTGACGCGCTCATCGGCGGTACCGAGGCGCTGCAGGATGACCACGGGCTCGTCGCCGGCTGCGTCGACGGCGAGCTTGATGTCGCTGAGCACCCAGTTGGCGTGCGTGTGGGCCACCAGCATCGGGCCGCCGTAACCCGCGCTGGCGGTGGCGAACTCGTGGCCGTCGATCAGCCGCACACCCGCCTCCACCGGGTCGATACCGAGCAGCGGCCAGGCGAGGTCGAGGAACGACATCGCGGGCAGGATGCGGCAGTCGATGCGCGGGTCGACGCGCAGCAGTCGCACGGTTCGTTCGAGCACCAGCGGCGAACCGGGCACGGCGTACAGCACCTCGCCGTGCTGGGCGGCGGCAGCGGCAAGGCGGTCGACGATGGTGGCGTACACGTCGGCGAACGTGTCGGCGGCGTCGTACACCTCGTCGAACGACACGGCGTCGGGCACCAGGTGCGCAGACGGATGGCGGGCCGTGCGCACGAAGCGGTGCGGCGCCGCCTCGATCGCCGTGATCGTGTGGGCGGTGACGAACCGCTCGTCGCCCGGCCCGAGGCCGACGACGGTGACGACGGGTCGCGTCACCTGCTCAGCCCAGTGCCAGCACGGCCCCGGCGTCGAGATCCCAGCGGCCGTACCGCGGGTCGATCACCACCGACGCCGCCTCAGCGAACTCGAGCAGCGCCCCGTCCTGCTGAGTGTTGCTGAAGGTCATGCGTGCCGCCGTGCTGTCGACTAGGAACGAGCGGGTCGCTTCACTCACCTCGAGTTGCTGGACCGCCAAGCCGGACTCGACCTGGCCCTTCGCCTGCTCGATCGTCGCGCCATCGATGCTGACGTCTTTTTCGGCCAGGTACTGGCGGATGAGTTCGTCGATCACCCAGTTCGACAGGACCTCACGGGGCCGGTCGGCGGGCACGGTGTCGCCGTCGACAGCGAACAGCTCGCGGGTGTAGCGCTCGAGGTCGCTGCGGTCGAGGGCGACGCCGTTCACCGAGGCGGCCTCGTGGTTGTTGGAGAACGTGCCGCACGAGGCGAGGGTGGCGACGGCGACGAGCGACAGAGCGAGCGGGAGCAGGCGACGGATCACGCCGCGACCCTAGTTGCCGCGGGCTGATTCCGCATCGGCGGTCGGCACGAGCTCGCGCAGGAAGCCCACCAGGAACGTGGCCGGCTCGACACCGCGGGCGATGGGTACCACCAGCTGCCCGGCGTCTTCTTTGTAGATGGCTGTGCGGCTGAGTCGCTTCAGGCGCATCGTCTCGCTCACCTTCAGCTGCAGCGGGCCGAGGCGGGCTGCGCCACCGACGATCTGCACGTCGCGCAGGCCCAGACGGTGGCACTCGCCACGCAGCGCCGCCACGGTGAGCAACTCGTCGGCCGGTGCGGGTACCGGGC
The DNA here is from genome assembly GCA_044238435.1 of Ilumatobacteraceae bacterium. Lineage (GTDB taxonomy): Bacteria > Actinomycetota > Acidimicrobiia > Acidimicrobiales > Ilumatobacteraceae > VFMC01. The sequence goes on along the minus strand of JBIIDH010000118.1, from coordinate 3,309 downwards.
CGTACCGGTCTTCCCATTCGGCGCGGATGTCGTCGACTTCGCGCTGGCTGGTGACGGCGGCGAGGCGGCGGTAGGCCTCGAGCCGCGACTCCTCCTTCGTCACGTAGTCGGCCGGCAGGTATGCGTCGGTGGGCACATCGAGCTTCACCTCGGCCGGTGGCTTCGGCGCTGCCTCGCCCTTCATCTCGCCCACCGCCTCGGTGACCATCTGGCAATAGAGGTCGTAGCCGACGGCGGCGATGTGGCCGCTCTGCGACTCGCCCAGCAGGTTGCCCGCGCCACGGATCTCGAGGTCGCGCATGGCGATCTTGAACCCGCTGCCCAACTCGGTGGCCTCGCCGATGGTGCGCAGGCGTTCGTAGGCCTCCTCGGTGAGGCGGGCGTCGCGAGGGTGGAACAGGTAGGCGTAGGCGCGCGATCCGCTGCGCCCCACGCGACCGCGCAGCTGGTGCAGCTGGCCGAGGCCCAGCAGGTCGGCCCGCTCGACCACCAGCGTGTTCACAGTGGGCATGTCGATACCGCTCTCGATGATGGTGGTGCACACCAACACGTCGAAGCGGCCCTCCCAGAAGTCGAGCACGATCTGTTCGAGTGATCCCTCGTCCATCTGGCCGTGGGCGATGGCGATGCGGGCCTCGGGAACCAGTTCGCGCAGGCGGCCGGCGCACTCCTCGATGGTGCCGACGCGATTGTGCACCCAGAACACCTGGCCTTCGCGCAGCAACTCGCGGCGGATGGCCTCGACGGCGACGCGTTCGTCGTACTCGCCGACGAACGTGAGGATGGGCTGGCGGTCGGCGGGCGGGGTGTTCAGCAGCGACAGGTCGCGGATGCCCACCAGGCTCATCTCGAGCGTGCGCGGGATGGGTGTGGCGCTGAGGGTGAGCACGTCGACGTTCACCTTCAGCTTCTTCATCGCCTCTTTGGCCTGCACGCCGAAGCGCTGCTCCTCGTCGACGATGAGCAGGCCGAGGTCTTTGAAGCGCACACCTTCCTGCAGCAGGCGGTGGGTGCCGATGACGCAGTCGATCTCGCCGTTGGCGAGGCCTTCCATCACCTGCTTGGCCTCTTTGTTGGTGAGGAAGCGGCTGAGCACCTCCACCCGCACCGGGAAGCCCGAGAAGCGGTCGGCGAACGTGTTGCCGTGCTGGGTGGCGAGCAGCGTGGTGGGGCACAGCACGGCCACCTGCTTGCCGTCCTGGATGGACTTGAACGCGGCGCGCACCGCCACCTCGGTCTTGCCGAACCCCACGTCGCCGCATACGAGGCGGTCCATCGGGTAGCGGCGCTCCATGTCGGCCTTCACCTCGTCGATCGCCACCTTCTGGTCGGGCGTCTCGGCGAAGGGGAAGGCATCCTCCATCTCGTGCTGCCACGGGGTGTCGGCGCCGAAGGCGTAGCCCTCGGCGTTCACCCGGCGCTGGTAGAGCACGACGAGTTCCTGGGCGATCTCGCGCACGGCGCTGCGCACCCGCGACTTGGCCTTGGCGAAATCGGCACCACCGAGGCGGTGGAGGCTGGGCGTCTCGCCGCCCACGTACTGGCGCAGCGCGTCGATCTGGTCGCTCGGCACGTACAGCTTGTCGCCGCCCTTGTACGACAGCAGCAGGTAGTCGCGCTCGACGCCACCGATGGTGCGCTTCACCATGCCCTCGTACTGGCCCACGCCGTGCTGGTGGTGCACGACGTAGTTGCCGGGGCGGAGGTCTTCGAAGAAGCCGGCGCTCTGGCGTTTGCGCGGCCGAGCCTGGCGGTGGCTGCGGCGCCGGCCGGTGAGGTCGCCCTCGGCAACGACGGCCAACTGCGCGGCGGGCAGCAGGAAGCCGCGGTGCAGCGGGGCCACCGTCACGTAGCCACCGGGACGGGTGAGGTCGGTGTCGGGGCCGGCCACGCGGAACTCGAGGCCGCGGTCGCGCAGGAGTTGGGCGAGGCGCTGGGCCGAACCTTCGCCGTCGGCGGCCACCACCACCCGGTAGCGCTCGGCCAGCAGGCCGCTCAGGCGGTTGGCCAGCGCTTCGCCGTCGCCCACCACGGGACCCCAGCCGGTGGCCTGCACCATCGGGGCGTCGGGGTGCGACGGCGTGGAACCCACGGTCCACATCGGTTGGTCGGCGGCGAGCAGGCGGTCGGTGCCGGCATGCAGGCGGGGAAAGGCGCGGTCGGCGTCGCGGGCCCAGGTGCTGGCCAGGCTGCGGGCCAGGTCGTCCTCCTCCGCCAACAGGTCGTCGGCGCGGTCGCGCATGCGGCGCGGTTCCACCAGCACCACCTTGCCGGTGTCGGCCAGCAGGTCGGTCACCAGCAGGTCGCGCTCGACCAGCCAGGGCAGCCAGCTCTCCATCCCGTCGAACACGGTGCCCTCGGCAAGGCGTTCCCACTGCTCGCGGCCCCACGGTTCGTCGGCCAGCAACCGGCTGGCGCGTTCGCGCACGGCGGGAGAGGGCAGCAGTTCGCGGGCGGGGAAGATGTGGGCCTCGGCCAGGTCGACGGTGCTGCGCTGATCGCTCACCGAGAACTCGGTGAGCCGGTCGACCTCGTCGCCCCACAGGTCGATGCGGATGGGTGCGTCGGCGGTGCTGGGGAAGACGTCGATGATGGCGCCGCGACGGGCCACTTCGCCGCGGTGTTCGACCAGTTCCTCGCGGCGGTAGCCGTAGCCGACCAGTGTGGCGAGCAGGTCGTCGGCGTCGAGCGTGGCCCCGGGCCGCACGGTGATGGGCTCGATGGTGAGCGCGTCGGGCCCGATCTTCTGCAGCAGGGCGCGTACGCCGGTGACCACCACGGCGGGTGTCCGCTCGGTGCCGCGCAGCCGCCACAGCACCTCGAGGCGGCGGCCCATCGTCTCGACGCTCGGGCTCACCCGTTCGAAGGGCAGCGTCTCCCAGGCCGGGAACAGCACCACCTGTTCCTGCCCGTCGATCGCCGGGAGGAACTGGCGCAGGTCGTCGAACAACTGCCCGGCGTCGCTGCCGGTGGGGCAGGCGACGAGCAACGGCTTGCGACCGCCGAGCCGGCTGAGCGCGGCGATGGCGATCGCCCGCGCCGATTCGCCCACGGCCACCACGGCCTGTTGGTCGCCGAAGGCATGGGTGAGGCCCGCATCGGAGCGCAACAGGGGAGCGAGATCGGCGAGCGACATGGCGACCCTGCAGGGTACCGACCCCCTCCCCCTCGTCCGCGTTTGTGACCGGGGTCGGCCCCTGGTGCGGTTCTACTCACAATCACCGCACTCGACTTCCGGCGTTTGTGAGCGGAGCCGGGTGCGGGTGGGGGTTTGCTCACAAACGCAGCCCGCACCTCCCGCGTTTGTGA
>JBIIDH010000205.1:0-2763 GCA_044238435.1 Ilumatobacteraceae bacterium | reverse complement strand
GGGTTCTCCTCAGTGGAACGGCTGAACCGGATACTGGCGGCCAGTGTAACCCCGGGCGCCCGTACAATCATTCCGTGGCTCGCCAACCTGCTGTTCCCCCCAGCACCGACGAGGTCGTCGAACTGCTGCGTGCAGTCATCGACCCCGAACTCGGCGCCGACATCGTCACGCTGGGCATGGTGCCCGGGGTGCGGGTCGCTGCCGACGGCCTGGTCACCGTGCACGTGAAGCTCACCATCGGTGGCTGCCCGCTGCGCGCTCAGATCAAGAAAGACATCGAGTCCCGCGTTGCCGTGCACCCCGGGGTGGCCGATGTGAAGATCGACTGGGGCGAGATGACCGCCGACGAGCGCAGCGAGCTGATGACCAAGGCTCGCTGGAACGCCCGCGAGAACGCCCCCGACACCGAGGTGCCCCTCACCTGCAAGGTGCTCGCCGTGGCCAGCGGCAAGGGCGGCGTGGGCAAGAGCTCGGTCACGGTCAACCTGGCTGCTGCCGTGGCCGCCCAGGGGTTCACCGTCGGGGTGCTCGACGCCGACATCTGGGGCTTCTCGGTGCCGCGCCTGCTGGGCATCGACGACCGGCTCGAGGCCGAAGCCGTCGAGGGCAGCGACAAGCCGAAGATCATCCCCAACGAACGTCGTGTGGGCCGCGGCACGCTGAAGGTGGTGAGCACCGGGTTCCTCGTCGAGGAGGACACGGCACTGATGTGGCGCGGCCTCATGCTCACCAAGGCCGTCGAGCAGTTCCTGCGCGACGTGCACTGGGGCGAGCTCGACTACCTGTTCATCGACATGCCGCCCGGCACGGGCGACGTGCAGATGGGCCTGGCGCGCATGCTGCCCCGCACCGACCTGCTCATCGTCACCACCCCGGCACTCGCCGCCCAGAAGGTGGCTGCCCGCGCCGCCGACATGGCCCGGCGCAGCTTCCTGCGGGTGTGCGGTGTGATCGAGAACATGAGCGCGTTCACGTGCGAGCACGGCGAGTCGTACGCGCTGTTCGGTGAGGGCGGCGGCCAGGCGTTGGCCGACGAGGTGGGTGTGGCGCTGTTGGGCCGCATCCCCATCGAACCCGCTGTCGCCGCCGGTGGCGACACCGGCCAGCCGGTGGCGTTGGCGGGAAGCGGCCCGGCGGCCGACGAGTTCCGCCGCATCGCCCGGCTCATCATCGACGAGGTGGCGCCGCCCACCAACATGGCCGGCTGTTCGGCACGCATGCTCGACATGGTCGCCGCGGCGCTCGACGCCGCCGATCGCCCCTGACGCGCCGCTGCGCCCGACAGGTAGATTCCGGCGCATGTCCGACATCGTCGATCCCGAGGCCGCAGTGCGGTCGTACCTGCTCTCGCTCCGCGATCCCTCCGCCCTGGTCGACCAGCAGGCCATCGACGCGCTGGCCCGCGAGGCAGACGAGGCCACCGACCCGATCGAGCAACTCCGTCTGCTCACCCGACTCGAGCGGGCCAAGGCCATCGACCCGGCGCACTACGAGCACCAGTTCATCCGCTGCGCCAAGCAGTGGGCCGAGGCCAACGACGTGTCGGCCGCAGCGTTCCGCTCGCTGGGCGTGCCCGACGCCACCCTGCGCGCAGCAGGCATGGTGGCCGGCGCCGGGCGTGGCGCGGCACCCCGTTCGGCACGGCGCCCATCGGCCTCGACCGGCCGGGCACCGTCGGTGTCGACCGAGCAGGTGAAGGCCCACGTGCGCGGACTCTCCGGCACGTTCACCATGGCAGCCGTGGTCGAGGCGGTACGCGGCAGCGAGATCACCGTGCGCAAGGCCATCGCCGAACTGGTCGACTCGGGCGCGGTGCGCAACCTCGGCCCCGATCCGCATCACCACGGCCGCGGCCGGGCCCCGTTGCGCTACGAGACCGTCGCCTGAGCGACTGCTCGTCCGGCGCCCACCGGCTCGTCTAGAGGTCGTCGTAGCCGGGTTCGCCCGGCAGCAGCACGCCGCGGATCTGCCCGTCGCGCACGACCACCTTCGGCAGGATGCAGTCGGGCGGCGGCATGGTGGCGGCGTGGGCCATGGCCTCGGCCACCGAAGCGAACCCGGCCAGGAACTGCAGGTTCTTGATGGTGGGCGGCATCATCGTCAACTCGCCGGCGGCCTGCCGCTCGAGCGCCTCGGCCGGCCGCGTCCAGAAGCTGGCGATGGTCTCGTTGTCGTCGTGCACCGACGTCTGCTCGGGGGGTGCCGGCGCCAGGTAGAAGCGGGTGTCGAACCGGCGCGGCTCGCCCACCGGCGTGATCCAGTGGCTGACCCAGGCGAGTTCTTCGATGGTGGGCACCAGGTCGTGCTCGGCGCACAGCGCCAGCAGTTCGGCCGTGCCGTCGTGAATGGCGTCGCGGTGGGCGAGCGCGGGGTGGCCGTCGGCGATGTGCTCGCCCGTGGCCGCCGCCGTGGCCAGCAGCACGCCTGCCTCCTCGAAGCACTCGCGGATGGCGGCGAGACGGTGCGCCCGGTCGATGTCGTCGCCGTCGGCACCCTCCACCTTGCCGCCGGGGAACACGTACATCCCGCTGCCGAACACCGCGGCCAGCGTGCGGCGCAGCATGAACACCTCGACGCCACCGGCGCTGGTGTCGCGGATGAGCATCACCGTCGCCGCAGGCTTCACGGGGACGGTGGTCGGGTCGAAGGATCGCTGGTCGCTCATCGTGGCTAGTGTTGCCGATCGTGCTCGTGTGGATGGACCTGGAGATGACCGGCCTCGATCCGGCGGTGAACGTGATCGTCGAGATCGCCACCATCATC
>JBIIDH010000206.1:0-2763 GCA_044238435.1 Ilumatobacteraceae bacterium | reverse complement strand
CCTCGACCTCATCGGCGAGATCGCCAAGATCTCGATGATGTTCGCCGAACGCCACGGCGAACGCCTCGGCCGCGAACTGGGTATCGACCACACGGCCGTCGAGTTGAACATGGACGGGGTGAAGGCTGGCTTCGGTGTCGACACCTCCACCGACTCGCTCACCTACCGCGAGCTACAGGCCCGTCGCGATCTCATCCAGAAGCGCATGCGCGACCACGTCGGCCGCTGACCGCCGCTGCGCTCAGCCGACAACCTCGCGCCCCGGTTGGCTCCCGAGCCGCTCGTCCGCAATACTGAAAGCAGGAGATTCATTTCATGCTTTCTACTGCCATCGTCGACAACCTGCTCTCGGCCCCTGTGCTGGCCTTCGTGGTGGCCCTGGTCGCCACCTTCCTGAAGAGCGACATCAAGCTTCCCCAGGGGCTGTACCCGGCGTTGTCGACCTACCTGCTGCTGGCCATCGGCCTGAAGGGCGGCAAAGGCCTCGCCAAGGCCGATCTCGCCGATCTCTGGCAGCCGCTCATCGCTGCCCTTGCGTTGGGCATCGTCACCCCCCTCGTCGCCTACATCGCGATGCGCCGTCTCGGTCGGATCGGCATCATCGACTCCGCCGCCATCGCTGCCCACTACGGCTCGGTCTCCGCCGTCACCTTCACCGTCGTGCTCGCCTTCCTCGACGCCGAGGCCGAACCCACCGAGACCTTCCTGGCCGGCCTCCTCGCCGTGCTCGAGATCATCGGTATCGTCGTCGCCCTGGCACTGGCCCAGCGCTCAGCACGCGACGGCGGCGACTCGAACTGGGGCGATGCGCTGGCGGAGGTGATCCGTGGTCGCAGCATCGTGCTGCTGCTGGCCGGGTTGATCATCGGTGTGCTGGCCGGCCCCACCCGGCTGGAACCGGTCGACCCGCTCTTCGTCGGGCTGTTCCCGGGCCTGCTCACGCTGTTCATGCTCGACATGGGCACCGTCGCCGCACAGCGCATCCGCGACGTCCGTGAGGCCGGCTGGCGGCTGGTTGCCCTTGCCATTGCGATCCCGCTCGTCAACGGCTTCCTCGGCGCCGCTGCCGGTGCGCTCTGCGGCCTCGGCACCGGCGGCACCACCGTGCTCGCCACCCTGGCCGCCAGTGCGTCGTACATCGCGGCCCCGGCTGCGGTGCGCATCGCGCTGCCCACCGCCCGGCCGGGCCTCTACATCACCGCCTCGCTCGGCGTGACGTTCCCGTTCAATATCGTCGTGGGCATTCCGCTCTACTACGCCATGGCGAAGGGGCTCACATGACCACCACCACCGAGCGCCAGCTCGTCACGATCATCGCCGAGGCCGTGCTGAAGAAGCGCCTGCTCGACGACATCCGCCGCCTCGGCGCCACGGGATACTCGATCGGTTCGGTCGAGGGCAGCGGCACGGGCGGTCGCCACACCGCCGACTGGGAGGGCCCGCACGTGCGCATCGAGACCATCGTGCGCGACGAAGTGGCCGACCGGATCCTCGATCATCTCGTCGAGCACTACTTCACCAACTACGCGCTCGTGGCGTTCGCCAGCACCGTGCGCGTCGCCCGTCCCGCCAAGTTCGACTGAGCGATCTCGTCAGAGGGGGGCGAAGTTCGCAGTTACCGAGCGAGCGGCGGTCATCGAGACGGTGCAGGTGGTGGCACTGCCCGAACAACTGCCGGACCAACTCGCGAACCTCGAACCCGCGGCCGGCGTGGCCGTGAGGGTGACCGAGGTGCCGTGTGCGATGTTCGCCGAGCAGGACGCCGCCGTGCAGTTGATGCCGCCGACACTGCTGGTGATGGAACCCGACCCGGCGCCGGCCTTGGTGACCGTCAGGGTCCACGACTCCGGGGCGAAGTTGGCCGTGACCGCACGGGCGGTCGTCATCGACAGCGTGCACGTGGTGGCAGTACCCGAGCACGACCCGGACCATCCGGTGAACACCGACCCGGCAGCCGGCGTCGCCGTCAGCGTCACCGAGGCGCCGTGAGCAATGCTGGCCGTGCAGGGGGTGGAGCTGGAGCAACTGATGCCGCCGACACTCGACGTGACGGTCCCGGCCCCGGTGCCCGAGCCCAACGCCTTGGCCGAGAGGGTCCACGAACTGGGCGAGAATCCGGCCGTCACCGACCGCGCCGCCGTCATCGACAACGTGCATGTCGTCGACGTACCCGAGCACGAACCACTCCACCCCGTGAAGATCGAGCCGGCTGCAGGTGTCGCGGTGAGCGTCACCGAGGCGCCGTGATCGACGTTCGCCGAACACGACGAACCGCAATCGACACCACCCACACTCGACGTGACCGCGCCCGAACCCGAACCCGCCTTCGCCACCGACAGCGCCCAGGTCTCCGGAGCGAAACGAGCCGTTACCGACCTGGCCGTCGTCATCGACACCGTGCACGTCGTAGCCGTACCTGAGCACGAACCACTCCACCCCGTAAAGATCGAACCCTCACCGGGCGTCGCCGTGAGCGTCACCGAGGTGCCGTGATCGACGTTCGCCGAACACGACGAACCGCAATCGATCCCGCCCACACTCGACGTGACCGCACCCGCACCCGAACCGGCCCGTGCAGCGGTGAGCGTCCACCCACTGGGTGAGAACCCGGCCGTTACCGACCTGGCGGTCGTCATCGACACCGTGCACGTCGTAGCCGTACCCGAGCACGAACCACTCCACCCCGTAAAGATCGAACCCTCACCGGGCGTCGCCGTGAGCGTCACCGAGGTGCCGTGATCGACGTTCGCCGAACACGACGAA
>JBIIDH010000117.1:0-10025 GCA_044238435.1 Ilumatobacteraceae bacterium | reverse complement strand
GATGCGGGTGCTGCGACCCGGCGGGACCCTTGTGGTTGTCGACAACGATCTTCGGCACGGTGAGTTTGCAGAGCTTGTCGTTCGCTCGGCGTGGGCTCAGCCACAAGGACAAGCATCGACCACCGATGCGTGGTGGCAGGAACGTGGAGCCATCCGCACTGCGATCATGAGCGACTGGAGGTTCGACTCCCGAGCGGACATGGAGGCAGTGCTGCGCCTGGAGTTCCCATCGGACGTCGTGGACCCGTGGCTGCTCACCCACCCCGATCGCTGCCACATCAGCTACGGCTACGTCTTGTTTTCCACAATGAAACCTGACTGAACCGGCCGGTACCTTGCATCAGGCCCGGGTGGGTGTGGCGACTTGATGTGGGACATCCGCCGCGCCACCGATCCGCACCGCGAGCCGGTACTGTCACCCATACCGTTCAACAAGGAGGCACCCATGGCCAGAAGCCAACGTGGGAGGTCTCCCAGACAGCACGTGTCGAGTCCCCCCTTCGACACCACTGTTCAGGCGGCGCATCACCCGGCCGGGTAGTTTGAGCGCCTCGGTCGGTGCGATCGAGCGTCCGTCCGTCGAGAGGTCCAGCCTGTGAACGAGCCCCTGTCCATGGTCGAAGCCGACTACGTGGTCATCGGGGCGGGTGCGATGGGGATGGCGTTCACCGACGTGATCGTCACCGAGACCGAGGCCACGGTGGTGCTGGTCGATCGCCACGCCAAGCCCGGTGGCCACTGGAACGACGCCTATCCGTATGTGCGACTGCACCAGCCGTCGGCGTTCTACGGGGTCAATTCGCTCCAACTCGGCTCCGACCGCAAGGACAGCCAGGGCTTGAACGAGGGGCTCTACGAACTCGCCTCCGGTGCCGAAGTGCTCGCCTACTACGACCACGTGATGCATCGGCAGTTCCTCCCGTCAGGCCGTGTCCAGTACTTCCCGATGTGCGACTACAGCGAGAGCGACGGCGGGCGAGGCTTCGTGTCACGCGTATCGGGACAGCGGTTCCAGATCGCACCGTCGGCAACGATCGTCGACGCCACCTACATGAACGTCACGGTCCCCTCCGTGCGGCCTCCGGTGTACGAGGTCGCGCCCGGCGTGCGCTGCATCCCGCCGAACGACCTCCCGACGATCGCTCGTCCTGCCGACGGATACGTGGTCGTGGGCGCCGGCAAGACCGGTGCCGATGCCTGTCTGTGGCTGCTCGCCAACGGGGTGGACCCCAACGAGATCTCGTGGATCATGCCGCGCGACTCGTGGTACCTCGACCGGGCGAAGATCCAACCTGGCGAGTTCTTCTCCAGAACGGCAGTCGGTTTCGCCGAGCAGTTCCGGCAGGTCGCCCAGTCGACATCGATCGACGACCTGTTCGACCGCCTCGAAGCAGCGGGTCTGCTGCTGCGTGTCGACACCTCGGTGCGGCCCACGATGTACCGCTGCTCGACGGTGACCCGCTCGGAACTCGAGCAACTGCGGCGCATCACGAACGTGATCAGGATGGGCCGCGTTCAACGGATCGACGCTGATCGCATCGTCCTCGATGGGGGAGAGGTGTCGACGACGCTCGGCACGGTGCACATCGACTGCACGGCCGACGGTCTCGAGCGGCGTCCGGCGAAACCGGTGTTCGAAGAGGGACGGTTGACACTGCAGACGGTGCGGCACTGCCAGCAGGTGTTCAGCGCCGCCTTCATCGCCCACGTCGAGGCTGCTTACGACAGCATCGACCGCAAGAACCAGTTGTGTGGCGTGGTGCCCCACCCCGACAGCGACACCGACTGGCTGCGCACCATGTTCGGCAACGCGATGAACACGTTCCAGTGGAGCGCCGACCCGGCGCTGCAGCAGTGGCTGGCCGAGTCGCGGCTCGATGGCTTCAGCAGCACGGCCCCGCCGCCGGACGAGGTGATCGCTGTCGCCCTCGAGTTCGCCGGGCCGGCTTTCGGCAAGCTGCAGCAGTACATCGCCGAACTCGACGCCCGCTGACCCACGACGCGTCACGGCGGCAACAACCTTTCCCCGGGCATGATCGCCTACTCGTTAGACTGGCGCCTTCACCACCGACGTGGGAAAGGGATGTGAACCATGGGGCTCATTCAGGCGGCACTCGGCTCGATCGGCGGCGCACTGGCCGATCAGTGGAAAGACTTCTACACGGTTCCCGAAGGGCTACCGCCCACGGCCGCATTGTTCGCGGCCGTGCCCCGCGGCCAGAACGCAGGGCGTGGATCGAACACCCGCGGCTCCGACGGGGTGATCACGAACGGCAGTCGCATCATCGTGCCCGAGGGCTACGGCCTCGTGCTGATGGAACAGGGCGCGATCACGGGTCTGGCCGCCGAGGCCGGCGCGTACGTGTGGAACAGCGACGAACAGGACTCGAAGTCGATCTTCGCCGGTGACGGCATTCTCAGCCCGCTGATCAAGACCTCGTGGGAGCGCTTCAAGTTCGGAGGTCGCCCGGGTTCGCAGCAGCGTGCCTTCTTCGTGGCATTGAAGGAACTGCCGAACAACCGGTTCGGTACCCAGTCGGAGATCTACTGGGACGACGCCTACATGAACGCCCAGGTCGGAGCGGTCACCCGCGGCACCTACACGATCAAGATCGTCGACCCCCTGCTGTTCATCAAGGCGTGGGTTCCGGCGAAGTACCTCGAGCCGGGCCAGGTGTTCGACTTCACCGACCTCGACAACGACGGTGCCTCGCAGCTGTTCAACGAAGTGGTCGGCTCGCTGGCGCCGGCGTTCTCGATGTACACCAACGACCCGTCGAAGGGCAATCGCATCACCAAGATCCAGCAGGACTCGATCGGGTTCGCGAAGAGCCTGTCGGACGCTGTCGAGCAGAACTACCAGTGGAGCACCGCACGGGGTCTCGAGATCGTGTCGACCGCCATCATCGCGATCGAATACGACGAAGCGACCCGCGAACTGCTGCGCAACGTCCAGCGCGCCGACGCGCTGTCGGGTGCTCGGGGCAACTCGAACCTGCAGGCATCGGTTGCCGCGGGTTTCGAGGCTGCGGGTGAGAACAGCGGTGGTGCCGGCCTGGTCGGGCTCGGCATGGCAGCCGGGGCAACCGGCCTCGGTGGTCTGCAGCAGCCGGTGCCCGGGATCGGTGGACAGAGCACCCCGCCCCCGGCGCCCGGTACGCCGCCCCCGCCGCCTCCTCCCGTCGCTCCGGCGGCGCCTGCGGCCGACGACCCGGTGGCCAAGCTGGCGAAGTTCAAAGAGATGCTCGACGCCGGTCTGATCACCCAAGAGGACTACGACGCTGCCAAGAACAAGGTGCTCGGACTCTGAGGCTGCACCGCCGCACGCAGCGATGACCACCCTTCCTCCCCCCAGCGGTCCGAGCGATGGTCCGGTGCCGCCGCCGCCCGACCCGTCGTCGGCCCCGTCGGCGTCATCGGCCCCCGGCCCTGTCATCGATACCCGCAACGAACGACTCGACGACGGCGTCAACCGGTGTCCCAAGTGCGGTGCCACCGACATCCAGTTGCGCCCCTCGGTGGGCATGCTCGTCTGCCTGTTCTGTCGGCACGAGTGGGCCGAGGCTCGCCTCGATGAGGTGATCGCCAAGGGCGACCTGTCGACCTTGCGGGGAACGACCGTCGGCTCGGGCGCCTCCGACATCGCCGCCGACACCGACGCGCTGGTCACCATGAAGTGTGATGGTTGCGGGGCCGAAGTGGTGGTGAACACCGCGGAGCAGATGGGCGCCCGCTGTCACTGGTGCCGCCATGTGCTGACGGTGAACGAGCAGGTGCCCAATGGCGCAGTGCCCGACGCGGTGTTGCCGTTCTCGATCACGCACGCCGAGGCGGTTGCGAAGATCAAGGAGTTCGCCGGCAAGCGACGCATGTTCGCGGACCGCACGTTCGTGCGCGAGTTCACCCCCGAGAACGTGGTCGGCGTCTACATGCCCTACATGGTGATCGACAGCAACGCGAGCGCCGACGTGGTGGGTTTCGGTGAGGTCGAGACTGGCCGGTACACCCGGGGGACCGGCGACAACAAGGTCACCGTCTACGACGCCGACGTCTACGAGGTGCACCGACACGTCGACTTCACCGCCGACGACCTGACGCTCGAGGCGTCGTCGGAGCGTGCGGCGATGAACTCGGCGACCAACACCAACAACGTCATCAACACGATCCTGCCCTTCGACACCGAGAACGCGGTGAAGTGGAATGCGAGCTACCTCACCGGGTTCACCTCGGAGAAGCGCAACCAGGACGTCGCCCACATGGCGCCCGAACTGGAGGACCAACTGCTGTCGATCGCCCGCTCGCAGATCGAGGCGAGCATCGGGGGCTACGACCGTGGCGTGCGGTGGGAGCGCGAGCGGATCGAGGTGCACGGCACGCGCTGGGTCGCGATGTACCTGCCGGTGTGGCTCTACTCGTACTACCACCCCGAAGGTGGCAGGCCGATGGTGCACTACATCGCGGTGAACGGTCGGACGGGTGAGGTGATGGGCAGCGTTCCGGTGTCGCGGGGCAGGTTGCTCGCCGCTGCCCTCACTGCGGGCACGTTCATCGACGGCCTCGTCCTGGCAGTCCTGGCGGCGTCGGCATGATCGCCATCACGCTGTGGGAGTGGTCGTCGTCGGCGATCGTCGCGAGCAGCCAGGACGGACCTCCGGTGTGGCTGCTCGCCCTGGGGCCCGCTGGTGGTGGAGCCCTGTACTACGGGCTGTGGCAGTACTACCGCAACACCGGCAAGTCGCACAGTTTCGAACACGAGACACGCATCGAAGCGCAACCGGTCACGGGGCGCGACACGAAGGTGAACGAGATCACGGGCACGCGATCGTCAGGCATCGACGGCGACAATCACTCCGACCACCGTCGCCGGGTGCAGCGGCTCGACTAGCTGCGAGGTACCGAGGGTTGTTTGTACACCCGGGTGCTCGAACGACCCTCGGGTGGGCAGCGGGGACTCGGGTGGTCAGCGGAGCGCGGTGAGGAAGTCGCCGGCGTGCTCGAGCGTCTCGCGCAGGCCGGCGTACATCGACTCGCTGCGGGGTGCGGCGAGGTTGAAGCTGGCCGAGGTGAAGCCCAGGTCGAGCACCGCACGGGTCAGCTCCACACACTCCTCAGGGGTGCCGGCGATGGCGAAGCGGCGCACGATGTCGTCGTCGATGAGGCGGTCGATCTCGGGATCGTCGATGCGGTCGTGGTCGAAGTACCAGCCGCGTGAACGGGCCAACGCAGCCTCCACCTCGCCCAGCCAGCGGCCGCCGTCGCGCTCGCGCAGGTCGGCCGGGCGGATGAGCGCCACATAGTGCGCGGCGTACCGCTTCATGCTGCTGCGCGCCCGATGGCCGTCGGCCGAGATGCACAGCGTGAGACGCGGCGCCACGTCGATGTCGTCGACCGAGCGGCCCACCCGGGCGGCGCCCTCGGCGAGCCACCCGCGGTACGCGGCGGCAATGCCGGTGTCGATGCTGCGCGCCCCCACCAGTGCGATGTCGGCGAGCTCGCCGGCGAGGCGCATTACCTGCGGGCTGCGGGTGCCGATGGAGATGGGCACCGGCGCCACCGGGCCCACCATGCGGGCCGCGTCGACCGTGACGGTGTCGCCCTGGAACGAGACGGTCTCGCCGCGCAGCAGGGCCCCGATCACCGTGATCGCCTCGCGCAGTGTGGCGACCGGGCGGGGATAGGAGATGCCCACCTGCTCGAGGCCGGCACCGACACCGATGCCGAGGAACATGCGCCCCTCCGAGGCGTCCTGCAGGGCCGCCATGATGCCGGCCAGCACCGCCGGGTGGCGCGAGTAGGGGTTGGTCACCATCGGGCCCAGGTGAATGCGGCTGGTGTGCTGGCTGATGAGGCCCATCAGCACGTAGCAGTCGTGCCAGAACACCACGTCGGAGATGCCGAGCCGATCGAACCCGGCCTCCTCGGCGAGGCGGGCGAGGTCGACCACCTCGCGGGTGGACATGCCCGGCGTGATCTCTGCCTCGAAGACCGTCATCGGTTGGCTTCCGGCCCGTCGCTCGGCACGGCGAGCTTGCGCACCACCACGCTGCCCACCGAGTAGCCGGCGCCGAACGAACAGATCACGCCCAGGTCGCCGGCCGCGAGGTCGCTGCGGTGCCGGTGGAACGCGATGACCGACCCGGCCGAGCTGGTGTTGGCGAACTCGTCGAGCACGACCGGGGCCTCGTTCTCGTCGGGCACCCGGCCGAGCACCCCCTTGGCGATGAGCTGGTTCATCTTCAGGTTCGCCTGGTGGAGCCAGAAGCGGCGGACGTCGGCGGGTTCGAGCGCCAGCGCAGCGAGGTGGTCCTTGATGTGCGCGGTCACCATCGGGCACACCTCTTTGAACACCTGCTGACCGCGCTGACGGAAGATCAGCTCGTGCGGATCGCGCACGCCGTCCTCGCTGGAGTTGAGGAAGCCGAAGTCGTTGCGGATGTTGTTGGAGAACTGGGTGGCCAGCTTGGTGCCGAGCACCTCCCAGCAGTCGGTGGCCACTGCGTCGTCGGCACGCTCCATCACCACCGCCGTGCAGGCGTCCCCGAAGATGAAGTGGAAGTCGCGCAACTCGAAGTTGTTGTGGCCCGAGGTGATCTCGGGGTTCACCACGACGACGCACCGGGCCGAGCCGCCACGCAACGCATCGGCCGCAGCCTGCATCGAGAAGGTGGCCGAACTGCACGCCACGTTCATGTCGTAGGCCCAGCCACCGGCCCCGAGCGCATCCTGGATCTCGATCGCCACGGCCGGATAGGCGCGCTGCAGGTTCGAGCAGCCGACGATGACCGCATCGACATCGGCGGGCGAGCGGCCGGCCTGGGCCAGCGCCTGGTGGATGGCGGGCAGCGCCATCTCGGCCTGGATGCCCAGTTCGTCCTCGCCACGCAGTTCGAGGTGCGGGCGCATCCGGGCCGGGTCGAGCACCCCCTCTTTCTCCATCACGTAGCGCGAGCGGATGCCAGAGGCCTTCACGATGAACTCTTCGTCGGGAGTCTGGCGGGCGACGACTGAGCCGTCGGCGATGCCCTCTGCGTGCTCGGCATTCCACTGCTCGACCGAGGTCGTGAGCGACTCGACCAGCTCGGCATTGCTGATGGTGAACGGCGGGACGAACAGCCCGGTGCCGCTGATGACGACTGCGGTCATGGTGCGGTGCTCGATGTCATGGCACGAGTATTGCCGAGCCGACCGGACGCCACGCTGGTCGGCGCGCCGTCGCCGAGGAAGCATCACCGGCATGCCCGGCCGGTTCGCCGCTGGCGGGTCGACGGGGATAGCCTGACACCGTCCCGCTGGAATGCGGTCGGGGAACGTGGTCCGAGTTCCTCCCACGACACCACATGGATGCAGGTGCACGATTCCACGTGCACGCGGCGCGAAGGGCGCCCCCACAACGACGATGCCCGATGTTCAGATCGAATTGGAGCGTGCGGCCTGGGCGGTTGCCGAAGGTCGAGCGACGAAGGCCCAGCGCGACGCGTTCGAGGCCGACACCAAGGCCTCGTTGCGCGTGCTCGGTCGGATGATCATCGACACCGAAGAGGGCCTCGAGTCGGTGTCGCGCCTCACCGGGCCCGAACGAGAGCAGATCGTCGCCGACTTCACCTCCACGCTGCGCGAGCTCGAAGCGCTGCACGACCTGCTGTCGCGTCCGCTGGGCACCGTCGCCGCCGATGTGTTGGCCGAAGTGGCCGGCGAGGTGCGCCTGCAGGCCAGTTGGAGCGCTGGCACCGTGGTGGTGTGGGCAGCCGGGCCGAAGTCGCCGCCGGAGACCAACGACCAACTGGCCGACCGGCTCGAGGCCATCGGTGGCCCCTCGCTCGGCTGGGCCGTGCACCCCGGTGTGCTGCTGCCATCGGGCGCCCGTGCCGAGGCGCTCAGCATCCCCGTGCGCGACGCGCTGGGCTGGCTGGTGGCCGTGGGCACCGGACTGGGTCGGGCCGGTGTGGGCTCCAGCGTCGCCTGGCTGGGTCGGGTGGCCATCGAGGGCGTGCGCCTGGTCGCTGCCGGCGCCGTGGCCCCGGCCATTGCGGTCGAGCGCAGCGCCGAGGGGCGCCAACCGAATGCCCGGGTGCACTGGGAGCCGGCACTGCTCGACGAGACGATGGTGCGCGAACTCGCAGCTGCGATGCCCGGCCCGGTGTCGGCCATCGCCCGTGCCGACGCCCGCTCCACCACGCTCGCCGTGCTCGCCGCCGCAGTCGACGCCATCGTGCGCGACACGGCCAGCCGGTTGGACCTGCCCGCCCCGCCGCCGATGGTGTCGAACCCGGCCGACTTCGCCGAGGCGATGATCGCCCGCCTCGACGGCACACCGTTCCCGGCCCCCGCGGGGCTGGTGGGCGATGTGTCGCGACGCCTCGACCACTGGACGCGCACGGTCACCTCCGCCGAGCGGCCGCAGCTGGTGATGCAGCTCGACGCCCCCGACAGCGGCGATGCCTGGCTGCTGTCGGTGTTCGGCCCGGGTGCCAAGGGCCGCATGCTGCCGGTGGAGGTCGCCCTCGGCGACACCCGCAACAGCAAGCCGCTGGCCGACGAACTGGCTCGCCTCGAACGCATCTATCCGCCGCTGCTGCGGCCGGGCGAACTGCGTCGCGGCCGGGTGGTGCTCAGCCAGTCCGAGGCGTGGGAGCTGATGACCGTGCTCGGCCCGCAGCTGGAAGCAGCCGGGTTCGAGGTGCGCGTGCCGGCGCTGTCGCGTCGCAAGGCGTCGCCGTCGCTGAAGCTGTGGGCCGAACCCACTGGCCAGTCGGTGGTGGGGGCCAACCAGCTCAGCAACGTGCGCTGGTCGGTGCTGTTCGACGATGTCGAGCTCACCGCCGCCGACATCGCCCGGCTGTCGATGGAGGCCAAGCCGCTGGTGCGGTCGCGCGGCCGGTGGATCGAGATCGACAGCGTCGACCTGAAGGAGGCCGCCGCTGCGCTGGCCGAACGGTCGCGCACCACGCAGCTCACCGGTGCCGAGATCCTGCGCCACAGCGTCGGCCTCGAGGGTTCGGGCCTCGCCGGTGGCATCAGCGTGCAGGGCTCGGGGTGGGCCACCGACCTGCTGCGCCACGCGGCCACCGCCTCCACCGAACCGGTCACCCAGCCAGAGGGCTTCCGCGGCGAACTCCGCAGCTATCAGGCCCAGGCCGTGGCGTGGCTGGGCTTCCTCGACACTGCCGAACTGGGCGGCTGTCTGGCGCTCGACATGGGCCTCGGCAAGACCCCCACGGTGCTGGCCCACATCGCCCGCACCGCCGCCGACGCCGACTACCCGGCACTGGTGATCGCGCCGCCGGCGGTGGTGGGCAACTGGGCCGCCGAGGCCGCCAAGTTCGCGCCCCGCCTGCGTGTGATCGTCCACCACGGCGCCTCGCGTGCCAGCGCCACGCAGCTCGACGCCGAGATCAACCGCGCCGACGTCATCCTCACCACCTACGCAACGGCCGTGCGCGACATCGAGGCACTCGCTCGCCGCCGCTGGAGCCGCGTCGTGCTCGACGAGGCACAGGCCATCAAGAACTCGGCCAACGAGACCTCGCAGCAACTGCGTCGCCTGCAGGCCCGCTCGAAGATCGCCCTCACCGGCACGCCCATCGAGAACGGCCTCGGCGACCTGTGGTCGATCCTCGACTTCACCAACCCGGGGCTGGTGGGCACTCGTCCGTCGTTCGTCGCCCAGATGTCGGGCGAGGGCGAGGCCGCGTTGCGGGCGCTGAACGGCCTGCTCGTGTTCCGCCGCACCAAGACCGAACCCGAGGTGGCCAAGGAGCTGCCCGACAAGATCGACCAGCTCGATCACTGCACGATGACGCCGGAACAGATCGGTCTGTACCAGGCGGTGCTCGACCGCCTGCTCATCGACACCCAATCCGGTGGCGAACTGGGCAGCGACCCCAAGCAGGGTGCCATCCTCGCCGCCATCACGGCACTGAAGCAGATCTGCAACCACCCCTCGGCGTACCACGACGACGGCCAACCGCTGGCGGGCCGGTCGGGCAAGTTGGCCCGCCTGGAAGAGATCGTCGAGTCGGTGTTCG
>JBIIDH010000116.1:0-10032 GCA_044238435.1 Ilumatobacteraceae bacterium | reverse complement strand
GGCGTTCGGCGAACATCATCGAGATCTTGGCGATCTCGCCGATGAGGTCGAGGTCGGGGGCCAGGCGGGCCATGGCGCCGTCGAGGAACACCATGTTCTTCACGTAGAGCATGAGTTCTTTCGGCATTCGGGCGCCGTAGCCCATCAGTGCCTTCACGACGCGTTGCATCATCGCCGCTGGCCGCGATCTGACGCTGCCGCGTCGACGCGCATTGAGGTGACGATCGGCGAGCGCATCGAGACGCCGTCACCGCTCGAGCACTTCGTGACCGCCCGATGGGGCATGTACTCGTCGGCGTGGCGGGGCAGGCTCCGTTACGCAGCGGTGGACCACGCGCCCTGGCCGCTCCACCGGGCCACCGTCGACCGTCTCGACGACTCGCTCGTCACCGCCGCTGGCCTGCCCGCCCCCACCGGTGAGCCGCTGTGCGTCTACTCGCCGGGCGTCAGCGTGCGAGTAGGCCGTTCGACCCGTCGCTGAGCACCGGTGTCCTGGAACCGATTACCGTTCGGCGTCGGCGAGGGGGAACGGATGATCGTGGAACACGTGCGGAGGCGACTGGCTGGTGCGATGGCGCTGTGCGCGTTGGCGGTCGGTCTCGTGCCGGCGCCCGCCGCAGCGACGTCGGGAGCGGCGCTGATCCCGTCCTTCACGCTGATCGTGTCGCCGCTCGTCGGTGGGAAGATCCCGCTCGATGCGGTGGCCGTGGCGCTGAACGTGACAGTCACCGAACCCGTGGGCTCGGGTTACGTGACCGTGTATCCGTGTGGTGATCGGCCGGGTGTGTCGAACCTGAACTACGTCGCCGGGCAGACGGTGCCGAACTTCGTGATCGCCGCGATGGACGAGGCCGGGGACGTGTGTATCGACACGATCGCCACCACCGACGTGATCGTCGACATCGCTGGGTACGTTCCAGCCGGCTCGCCGTTGACACTGCTCGAGCAGCCGACCCGGTTCCTCGACACGCGTGACGGCACCGGCGCGCCGAAGCGCCGTGTGCGGGCCGGTGAGACGCTGCCCGTGCGCGTGGCCGGTTCGCCCGGGGTGCCGGCCAGCGCCGCAGCCGTGGTCTTCAATGCGACGGCGGTGATCGCGTCGGGCTCGGGGTTCGTGACGGTGTTTCCGTGCGGGAGGCCGATCCCGGAGACGTCGACGCTGAACGTGACGGCTGGCAGCATCGTCCCGAACCTGGTGACGACTGCGGTGGGTGCCGATGGTTCGGTGTGCATCTACTCGAGCGTCGACACTGATCTCGTGGGCGATGTGGCGGCGTACCTGCCGGCGGGTTCGTCGGGGGTGACGCTGTTCGATGCGCCCAAGCGGTTGGTCGACACGCGATACGGCATCGGCGGGCCGGTGGCGCCGTTGGCCTCGTTGGTGCAGCGCGAGGTGACGAGCCTGACCGGAGTGCCTGCCGGAGCGACGGCAGTGATCGCCAACCTCACGGCGACCGAGGGGATGTCAGCAGGCTGGATGTCGGCGTTCCCGTGCGGCCCGGTGCCCCCGGTGTCGAACGTCAACTACTCGGCCGGACAGAACATCGCGAACCATGCCTACGTCCCGATCGTGAACGGCCGGTTCTGTCTGGTCTCGAACCAGCAGACGCACGCCGTCGTCGACATCGCCGGCTACGTCAGCGGTGCCGCAGCGTTCGTGCCGATGACCCCTGAACGCCTCTACGACAGCCGCGAACAAGCCAAGGCCAAGTGCAACCTCGGGGTGCTGGCGGTTGCCGATGGCACGTACCGCCTCGTCGAGTTGTCACCCTGGACGCCCGGTCCGGCGCTGCCGATCGCCGGGGGCTCGCACATGCGGGTCAGCCGAGATTGCCGCGAGATCACGGTGGTGTCGCGGCCTGGACTCGCCCCTGTTGAGCCCACGTCGACCCTGACGCGATACGACCTTGCGGGCAATGTGGTCGAGCGACTGTCAGGGGTCGGAACGGACCGGACGTACTTCACCGACACGGGCTTGGTTGGCTTCGAGCAAGCGACGGGCATCGTCTACGACGCCTCCACCGGTGAGAACGTGTTCCAGGTGCCGACTTCGGTGCGGTCGACCATGACCCTCAGCGATGTGTCCGCAGATGGTTCGACCCTTGTTTTCAGCACGCGGAATGAGCGCGGGTGGCTGGGGTGGCCTCGGCGAGTGTTCGACGCGAACGGAAACGACCTCGGACCGCTCACTCCACCGGTGTCGATCGCTGCTTCGCCTTTCGACTCCTACCCGGTTCTTTCTCCACACGGCCTCTATGCCGCATATGCCGATTTTCGTGGTTGCCCTGGTTCGCCCCCGTGCCAGCCCGCAGTCGTCGTTGCGTTGTTGGACGGGACGATCGTCGACACGGTTCCGGCCGTCGCCGGATCGGCTGATGAGTACGGCCCGCCGACATGGACCAGCGATGGGTCGCTCGTCTTCCATGTGTTTGTGAGCCGGTTCTCGCCTACCGACGGAACGTGGACGGCGACGACGCAAGTCGTGTCGTGGGAACTCTTCAATCGGCCCACCGTCGTCTCATCGACCCCAACCGTCAGTGGACAGCTCCCTCGAATTGTCGCTGCACGGTGAATCCATCGTGCCGACCCACCCCCCTCGCGCAGCGGCGGTCAGCGGCCGACGTGGTCGCGCATGCGCTTCTGGATGAGCTCGCGACGGGCCTGTAGCTCGCGGTAGGTGAGCGAGTCGGTGGAGGTGTCGACACCGAAGCCGGCCTTCACCCCGTCCATGTTCAACTCTACGGCCGTGTGGTCGATACCCAGTTCGCGGCCGAGGCGTTCGCCGTGGCGTTCGGCGAACATCATCGAGATCTTGGCGATCTCGCCGATGAGGTCGAGGTCGGGGGCCAGGCGGGCCATGGCGCCGTCGAGGAACACCATGTTCTTCACGTAGAGCATGAGTTCTTTCGGCATTCGGGCGCCGTAGCCCATCATCGCCTTCACCACACGCTGCACCTCGCCCACCAGTTCCTCGCCGGTGAGCGTGGTGGGGTCGATCGTTGGCTGGTCGAGGCGCAGGTCGCGGATGACGGCCTCGAGGTCGGTGTCGGCGGGCAGGGCGCCGAGGTCGCGCATCGCCGCCATCTGACCCTTTACGTCGTTGGTGGTGGCGGCCAGCATCATCCGCAGGAAGGCGAGGCGTCGTTCGCCGGTGAGCCGGCCGACGATGCCGAAGTCGAGCAGGGCGGTGCGCCCGTCGGCCAGCACGAAGAGGTTGCCGCCGTGCAGGTCGCCGTGGAACACGCCGTACACCATGGCGCCCTCCATCAGCGCCACCATGGCGGTGCGCACGACATCTTCGGTGTCGATGCCGGCGTCTTTCATGCCGGCCACGTCGTCGAAGTTGAAGCCGTACACCCGCTGCATCACCAGCACGCGGCGGGTGACCAGCCGAGGGTGCGGGCGGGGGATGACGTAGCCGTCCTGGCCGAGTTCGCGCAGCATGGCGGCGACGTCGACCATGTTGGCCGCTTCCATCCGGAAGTCGAGTTCTTCGACGATGGTCTCGGCGAACAGTTCGACCAGGGCGGGCGGGTTGGCGAGCGCGGCGATGGGAATGCGACCCACCAGGTGCGGTGCCAGCCAGGCCATCACCCGCAGGTCGCGGCGCACCAGTGTGGCGACGCTGGGCCGCTGCACCTTCACCACCACTTCCTCGCCGGTGCGCAGCGTGGCGGCGTGCACCTGGGCGATGGAGGCGGCAGCGAGCGGGGTGCGCTCGAAGTGCGAGAACACGTCCTCGAGGCGGGCGCCGAGGTCGGCCTCGACCACCTGGCGCACCATGTCGAACGGCTCGGCCGGTACCTGGTCGCGGCACTTCTTGAACTCGTTCACCAATTCGGCGGGAAACAGGCCCTCGCCGCTGGAGATGATCTGGCCGAGCTTGATGTAGGTGGGCCCCAGTCGCTCGGCGGCCTTGCGCAGACGCAGTGACACATCGGCCCGGCTGGCCTCGGGTGTGGCGTAGCGGCCACGGCGCTTGCGCACCAGCCACGGCACGACGGCCTTGCCCAACACGCCCACCACGGTGACCACGCGTCGGCCCGGTGGCACCTTCGACGGCTTGGTGAGCACGGGCACCTCGGCCCGCGCGGCAGCACGCAGATCGGCGGCGACCGGTAGCCAACGGATGTCGGCGCGGTCGAGCACCCAGGGCGCTGATTCGGTGAAGGCTCCCCAGACCCGGTCGGCGGGTTCGGGGGTGCTCGGTTCGTGGGTGCCGGCGTCGTCGTGCGCGGTGGGGGAACGCATGGCTGCATGATCGCAGCGATTCGGTCGATCCGGTCAGTCGTGGCGGGGCCGATCGTGCGAAAGGGGGCACACACCGCCATTCCGGCAGGCAGCAACGGATCGACGGACGACGACCCGCTGGCTACGATGCCGGAACCATCTCGACGTCTGGGGGGACGACCATGGCGAACCGGTACTACGTCACCGACACCGACCTGTCGGAGCGCTTTCCGCTGTACACGCGGGCCAACGTGGGGGAGGTGTTCCCCGACCCTGTCACGCCGCTCACCTCGGACACGGCGCTGTGGTACGCCGAGCTGGGCTGGCGCGATGCGTGGGTGCGCATGGGTGCGTTCGAGGCCGACGAGTTCCCTGCCGACCAGTACTGCCAACTCGGTGTGCAGGGTGGCTACTGCTACCTGAACGCCTCGCTCATCCGCATCTTCGGCGAGCGTGCGCCCGGCCTGTCGTGGCAGACGATGGATGAGACGTTCTTCGGCGTGATGCCCGGCATCCCGCCCTATGAGGAACAGCCGGGCGATGTGCGCCCCGACCTGAGCGAGAAGATCGGTGCCACCTTCGGATGGGTGTTCGCGCAGGGCAGCCTGTCTGACCTGACCGAGCTCACCGATCACCGCAACGAGACCATCGCCTTGCGCGCCAACCGCCCCGACTTCTCGACGATGAGCGACAGCGAGCTGTGGGATCGCTACATGGCGCTGGTTCCCCAGCACCGGAAGTACTTTGCCCAGCACCTGTTCACCACCTACATGGCCACGGTGCCGGTGGGCGCCATCGCCGCCGTCGCTACGGCGGTGGGTCGCCCCGACCTGATCATGCCTATCGTCGCCGGTATCGGCGAGGTCGACTCGGCCGAGCCCAGCCACGCGATGTGGGCGATGTCGCGACTGGCTCCGGATTCGCCAGAGTTCGCCGCTGCGCTCGAGTCGTTCCTGCTCAACTACGGCAGCCGCGGCCCGAACGAGTGGGAGGTGCGCTCACCCACGTGGGAGACCCGTCCGGCGCTCGCCATCGCCGCCATCGACCGCATGCGCTTGGCGCCCGACTCGGCCGACCCGGCGCTGCAGAACGCCGAGCGGGCCCGCCAGCGTGAAGCCGCCTCGGCCGAGCTGCTGGCGATGGTGGAGGGCGACCCCGCCGTTCACGGTCAGCTCGCCGCGGCGATCAGTTGCTCGAAGGCGTGGCTGCCCGGCCGCGAGCGCACCAAGACCAACAACATCCGCTGCATCCACGAGATGCGGATGCCGATGCGCGAGCTCGGCCGGCGGATGGTCGAGCGCGGTGCGTTCGACGAGATCGAGGACTTCGGCTTCCTGAAGGCCGGTGAGATCGAAGCGTTCCTGGCCGACCCGCACTCGTTCACCGAGACGGTGCGCGAGCGTCGGGCCGAGTACCGCCGCCTGCAGGAGCTTGTGCCGCCGTTCATCTTCGTCGGCGAAGCTGCCGGCCCCGACACCTGGGCCCGCCGCGACGCCGCAGGCGAAGCCGCGCTGGCCGCCGGCGACGCGCTGGCCGGCATGCCCGGTTGCCCGGGTGTGGTGGAGGGCATCGCCCGCGTGGTGCTCGACTCGCACGACCCCTCTGCGCTCGAGCCGGGCGACATCCTGGTCGCTCCCATCACCGACCCGTCGTGGACGCCGCTGTTCGTGCCCGCCGCCGGGGTGGTGGTCGACGTGGGGGCGATGCTCAGCCACGCCATCATCGTCAGCCGCGAACTGGGCATCCCCTGCGTGGTGTCGGCCACCGACGCCACCCGGCGCATCCCCGATGGGGCCCGTATCCGCGTTGACGGCAACACCGGTGTCGTCACCGTCTTGGAGGTCAACTGAACATGGTCGCCGATCGCTGGATCACCGACTGGGAGCCGAGCCAGAAGTTCCCGGTGTACACCCGGGCCAACGCCGGCGAGGTGCTGCCCGACCCAGCCAGCCCGCTGGCCTGGACGCTGGTGTGGGAGCCCGGTGTGGTGGAGGGCTGGGCCGATGCCAACGTGTCGGCCGGGACCCTGAACCGCGACGAGTTCACCCGCACGCCGCCCGAGGTGGTTGGTCTGTTCGGTGGCTACCTCTACATCAACGGTTCGCTGGCCCGCCTGTTCGGTGTGCGCGGCCCGGGCCTCAGCGCCGAGATGATCGACCTCGTCTACTTCGGCGAGCACCCCGATGTGCCGAAGTACGTGCACGAGGACTGGCACGACGACCCGGCCGCCACCGAGAAGCTCGGGGCGTGGATGGGCGAGGTGCTCACCGCGGCCGACCTTCCCGGCCACCGCGACGACCAGGCTCGCGCCAACCAGACGCGTGCCGACCGCGGCGACCTCGGTGCACTCACCGACGCCGAGTTGGTCGAGCGGGCCCGCTCGCTCATCCCGTTCGTGCGCCACCTGTTCTGGCGCCACCTCGACACCACGGCAGGTACGGCTGTGGGGCCGGGTGCCCTCGGCGCCATCGCCGAGGCGATGGGCGACCCGTCGATCGCGCTCACCCTCATCACCGGCATCGGCGACGTCGACTCGGCGCTGCCCAGCCACGCGATGTGGGAGCTCTCGCGCCTGCCCGCCGATTCGGCCGAGTTCCGCGCCGGGTTCGATGCCTTCATCGCCGAGTACGGCAGCCGCGGCCCGAACGAGTGGGACATCCGCAGTGAGGTGTGGGAGACCAAGCCGGCGCTCGCCCTGGCACTGATCGAGTCGATGCGCCCGGCCCCCGACAGCGAGTCGCCGGCCGCCCGCAACGCGAAGAACGTGGCCAAGCGCGAGGCGCTCGAGGCCCAGATCCGCGCCGCGCTGGCCGACCAGCCCGAGGCGCTCGGCACCTTCGAACTCGCCCTGCGCAGCGCCCACCTGTTCATGGCCGGCCGCGAGCGGGCGAAGACGAACATCATCAAGGTCATCCACGAGATGCGCATGGCCATGCGCGAGCTGGCCGTCCGCCACGACTACTCGATGTCGGAGGTGTGCATGCTGCTGGCCGACGAACTCGACGCCTTCGTGGCGGCGCCCGACGAGTTCCGGGCGCGACTCACGGCACGTGAAGAGCAGTACCTCGAACTGTTCCAGCTCGACCCGCCGTTCATCGTGAACGGGTCGGTGAAGCCGCTGTCGCAGTGGGCGCGCCGCGGTGGCCCACAGGCCACCAAGGCGGCGGTGGGCGATGTGCTGTCGGGCGTTCCCGGCAGCCCCGGGCAGGCCACCGGTCGCGCTCGCATCATCCTCGACCCGGCCGACCCGCTGGCGCTCGAGCCCGGCGACGTGCTCATCGCACCCATCACCGACCCGGCCTGGACGCCGCTGTTCGTGCCGGCCGCAGCCGTGGTGGTGAACGTGGGCGCCCAGGTGAGCCACGCCGTCATCGTCAGCCGCGAACTGGGCATTCCGTGCGTTGTCAGCGTGCTCGACGCCACCGAACGCATCCCCGACGGTGCGCTCGTCACCGTCGACGGCACAACTGGTACGGTCACCCTCGTCGAGGGCTGAACACACCCGCCACGCTGCGGCGCGGCACCGACGCACCATCGATTCGTCTGGGGGACGAGATGAGCAATTGGATGACTGACACCCCGGTGAGCCTGCGCTTCCCGGTGTACACCCGTTCGAACGCCAGCGATGTGCTGCCCGATCCGGTGAGCCCGATGGGGGCCACTCTGTCGTGGCAGCCCGGCGTGATCGAGGGGTGGCGCGACGGCAACGTGCGCAACGGCGCGTTCGCCATGGACGAGTTGACGGCCGAGGGCATCAACCCCACGTGCGGGTTCATCAACGGCTTCTTCTACGTGAACGCCTCGGTGGTGCGCGTGTTCGGCGAGCGCAGCGGTGCCGGTGCAGCGGGCATCGACGCAGCCTTCTTCGGCAACCGTCCCGACACACCGCCCTACGTGGCGCACCCCGACGATGCCAGCCCCGAGGCCGGGGCCCGATTGGGCGAACGGGTCGGTTGGGTGCTCACTGCCACCGAGTGGCCCGAGCTCGACGAGAACAAGCGGCGCGCCGATGCTGCGCGCGCCTCGCGCCCCGACCTCGCCTCGCTGTCGGATGCTGCGCTGGTCGAGCGGGCCCGCAGCCTGGTGCCGCTGTTGCGCGAGCTGTTCGACGACCACGTCATTTCGTCGTCGAACACGGCCATCGGCCCCGCCATCCTCGGCGGCATCGTGCCGCACCTGCTGCTGCGCCTCATCAGTGGCGCGGGCGATGTCGACTCGGCGGCGCCGTCGTCGGCGATGTGGGCGCTGTCGCGGCTCGACCCCGCCTCGGCAGAGTTCGCCGCCGGCTTCGAGACATTCCTGCGCGAATACGGCAGCCGCGGCCCGAACGAGTGGGACGCCTACAGCGAGGTGTGGGAGACCAAGCCGACGCTGGCGCTGACGCTCATCGACGCGATGCGTGCCGCCGGCCCCGACGCCGACCCGGCCAAGCGCTTCGCCGCAGTGGTGGCCGACCGCGAGGCCGCGACGGCCGAGGCGCTCGCCCTCGTGGCGGGCAACGACGAGGCCACGGGCATGGTGCACGCCGCCACGGCGTCGGCGTTGCGGTTCAACGCCTGGCGCGAGCGCACCAAGACCAACTGCATCAAGGTGATCCACGAGCAGCGCGTCGCCCTGTTCGAACTCGGCCGCCGCCACCTTGCCGACCGGCGCGACATCTGCATGCTCACCGATGCCGAACTCGACGCCTTCGTGGCCGATCCGGCGTCGATGGCCGCTGTCATCGCCGAGCGCCGGGTCGCCTGGCAGCACCTTTGGACGCTCGAGCCTCCCTACTTCGTGCAGACCGACAAGGGTGTGCCGTCGCTCGAGTCGCTGGCGGCGAAGTCGGCCGGATCGACGGGCCACGCCGCTGCGGGCGACGTGCTCGTGGGCGCACCGGGTTGCGCAGGTGTGGTGCGCGGCCGGGCGCGGGTCGTCCTCGATCCGTCCGACCCTGCCGGCCTCGAGCCGGGCGACATCCTGGTGGCTCCCAACACCGACCCGTCGTGGACGCCGTTGTTCGTGCCCGCCGGCGGTGTGGTGGTGAACGTGGGGGCGATGAACAGCCATGCGGTCATCGTCAGCCGCGAACTCGGGGTGCCGTGCGCGGTCAGCGTCGTCGACGCAACCAAGCGCATCGCCGACGGTGCAATGATCGAACTCGACGGTGGGGCAGGTACGGTCACCATCTTGTGACCCACACGTCTGTGCCCCCGGCGGTTGGTGCCGGGTCGATGCCGGTCGAGATCTTCGGCCGCGTGTTGCCGTACAAGTACATCGTCGCCATGGTCTACGTCGTCGCGCTGTTCCTCGACATCCTCGACGTCACCATCGTCAACGTCGCGATCCCGGAACTCGGCCGAACGTTCGCCACCGAGAACGCCGAGTGGATCGTGCTCGGCTACACCCTCAGCCTGGCGGTGTGGATCCCGGTGTCGGGCTGGCTCGGCGACCGGTTCGGCACCAAGCGCGTGTTCATGTTTGCCTTCGGGGCGTTCGTCGCCGGGTCGCTGGCGTGCGCGCTCGCGCAGTCGATCGAGCAACTCATCGCCTTCAGGGTGCTGCAGGGCGTTGGCGGCGGCATGCTCACCCCGGTTGGCGTGACCATGCTGTTCCGGGCCTTCCCGCCGGCCGAGCGGGCCAAGGCGAGCACCTACATCATGATTCCCACGCTGCTCGCCCCAGCGCTCGGTCCCATCCTGGGCGGTCTGCTGGTCACCCACGCCAGTTGGCGCTGGATCTTCCTCATCAACGTGCCCATCGGCGTGTTCGGCCTGTGGTTCGGTATGCGCTACCTGCGCGAGCAGCGCGAACCCTCCA
>JBIIDH010000002.1:0-89259 GCA_044238435.1 Ilumatobacteraceae bacterium | reverse complement strand
CGCTGCCATGTCACCACTCTCCCGGGTCGCCGTCGTGCGGCGACAGTCTGGCGCGGGCCCACTCGAGATCGTCGGCGTGGGTGATCTTGCGGTTGCCCGCATCGCCCGGCACCACCAGCACCACACCACCCATCGACTCGACCAGTGCCGCGTCGTCGGTGCCCTCCCCACCGGCGCCGTGCGCCGAGCGCAGCACGCCGGCCCGGAACGCCTGCGGAGTCTGCACCGCCATCAGTGACGCACGG
This sequence comes from Ilumatobacteraceae bacterium, assembly GCA_044238435.1. Lineage (GTDB taxonomy): Bacteria > Actinomycetota > Acidimicrobiia > Acidimicrobiales > Ilumatobacteraceae > VFMC01. The sequence goes on along the minus strand of JBIIDH010000002.1, from coordinate 89,014 downwards.
TCGGGGGTGTGCAGTACGGCGCCCGCCGCATCGACCACCTTGATGGTGTCGGCCACGGGCACACCCGGAATGGCGCCGTCGGCCCCGGCCGATACAGCGGCCACCACGGCTGCGAACACCGCATCGGTGGCGAAGGGTCGGGCTGCGTCGTGCACGCACACCACCGTCGCGTCGGCGGGTACGGCGGCCAGGCCGGCCCGCACCGATTCGCTCCGCGTGGAACCTCCCGCCACCACCCGGTGCCCCACCTGTAGGCCCGCCTCACGCTCGACATCAGCTGCCGGTACGACCACCACCACGCCATGACTCGCTGCTGCAGCGATGGCCACCGAACGGTCGAGCATCCGCACCCCGCCGATGGGTTCGTACTGCTTCGCCCTGCCGAAACGCGTGCCGCTACCCCCGGCCACCACGATGGTCCACACAATCTCGGTCTCGGCGAGGGGCACGACGCTGGAGGGTAGTACGGTCATCTCCCGATGGCCCACGAAGCACTTCTCGGATCGACGGATTTCTTCGCCGACGCAGACCCGGAGGTGCTTGCCACCATCGCGGGCAGCGGCACCGAGCGGGTCCTCATCCGCGGCGACGTGCTGTTCCGCGAGGGCGACACCGCCGACTGCCTCTACATCGTCACCCGTGGCCGACTGGCCATCGTGATGGTGAACGAGTTCGATCGCCGCGAGACCGTGGTCTCGCTGATGGAGGCGGGCGAATTGTTCGGCGAGATGGCCATGCTCGACGACGGTCCGCGCTCGGCCATGGCCCGTGCGCTCGAGCCGTCCGAAGTGCTGTGCGTCCCCTACACCGCAGTGCTCCAGGCGTTCCGCGACCGCCCGGCGATGCTGTGGGGCGTCACCCGCCTGCTCGCCCAGCGTCTGCGCGCGATGGACGAGACCCTGGCCGACAGCGTGTTCCTCGATGTGACCGGCCGCACCGCCAAGCGCCTGCTCGACCTGTCCGACGGCGCCGACGAGTTCACACTGCCCGTCACCCAGGAAGAACTGGCCGGCATGGTGGGCGCCTCACGCGAACGCGTGAACAAGGCCATTGCCAGCTTCATCCGCCTCGGCTGGCTGGAACAGCACGAGCGGCACTACCGCATCATCAAGCGCCAGAGCCTCGAGATCCGCTCGCGCTGAGCGACTGCGTCAGGCCTGCAGCCACGCCTTGGCGCGGGCGAAGGCGTCGGCCGCATCGTCGGCCCGATGAGTCGGGCGCGAGGCGTCGTGGGCGAAGCCGTGCTCGGCATCGGCGTACTGCACCACGCTGACGCCGGCAGCGGCGAGCGCCTCCACATCGGCCGGCGGCGTGTAATGGTCGCGGTCGCCGATGATGGCCAGCACCCGCTCGGCATGCCCCGTAGCCAGGTACTGCAGCGGCTCGCCCTGGGTGGGGCTGCGCCACGCCTCGGGCACCCGGATCATGCCGTAGAAGCTGACGATGCGGTGGAACCGGTCGCTGCGGCTGGCCTTGTGGCAGTACATCCCACCGAGGCAGAACCCGAGCAGCCCCACGGGTGCGTCGGCCGGCAACGCAGCGGCCACCGCATCGGCGCCTTCGAGCAGGTCGCGCAGGTGTGCCTGATCGTCGATCTCGGGCACGGCCGCGAACCGCGGCTCGATCTCGGGGCCGAGTGTGCGACCCGGGAACGGCTCGACGGCGCACACCACCATCTGCCACTCGGTGGCCAGGCGGGCGACGAGATCGTCGTACAGCGGGCGCAGGCTGAAGATGTCGGGGGCCACGACCAGGCCGCCACGAGCTTCGCCGGTGGCGGGGTGGGCGATCTCCGCGGCAGTGCCGCTGGGCAGGGTGATGCGCATGGGCTCAGGCGTCGCGACGGTTGACGATGAACGTGCCCAGGACGAACAGCACCAGGGTGACGCCGGCGAAGTACAACCCGCCACCCCATCGGCCGAGGGTGCCGTCGAAGTCGCCCACCTGCCACAGGTTGGTGCCTGCCTGATACGGCATCCACTTGCCCGGGTTGTCGACACCAACGCCGCTGAGGATGGCCGCCACGATGTTCTCGACCAACAACGGCCACAGCACGATCGTCGCCACCGCGGCGGGGGTGCTGTGGATGATGAGCCCGATCGCCAGCCCGAACAGGCCGAGCAGGGCGCAGAACACGACGATGCCCAGCGATGCCGCGAAGAAGTCGTCGACCGAGGTGACGTCGAGCGCGCTGTCGGGCACCGATGCATCGGCCCGCGACCGGACGAGCGTGTTCACCAGGGTGAGGCCGGCGACCGTCACCACCACACCCACGACCAGAGCCACCGCCGCGGCGACGATGGCCTTCGCTGTGACGACGCGCACGCGGCGGGGCGTGGCGGCGAAGGTGGGCCGGATGGTGTTGAAGCCGTACTCGCCGGTGATGCTGGTGGCGCCGATGACGCCCAGCAGCATCGACGTGATGATGATGCCGCCGCTGACGAGCCGGAACTGGTCGAGAGCAAACAGATTCTCGGTGTCGCTGAAGCCTGCGAACAGCCCGGCCACCACCAGCGGGAAGACGACAGCGATGATGAACAGCACCCAGTTCATCCGGATGGTGCGGGTCTTGATCCATTCGCTGCGCAGAACGCTCATCACTTCACACCCGCCTGGTACTCCTGCACGTCGGCCGTGGCCTTGAGGAACGCATCCTCGAGTGAACCGGTGACGTTGGTGAGCTCGTGCAACACCACGCTCGAGCGGGCCGCTGCCTCACCCACCTCGGCAGCGGTGACGCCGTGCACCGTCACCGTGGTGTCGTCGATGTAGTCGACGCGCGCACCGGCAGCGCGGAGCGCCTCGGCCAGGGTGGCCACGCGCGGGCTGGCGGCACGCACCCAGTGGTCGCCGTACCGGCCGACGAACTCGGACACGGTCGTCTGATCGATGAGCTGACCCTTGCCGATGACCACGAGGGCCGAGGCCATCAACGCCATCTCCGACATGAGGTGGCTGCTCACCAGCACGGCCTTGCCCTGGCCCGCCTGGTAGGTGAGCATGTCGCGGATCCAGCGGATGCCTTCGGGGTCGAGGCCGTTGGCCGGCTCGTCGAGGATGATGGTGTGCGGGTCGCCCAGCAGCACACCGGCCAGACCGAGGCGCTGCTTCATGCCGAGCGAATAAGTGCGTAGCGTCTTGCCGGCGACTGCGGAGAGGCCGACGAGCTCGAGCATCTCGTCGGCCCGCTTCAACGAGATGCCGTTCGATGCCGCCATCCAGCGCAGATGGTTGCGGCCGCTACGGCCCGGGTGCACGTACCCGGCGTCGAGCAGCACGCCCACCTCGTGCAGCGGCTTGGCGAGCGCGGCGTAGGCCTTGCCCTGGAACATTGCCCGACCAGCATTGGGCTGGTCGAGGCCGATCATGCACCGCATCGTCGTGCTCTTTCCCGAACCGTTCGGCCCGAGGAACCCGGTGACCACACCGGGTTGCACATCGAAGCTGAGGTTCCCGACCGCCACCTTCGCGCCGTAGCGCTTGGTGAGGCCCTCGACCACCACCGCCATGTCCGCCCCCTTCGCCGCCGGCTCAGCCGGCAGCGCCCTTCGACTGAGCCGCAAGATAGTCGTTCGCAACGACGTCGTAGGACCCGCCGCTCTGCTCGACCTTCACGAGCAGGGCGCGGATGACATCGGTGGTCAGGGTGGCATCGATCTGGCTGATGGTGGCCAGCACCTCGGGCGAGGCAGCCACGGCCGACATGAGCGGCACGGTGAGGTCGTCGGGCACCGCCTTGCGGTCGTCGACGAGGGGGAGCAGGCCGTCGAGCACCACGGCCGGGTCGGTGGCGTGCAGCGCTCCGCAGTCGGCCTTGCCGGACGTGATGGCCTCCGCCACACCATCGGTGGGCGCTTCGACGAACTGGGTGAACTCGGTGCCGTACACCGCGCCGTAGCCGACGAGACCCCAGGGCGTGGCGGCGTCGAACCCGGCCGGGCCGGCGATGCGCACCTCAGCAGCGTGCTCGGCCAGATCGCCGATGGTCTTCAAGCCGTACTGGTCGACGGCAGCGGTGCTGCAGGCGATCGAGCCGGTGGTCGACACGGGCGACGGGTCGCCGATGACCAGCGAGTCGGGCAGCAGGTCGTTCAGCGCAGTGACCGTCTCGGTGGTGCCGGCAACAGCGGGCACGTCCTTGCCCTGCTCGGCCGACAGGAACGACAGCAGGCTGCTGGCGAACTCGGGCGTGAACTGGGCACTGTCGTCGACCAACTTCTGGTACGCCGCGGCGCGGTCGGCCACCGGGTCCTTGCGGCCGATGCGGAAGCCCGCGTTCTCGAGGCCCTGGGCGTAGATCTCGGCCAGCAGACGGCTCTCGGGCTGCTCGGTGGCGACCACGTTGATGGTGGCGCCCACCACGGGGACACTGGCGTCGGACGAGCCGTCGTCGTCGCCACACGCGCCGAACACCACCGCGCTGGCCAGCACCAACGCGAACGTCGATCGAATCCGGGTCACCTGCGTCCTCCTCATCACGAACCGGGGCATCGTAGAGGCGACACGTGCCGTTCGGCTCGCGCGATCAGGCCGGACCGGCGTCGGGGATGGCCCTCAGAGCAGGGCGAAGAGGCGGGCCGCCTGCTCGGCCGCCTTGGCCCGCACCTCGGCGGCGTCGACGCGGGTGGGCAGGCCGTCGCGCAACAGCACCTCGCCATCGCCATTGACCACGTCGAGCGCCCGCACCCCGGGGGTGAAGGCAACGTGCCAGGCGCTGTCGGCGTGGGGGTAGTTCCAGGTCACCCGGTCGGCACGGGCCTCGGGGAACCAGCGGTAGCCCTCGTCGAGCCAGCCCCACACGGTGTCGGGCGAGGCGGTGATGTCGTGTGCCCGCAGCGCCACGTAGGCGAGACGGAACTCCTCGAGCATGTCGGCCCCGATGCCGTCGGTGCCCAGCACCACCGGGTTCGTCCAGCGGGTGGGGACCGCATAGCCCACCGAGTTGTTCATGTTGCTGCGCGGGTTGTGGGCGATGGTGCCGGGAAGCGGCCGGTCGAGGTGCACACAGTGCACGATCAGCCAGTCGTCGGCCGCCAGCGGCTCGAGGCGGGCACCTGCGGAGACGTCGTCGACCCCCTCCGCCACGTGCACATGCACGCCCACGCCGTGGCGGCGGGCGAGGTCGGCGGCTGCCGCGAGCGTGTCGTCACTGCACGTGAACGCAGCGTGCACACCCACCATGCCCCGACCCCCCTCGGCGAGGAACCGCTCGTTCTCGGCCATGCCTCGGCGCGCCCCGTCGGGGCCGTGCCGGTCGGTGACGCCGTAGGCCACGTTCACGCGCACACCCACCTCGGCGCAGGCGTCGGCGATCACACTCAGGCTGCCCTCGATGGCATTGGGGCTCTCGTGGTGGTCGATGATGGCCGTGGTGCCGCACTGCAGCGCCTCCATGGCGCCGAGCATGGCGCTCCAGCGCAGCATCTCGAGGTCGAGCGCCGTGTCGAGCCGCCACCAGATCTGCTGCAGCACCGACAAGAAGTCGGTGGGCTGCTGGGGAGGGGCGGGCATACCCCGGGCGAGGGCCGAGTAGAGGTGGTGGTGCCCGCACACCAGGCCTGACGTCGTCGCGCTCATCATCGCCCATCGTGCCAGCGCCGGCCTCCTCCCGCCACCCCACCCCGCCCCACCCCACCTTGCCCGCGGTGAGCCCGCGATGAGCGAGTTGCGCAGCATCTGCGCACGTTGCTCATCGCCGGAGGGGGAAGCCGGGGCGCGATGAGCGAGTTGCGCAGCATCTGCGCACGTTGCTCATCGCGCCCGGGGGGCGGCAGGGTTCGCTGGGAGATGAGGGGATCTGCTGCACTCGGGACATGGACTTCGACCTGCCTGCCGACCTCGTCGCCTATCTCGCCGAACTCGACGACTTCATCGAACGCGAGATCAGGCCACTCGAACAGGCCGATGACAACATCCGCTTCTTCGACCACCGGCGCGAAGACGCCCGCACCGACTGGGAGCGTGGCGGTCTGCCCAACGAGGAGTGGGAGCAGCTGCTGCACAAGGCCAAGCGCCTCGCCGACGCGGCCGGCCACTACCGCTACCCCCTGCCCAAGGAGTACGGCGGCCAGGACGGCACCAACCTCGGCATGGCCATCATCCGCGAGCACTTCGCTCGCAAGGGCCTCGGCCTGCACAACGACCTGCAGAACGAGCACTCCATCGTGGGCAACAACGTGGGTCTGCTGCTGATGCTGAACTACGGCACCGACGAGCAGAAGGCCGAGTGGATCGACGACCTCGCCGAGGGCCGTCGCGGGTTCGCGTTCGGCATCACCGAACCGAACCACGGCTCCGACGCCACCCACATGGAGACCACCGCCGTGCGCGACGGTGACGAGTGGATCATCAACGGCGAGAAGACGTGGAACACCGGCATCCACAAGGCGTCACACGACATGATCATGGCCCGCACCAGCGGCAAGGCGGGCGACGGCAACGGCATCACCGCGTTCCTGGTGCCGGCCAACAGCCCCGGCTTCGAGGTGGTCGAGTACCTGTGGACCTTCAACATGCCCACCGACCACGCCCACATCCGCCTCACGAACGTGCGGGTGCCCCACGCCGCCATCTTCGGCGGTGAGGGCCGCGGTCTGCAGGTGGTGCAGCACTTCTTCAACGAGAACCGCATCCGCCAGGCGGCCAGCAGCCTCGGCGCAGCGCAGTACTGCATCGACGAGTCGGTGCAGTACGCGAAGGAGCGCAAGCCCTTCGGCAAGCCGCTGAGCAGCAACCAGGCCATCCAGTTCCCGTTGGTCGAACTGCAGACGCAGTGCGAGATGCTGCGTGCCCTCATCCACAAGACCGCCTGGGCGATGGACAGGTACGGCGCCTTCAGCCAGAGCGACAAGGTGAGCATGTGCAACTACTGGGCCAACCGGTTGTGCTGCGAAGCCGCCGACCGGGCCATGCAGGTGCACGGCGGCCTCGGCTACAGCCGCCACAAGGCGTTCGAGCACATCTACCGCCACCACCGGCGCTACCGCATCACCGAAGGCGCCGAGGAGATCCAGATGCGCCGCGTGGCCGGCTACATGTTCGGCTTCATGAACCAGCAGGCCCCGAAGGGCGTGCAGGAGTAGCAGCGTCCCCGGCGGTCAGGCGGCGGCGGGACGCCGCCGCAGCGCGACCACGCCGAGCAGGATCAGACCGGCGACCACCGCCACCACCCCGATCTGCACCAGGTCGATGGAGTTCGCGCCCATCGTCGGGATGTCGCCTGGACGGGTCGTCGTCGGCCCGCCGATCTGCACATCGGTCGTCGTCGGGCGCACGACCGTCGTCGTCGGGATCGCCGTCGTGGTGGGACCACCGATCTGCACCGTGGTGGTGGTCTGCACGATCGTGGTCGTGGTGGGCCCGCCGATGTCGACCGTGGTGGACGTCGTCGGCCCCGGCGTCGTTGGCGGATACGCCGCGGCGGCAACCGGCACCCCCACGGCGACGCACAGCGTGGCAACAAGGCCGACGAACAGCGCGAGGCAGGTCGACACGATGCTGCGCCGGCCATCTCGACGACGTTCGTCACTGCTCATGAACGCACAGAGTAACGCCCAACTCCCGCATGTGAAATGCCCGGAACAGCACCTTCACCTGCTCAGGACCCGACACGGTCCCCGAAAACGACCTCCTGCGCTCGGGCCCACACACTCCGTGACCAGCGGTCGAGCGGAGCCAGCCGCGCGCTGGGCAGAATGGCGCAGGTCAGCATGCCATCGACGACGATGGTCCCGACGACGCCATTGCTGCCGTCTCACCGCCAGACCTTGACGAAATCATGATGACGAAATCGGGTGAACGACTCCACACTTTCCGGTGCGTCGACACGGCCGTGCCCGGCATGACCGACGCCCTGATCGGACGGTCTCTCCGGTGCGAACGACAGACGACGTGCCTTCCTCGACGGCCGTCGTCGGCGCGCCCGGGACACCGACACCCGCCGGGAACGACGCAGCACCGGGCAGACGACGGATGACGCCGTGGCAACTCGCGCGCGAACAGCCTGAGCTCGGTGTGGCGCTGATGAGCGGAGCGCTCGCCGCCGCAGCCGATCTGCGGCCGACGGGGAACACGGTCGTCGACACCGTCGTCGTCGCCGCGGCCGCACTGGGAGCGACGTGGGTTGCCGCATCGGCCCCCTGGTGGTCGCTCCTCGGTGCCGCAGCACTCGCAGCGGCACTCGCCCCCACCTGGCCGCTCGTCCTCGTCTCCGTCGCTGCACTCGCCACAGCCGGCGTGATCGGCGCTCGCCGCCGCTCCCAGCCCGGGTTGCGCAGCCTGTCATTCATGCTCACCCTCGTCGTACTGGCGCGTCTCGACAGCAGCGGACCTCAGGGACTCTCCACCCTGCTCGCCTGCAGCATCATCGGCGTCGTTGTCGTGTGCGCGTTCAGGCGGCGCTCGCCCTGGCTGCAACGCCGGGCGTGGGTGGTGCTGGGCATGGTCATCGCGGCGGCGGTGGCGGCATCGGTGGGGCTGATCCTCGGCGTCCTCGCTGCGCGCACGTCGTTGCAGACCGCCAACCGCGAAGCCCAGATCGGTCTGGCCGCCCTCAACCAGGGCGACATCGACGCTGCCGCCGCCGCCTTCCGTGAAGCCATGGTGGCGTTCGAGAACGCCGACGACGCACTGACGGCGCCCTGGACACAGCCGGCTCGCCTCGTGCCGATCGTGGCACAACACCGAGATGCCGGGGTCGCCCTGGCACGCGGCGCGGCCGATGTGCTGGGTGACGTCGTCGAAGCGCTGTCGCAGATCGATCCCGACAGCATCCGAGTGGTCAACGGTCGCATCGACCTCGATGCCGTGCGCGCGCTGAGCGCTCCGTTCGACCAACTCACGGCATCGATCGCCGAGCTGTCGACGATCGTCGACCAGGCACGTTCGCCGTGGCTGGTCGACTCGATCGCCACACGGCTCGATCGCATCGGTACCGAGATCGACGACAACCTCACCAAACTCGACAATGCCCGACTCGCGGTGCAGGTCGCGCCGGCGATGTTGGGCGGTGACGGCCCACGCGTCTATTTCGTTGCGTTCACCAATCCGGCCGAAGCCCGCGGCCTCGGCGGGTACATGGGCAACTACGCCGAGGTCACGATCGACAACGGCGAGCTCTCGGTCACCAGGTTCGGTCGCACACTCGACCTGATGACCGGCGGGCCTGCGCCCGACGAGCGCCGCATCACCGGTCCGCAAGAGTTCATCGAGCGCTGGGGTGGCTTCGGGTTCGTCGATCCGGTCGACGGCACCACCGGGATCGAGATGTGGGGCAATGTCACCATGCCACCCGATCTGCCGATGGTGGCCGATGTGATCAGCCAGCTGTACCCCCAGAGCGGCGGACGCGAGCTCGACGGAGTCTTCGTGATGGCGCCCGAGGCGGTGGCTGCGTTGATGAGTTACACCGGCCCGGTCGAGCTGCCCGCACTCGAGCCCGGTGGTGCGCCGTTGACCATCGGCGCCGCCGACGTGGCGCGGTTCATCACCCAGGACCAGTACGTCACCTTCGGCGACCCGGCAGCGAACAGCGGCCTGCGAGCCGATGCCGTCGAGACCATCGCCCGCACCACGCTCGCCCGTCTGCTGGGCAGCGCACTCCCCCCACCGGCGCAGCTGGGCCGCGATTTCGGCCCACTGGCCTCGGCCGGGAAGCTGCTCGCGTGGAGCCCCGTTGCCGACGAGGAACTGCTGTTCCAGCGGGTCCGGCTCGCCGGTGCGTTCCCCGCGCTCGACGGCGCCGACGGCATCGCCGTCACGGTCGACAACGCAGGCGCGAACAAACTCGACGCCTACCTGCAGGTCGACACCATGCACACCACGGTGTTCGACCCGACGAGCGCGACCACCAACGGCACCACCGTGGTCACTCTCACCAACACGCTCGACCCGGCACGGGCCGTGGGGACACCCGAGGCGCCACCCCTGCCCGACTACGTGGTGGGCAACCCGTACGACCTCGAACCGGGCACGAACATCGCCCGGGTCGTGGTGTACACCGCACTCGAACCCAGCGCCGTGTCCGTCGACGGCCGAGCAGTGCAACCCACGTACGAGCGCGGCTTCGGCACCTGGTACGCGACGGTGGTGTTCGTCGAAGTGCCGGCCGGCACGAGCCGGACCATCGCACTCGATCTCTCGGGCGTACTCGGCGACCCGCTGGCCGACACCATCATCCGACGCCAGCCGATGTCGCTGCCGCAGGAGTACGAGGTCACGAACGGGTGAGCTCGTCGCGGCGCCCTGTCAGCGACCGCTCGAGTTCACCGAGCCGGGCGCGGCACGCCGCAGCCTGCGCTTGGAACGAACGGTCGGTGGCAGCAGCGGTGTTCCAGTGTCGCATCGCCGTGCCGAGTGCACCCAGGGCACTGGGCACCTGGCCCTCGCCCGCGAAGCACTCACCGAGTTCTTGCAAGCAGTACGCCAAGCCCGCGGCCCCTGACGAGCTGTTACCCGCCGTCATGAGAGTGCGGCGGATACCGATCGCAGCCTCGAACCCGCGGATCGCCTGCTCGTAGTGGCCCGCACGACGATGAGCGGACGACAACACCTGCAGGGCGTCGGCACGGTCGCTGTGGAGTTCGCGGTCGGCCGGGTGCATCCGCAGCAGCCCCGTCAGCTGTTGCAGCGCATCGCCGGCTGCGCTGATCGCAAGGTCGTGATCGCCCGCCTCGACATAGGCGCGGGCGAGCTCGACCGACGTACGGGACAACCGGCGAGCCAACGCCGGCGGCACCATCGCCGTGCAGCCGAACAACACTGCCGACATCGCAGCAGCCTGTGCGAGCAAGGCCTCGGCGTCGCTGAGTGCCCGACGTCGAGCCGCTGCTTCGGCTCGGTCGAGAACCGGTTCGACGTGGACGAAGCGCGTATCGATCTCGACCCGTGCTGGCGTGATGGTCTCACGACGCCGTTTCATGATCGCTCGTCACCTCCTCGTCGTATCCGTCGCCGATCGCCCGTTCCTCCACGACGTGCCACTTTGGACACGCGATGGACGATCCGGACGAACCGGCCCGTCAGACCGTCCGGAAGCCGGAGCATGCCACCAGCAGGTGCCCGCGACCTAGCCCTATCCCCACTCTGGTGCTTTTCGCGCCACGCGCCGTACTGTCGTTCATTGATGCACCCCGTTGCGCGAGAGGACCTGGTCGACACGATCGTCGTCGGCGCGCACGGCCACGCCCGGGTCTGCCTCGAGGCGCTGCAGGATCCGACGACCGACCCGGCTCTCCGTGTGGTCGGTGCCGTCAGCCTCGACGGGACGGGCGCTTCCGGCCTCGGCACACCAATGCTGGGACGCGATGCGGACCTGCGCGCCATCGCCCGCGAACACGGTGTGAGCACGGTGTTCGTGGCCATCGGCGACAATCGCGCCCGCGCCGCAGTCACCGAACGACTGCTGCTCGATGGTTTTCGTCTCGCCACCGCAGTCAGCCGGTTCGCAATGGTGTCGCGCTCGGCGCAGGTCGCCGACGGAGCAGCACTGCTGCCCGGTGCCGTCGTGAACGCCGCGACACGGATCGGGAGGGGCACGATCGTGAACACCAACGCGAGCGTGGATCACGACTGCGAGATCGGGGCCTTCGTCCACATCGCCCCGGGCACCGCGATCGCTGGTGGGGTGACCATCGGCGACGGAGCGCTGCTGGGAATCGGTTCGCGGGTGCTGCCAGGCGTCACCATCGGCAACGGTGCCGTCGTGGGTGCGGGTGCCGTGGTCGTGCGCGACATCCCGCCCTGCACCGTGGTCGTCGGTGTTCCCGCCCGCGTCCTCGAGGCTGCTGCGCCGGCCACGGCGGTGCGGCCATGAGTCGCGCCGCCGATGCGGTGCGCCGAACCGTCGAGATCGTCGCCGCTGCGATCGGTCTGATCGTGCTGTCGCCGGTGCTCGCCGCGGTAGCCATCGCCGTGCGGGTGTCGATGGGCAGTGGCGTGCTGTTCCGCCAGCGTCGACTCGGCCGCCACGGCGCCGTGTTCGCGCTGTTCAAGTTCCGCACCATGCGCCACCCTGCACCCGACCGCAGCGGGCCCGAGTTCGACGCCGAACGGATCACGCGCACGGGTGCCTTCCTGCGCTCGGCCAGTCTCGACGAACTGCCCTCGCTCGTGAACCTGCTGCTCGGCCACATCAGCCTCGTCGGCCCGCGCCCGCTGCCGGTTCACTACTGGGACCGCTTCCGCGGCGCCGAGTACGAGCGGTTCGCCGTACGCCCGGGCATCACCGGCCTCGCCCAGGTGAGCGGACGGAACACCCTCGACTGGCCCGAACGCCTGGCGCTCGACGTCGAGTACGTCCGCACCCGCTCACTGCTGGGCGACCTGAAGATCCTGGCGCGCACCGTACCCACGGTGTTCGGACGCAGCGGCGTGGCCCATGAGGGCACGGTCTCGATGCACGAACTGCCGGCCGACCGCCCAGCGGCCGACGCCTGACGTCACCGACGGCTGCGGTACGCGGCCAGGCTGATGTCGATCACCCGCTGCTGGTCGAAGTGCTCGACGGCACGTGCCTGGGCAGCGACACCCATCGCGCGTCGTCGCTCGGCGTCGTCGGCCAGGTCGGCGACCGCGGCCGCGAGCGCTGCCGCGTCGCGGACGGCGACCAGCATGCCGGTCACCCCGTCATCGATGACCTGACGATTGCCGCGGATGTCGGTGGCCACCGTCGGCAGCCCCATGGCTGCGGCCTCCATCGCGCTGCGCGGAAAGCCCTCGCGCCAGCTCGCAGTGAGGAACACGTCGAACGCCGAGTAGCACTCGGGCATGTCGGTGCGGGCGCCGGTGAACACGACGCCGTCGGCCACGGCACGTTCGACCGACGCGGTGTCGATCGCATCCGCCTTGCCCTCGTCGGTGGGACCGACGATGACGAAGCGGACCCTGGGATGCGACGAGCGGAGACGGTGCGCCGCCTCGAGCAGCTCGACCATCCCCTTCTCGCGGACCAGGCGACCGACCACACCCACCACCACGTCGTCGGCGCCGACACCCCACGACGACCGCCGCTCGGCCCGGGCGTGATCGCGGCTCACCGATGGATCGAACCGCGACAGATCGATCCCGTTGCCGAGCAGCTGCACGCGTCGGGCAGGGATCCGCAACCGCTGCACCAGGGTGTCGACGTCCTCGGGGTTCTGCACGAGTTCGAGATGACCGAACGCGGCCGCCACTCGCTCGACCGCGTACACCGGAAGCCGCCGCTGCCATCGATCGCTCGGCTGCGCGTAGAGACCGTGCTGGGTGTTGACCACGAGCGGGACCCGGGTGAGCCGACCTGCGATCCGACCCAACACCCCGGGCTTCGGATTGTGGGTGTGGAGGATGTCGGGCTTCACCTGACGCAGCAACGAGACCAGTTGCGCGAACGCCTTCACGTCCTGCAACGGATCGCTCGAGCGGGTGAACGACGGCACGTCGACGTGTCGGATCCCCATGGCCTCGAGGTTCGCCACATGGGGTCCGGCAGCCGACATGCCGATGACCTCGAAGCCTGCTGCCGCGAACGCCCGCAACTGCGGGCCGAGCAGCCAGTCGAGGCTGATGTCGGTCGTGCAGAGGTGCACCAACCGGGGCACTCCGGGCCGCCGAGGCGGCAGGGCGCCGGTCATCGCCGCATCCCGCGGTACTTGGCCCGCGCCACCAGGGCGCGCAACTCGCCTTCGAGGCGCATCCCGCCACGTGCCTTGGCCTGGAAGTGTTCGAGCCGGTCGCTGCACTGGACGGGGGTGCGCCACAGCCGGTGCGGGTCGGTGCGGCCACGGCGGTTCACGCGACTCGCGGCCAGGGCTGCCGAACGGAACCGTTGCCGGACCGCGGCCTCGGCGTGCGCCGAGCCGGGCATCGCCTTGGGATAGGCGAAGTGCTGCGCACTCAGGCCGAGGTGCTCGCCGATCAACTCGATCGACCGGTCGAGATCGGCTGCGACCTCGGCCGGTTCGAGCCGATCGAGGAGCCAGTGCGAATGGGTGTGCGACCCGATGGTGACGAGCCCGGTCGACACCGCGTCGCGCAGCGCAGCCCACGATGTTGGCCGAGCCCCCCACGGGAACTCGGTCTGCTCGTCGATGTACTGCGTGGCCACGTAGAGCGTGGCGGGAAGATCGTGGCGGACCAGCGCGGGCACGGCGACATCGACGAAGTCGTCGGTGCCGTCGTCGAACGTGATCACGACCGTCGGTCGAAGCGGCTCGTCGTGGTGACGGCGGTCGGTGAGTTCGGCGACCGCGGTGTCGAGGTCGACGACCCGGGCGTGTTCGGCGAGATGGGCGAGCTGCGCGTCGAACACCTCCGCCGGAAGATCGACATCGCTGGCGCTGCCACCCCCGACCCGGTGGTAGATGAGGATGGTCACCCCGGCGGGGGGAGGTACCACCCCATCGCCGATCAGGCTGGCCCGCTTCACCATCGACTTCATGTCGAGCCCCATCGAGGTCACCTCACCTGTCCAGCCATCGCGAGATGCCGTTGCGCGACCCAGTCGGCCAGTCGGCCGGTGAGCGCATCGATCGTGCGGGCGCAGTGCCGCCAGTCGGCGGGGCTCCCGCCACCAGGCTCGTCGATCTCGCCGACCTCGGGAGCATCGAGATAGACCGACTTCGCGATCCGGCTCGCGCCGAGCCGGGACCAGACGTCGGGATCGGTGGGCGCAATTGCGTCGAGCAGGCCGACGAGCTCGGGAAGGGTGAACGTGCGATCGAACATCTCGGGCCACCGGCCGGCGATCGACGCGACGTGGGCTCGCTCGGCGGTGACGACGACGTCGCGGCCGACCAGACGGAAGGCATCGACGGCTCGGCTGACATGCCCCTGCACCGACCGGCCACGGTGGCCGAGTTGGGCGAGCGCGTGCGACGTCGGCGGATGGCCACCGCCGTGCAATCCTGCAGTCGCGACCCTCACCTCGGGGCCGATACCGCGCAGATCGAGGTGGTCGCGCAAGAAGCCGCCCATCATCACCGAACGGCTCCGGTTGTAGGTGCAGACGCACAGAATCGAGCCGAACGACGGATGCGGCATCGACTCCTCGACCTGGTCGAGCGCGGCATCGGAACTCATCGCCCACCCCGCTCGACATGGCACACTGGCGAGATGGCGGTCCCCCGGTCGAGCACGGTCGTCCACGTGGTGGCCGGCGCGGTCCTGGGGGCGCTGGTCGTCGTCGTGGCATGGGATGCCTCCGACCTCGGCTCGCCATCGCGGTGGTGGGCGGTACCCGGCACCATGGTCACCGGTGCGCTCGTCGTGATGTCGATGTCGGTCGTCGCCACAGCCACGCCCACGCTGGTGCCCTGGTTGGTGATGTGCGCCTGTGCGGCAACGTACGCCTGCGTTCCCGAGACCGACCAGATCCCCTGGGTGGCGGTCGTTGCGGTAGCGGCCTTCGTCGTGCACCTGATCACCAGCGCAACTGGCCGCCCGGTGCACTGGATGCTCCACGTCGTCGCGGCGACGGCAGTGCTGTGGGCGGGCATATACGGTGCCACCGGCCGCCAGAGCGCCTTGATCGGCGCTCTGTACTCGTGGTGGCCGTTCGCGCTGTTGCTGGCCGTGGCGCACCGACTGCCACCCACCCTGGGGCCGTGGCGCAGGCTCGATCCGGCGGCGCGGCGGAGTGCCCGGCGGGCCGTGCTCACCTGGTGGGAGGTCGCCGCGGTCGCGTCCGTCGCTACCGCCGCCGTCGCCCGTACCGGCGCACTCGAGCCAACGGTCATGCCTGCGGTGAAGGCAGTCGCCATCGCCACCGTCGCCAGCGTGCTGCTGACGCTGCCGTTGCTCCCGCGCCGACGGGCCGCGGTCGCCGACGACGCACCGGCACGGTGAGCCCGCGCAGCATCGTCAGGGGCGGTGTGGAGTCGACAGACCATCACTGATGACCGTGCGCATCCACGCCACAGTTGCACGCAACCCCTCGACGAACGGAACGGGTCGAGCGTCGGGGAACAGTGCCTGGAGATGGGCGACATCGGCCTGGCTGTGCGGCACGTCGCCTGCCCGGGACGCGGTGTTGACCACCTCGAGCGAATGGCCCAGTTCGATCTCGAGGAGTCGGATCACCTCACGCAGCGACACCCGGCTGCCGAACGCGAGGTTCACCGGGTCGGGACTGGTGACCTGGCGCAGCACCGCATCGGTGATCACCGAGGTGACCGTGTCGACGAACGTGAAGTCGCGGCTCTGTGAGCCGTCGCCGTGCACCGTCAACGGCTCGCCACGCAGCGCCGCATCGACGAAACGCGGGATGACGGCGGCATAGTCGTGGCCCGCTGCCTGCAGCGGTCCGAAGACGTTGAAGAACCGGAACGCAAGGGTGGGCATCCGGTAGGCGTGCCCGTACGCGATCGCGTAACCCTCGGTGATCAGCTTCGTCGCCGCGTACGGCGACAGCGGCCGGGTGGCCAGGTCTTCGTGCTTGGGCAGGGTCGGGTTGGCGCCGTACACACTGCTGCTGCTCGCCACGACCGTGTGCAGCCCACCGTGGCGACGCGCTGCTTCGAGCACCATCAGCGTGCCGGTGGCATTGGCGTGATGGCTGGCCAAGGGGTTGGCGATACTGCGCGGCACGCTGCCCAGCGCCGCCAGATGCACCACCGCGTGGGCACCGGCCATCGCCCGGTCGAGGGCGCTGTCGTCGAGGATCGAGCCCTCGACCACGTCGAGCGCACCGTCGACTCCTTCGAGGTTGGCCGGCGAGCCGGTGGACAGGTCGTCGATGACCGACACCCCCGTCACTCCCGGGGTGTTCAACAGCCGGCGAACCAGATTCGCCCCGATGAACCCGGCACCGCCGGTGACCACGATTCGTTGTCCTGTCGTCATGTTCCTGCTCCGATCGGCACATTCGTTGTCGCGGTGGGCTCCTCGACAGTGCTGCGACGCCGCTCGGGTGGCAGCGGCAGACAGGGCAGCAGCAACATGAGGGGCAACAGCAGCGACTTCTGGCGGGTGAGGATCCCGAGGTTGGCGAAACTCGTGTAGACCAGCCCACCCATGAAGAGCGCCACCATCGCATAGGCGAGGTAGGGCACCCGGGCCACGGATCGACGCAGGTTGCGCAGGCGGCGCCACGAGTAGGCGCACATCCCGAGCAGCACGGTCATCTCCGCCGCCGAGATGAGTTGGAACAGCCCGCTCGCCTCGATGGGCAGCGGACGGGTGAGGGTGCGGATCACCGCATAGGGCCACATCAGCGGGTTGGTGATGGAGGGTGGCTCGAAACTCGACCCACCGATCTCGGACCGGCGGGTGGTCTCTTCGAGGATGGCCGTGATGCTGCTCACCCCACCCTCTTCGCCGTCACCCTGGGTGGGCTGGAGGAACGAGAGGGCGAAACTGGCGACGAACACGATGGCGACCAGGGAGACCGAGATGGCCACGATGAGCACCATGCGGTTGCGTTTCGGCCCGTCTCCTGCTTCGACACCGTCCGGGCGGCGGAAGGCGACCATCAGCCCGGGCAGGACGCCGGCGATGAACACCCCGGCGATGTGCGGGCGGATGAACCCGACGAGGCCGAAGCCGAGCACCATCAGCACCAGACCACGGAGGAATCCGCCGCGCTCGAACAACCGGGCCACGCCGAGCGAGCCCAGACCGAGGCCGAACATCATCAGCGACTCCTTGCCGAGCGACGCCGGCCAGTACACGACGCTGGGCATCAGCACGCACAACCAGGCGTACCGGCGTTGGGCCAGACCGGGCACCGACATGCAGGCCGCCTTGATGAAGCAGACCACGCCGACGTACCCGAACCAGGCGAACACGACGTACCCGGCGAGCTGGCTCGAACCGATGAACACGTACACGAGGCCCGACACGCCCTTCACGAACGCCGTGCCGGTGCCCGAGGGGATGAGCGCCCAGACGTCGATCTCCCCCGACCAGAAGTAGCCGGCCGTGTAGGTGCCTGCCGAGTGGTACCCGACCGAGTCGGACACACCGTCGTAGGCGGAGAACGCGATCCAGTACCGCGCCATCGCCCCTGCGAACTTCACCCCGAACCCCACCACCACCGGCAGCACCACCGGTTGCAGGGCACCGGAGAACATGCGGCGGGCCAGCAGGATGGTGACCAGCGTGAGCAGCGGGGCGTAGATCAGGGCGCCCCAGAGATCCCAGCTGAGGTTCGACATGGCCCAACTGATGATGATCAGGTACAACGCTGCAGCACCGACCAACAGCGGACCGGTGGGCGCGATCGTGCGAAGCGTCTCGGGCACCGCCCAACGCCAGCGCCGCCGCATCATCCCGTGGGCTCGGCCGGCACCGTCGGCGACCCGAGCAGGTCGTCGAGGCCGGCCAGTTCGATGGGCAGCGGCGGCGGCCCCTGCACCCGTTCGGTGTAGTCCTCACGACGACCCCACCGCCAGCCACTGGCCACGGTGACCTGATCGCTCTGCTGAACGGCCACGTCGAGCTGTCGCTGAGCGCCGTTCAGCTGCTGGTAGGGATCGTCGTAACCCCGGTTCACGGAGCGGCCACCGACCACCACCAGCAGCAGCGGTGCCGTGGTGAGGTCGCGAAGGATGGCCAGCGTGCTCTCGGCCGCCGAGATGCTGGTCTCACCGAGACGGATCACGACGACGATCACATCGGCGAGCGGTACGAGTTCGAGCACCTCGGCGGTGGCCGACACCGGCGAACTGTCGATCACGATGGAATCGACCTCACGGGCGAGCTGCGGGATCATCGCCGCAGTGCGGCGAGCCAACTCGCCGGCAGGCCCGATGGTGCCCAGGTCGAACACCGACAGATTGGGAAGCGGCGTCGGGCGCAGCACACGGCCCGGAGGCACCCAGCCGAGATCTTCGAGCTCCCACGGGAGCGGGGCCAGCTCGTCGCCACAGAGCCGCTTGGCCAACTTCGGCCGACGGAAGTCGGTGTTGACCGCCACGGTGTTCATGCCGATCTCGGCGAACGAGGCAGCGAGGTTGGCGGTGAGCGAGGTCTTGCCCTCGGCGGGGCCGGGCGACACCACCAGGGTGACCCGGGCGCGATCGACGACAGGGAGCGAGCCGTGCACGAAACCGACCACGTTGCGCACCGTGCGGTAGCCGTCGGCCAGCGGATCGTGCTGCATGCTGTCGAGCACCCGGGCGAGACGGGCATCGTCGCGCACGAAGGGCAGCTCGACACGCACCCGCAGCCCGGTGATCTCCTCCGCCTGCTCTCGGCTGCGCAAGCGGCGGTCGATCCGACCCAACACGACCGCCGACCCGAGACCGAGGGTGGCGCCCACGAGGGCACCGAGCAGCCCGCGCATCGATCGTGAGTTCGGCGCCGAGAGACCGCCGGCGACGACAGGCATCGCCTGCGCCGGTTGGAGCGGGGTCAACAATTCGGTCGAGGTGGCCGAGCTGAGCTTGGTCTTCTGTTCGAACGCCAGTTGGTACTGCCCCTGCACGGCCTCGAGTTCGGCAATTCCGGCGCGGTCGCTCTCGTCGTCGCCGATGGCGGCCTGTTTCTGGTCGAGCTCGGCCTTCAGGTCATCCACCTTCTTGGCCCACTGCTGCAGCAACGTCTCGTTCCACTGCACCTGGCGCTCGGCGAGATAGGCGGCCGTCTCGGCGGCGAAACCATCGGCGATCGTGACCGCCAATTCGGGCGTCGGCTGAGAGGTACGGAACACCAATGCCCCGGTCAGGGGGTCGAAGTAGACCTGCACCGTGCTGGCCAGTTCGGCGGGCGAGCCGGTCCAGCCGATCTTGGCAGCCACACGAGCGGGCACCTCGCCCACGGTGGCGAACAGGGTGTACTGCGCCTCGGCGATCCCCTCGGAGGCGGTGCCGCCGGCGGGCGATGCCGGTTGGGCCGCGGCAGTGGCGATCATCGTGTTGGTGGCCTCCCAGGCCGCCACTGCCGAGTTGGCCTCGACCTTGGCCGGGCTGGGGAGCGCGCCGAGCGCTGCGCCGAGCGCGGTCATGCCGAGCACGATCTTCCAGCGGCTCCGGGCCGCTTCGAGCGCAGACTGCTTTTTCACCGGCGCTCCGACCTCGTCACGAAAGAAAACCTAGCTATTCAGGGGGTCTACGACCCGTCGCCACCTCGGATAGTGCCGTCTCCACCTCGTTGGCGCACGGTAGCGTTCCATCCGTGGCCGTGAGGGTGCTGTGGGTGATCAAGGGGCTCGGCCCCGGTGGTGCCGAGCACCTGCTGGCCGCGACGGCGGGCACCATCGACCCGGCGCGCGTCGAGGTGACCTGTGCCTATGTGCTGCCCTCGAAGGACCACCTCGTCGATCGTCTCGAGCGAGCCGGCGTGCGCACGGTGTGTGTGGGTGCAGCCGCTCAGGGTAGCCGCAACCTGGGCTGGCCGGTCCGGCTCGCCCGACTGGTGCGCAGCGGCGAGTGGGACGTCGTGCACGTGCACTCACCCCTTCCAGCGTCGGTCGCCCGCGTCGCGGCCTGGTCGGTGCGTGGTTCGCGGCCACAGGTGGTCACCACCGAGCACAATGCCTGGGGAACCTTCCAGTGGGGCACCCGGCTGCTCAACCGCCTGACGATCCGTCGCGACCACTCCGTGTTCGCGGTGAGCGATGAAGTACTCGCGTCGATCAAGGGTTCCACCCGCAAGCGGGCCGTCACCCTCCGCCACGGCATCGACATCGCCAAAGCAGCCGCGTTCGCCTCGGACCGCGACCAGGTCCGCGCCGAACTCGGGATCGGACCCGACGAAGTCGTCATCGGCATCGTCGCCAACTTCCGCCCGCAGAAGGACTACCCCTCCCTCGTCCGCGCCGCACGGCTGATGCTCGACAGCGGCACCGCTGCCCGCTGGGTGGTGGTGGGCCAGGGACCGCTCGAGGCCGAGATCCGATCACTCGCTGCAGCCAGCGGCCTTGCCGACGCGATGCTGTTCACCGGGTTCCGGCCCGACGCGCAACGGGTGATGTCGGGGTTCGACGTCT
Organism: Ilumatobacteraceae bacterium; assembly: GCA_044238435.1. Classification (GTDB taxonomy): domain Bacteria; phylum Actinomycetota; class Acidimicrobiia; order Acidimicrobiales; family Ilumatobacteraceae; genus VFMC01. Next base: position 68,109 of record JBIIDH010000002.1, on the reverse strand, counting down.
TCACCCTGTCGTCGGTGTTCGAAGGGCTGCCGGTCGCGCTGATGGAAGCCTGCGCGCTGGGGCTGCCCGTCGCCGCCACCGCAGTGGGCGGTGTCGCCGAGTCGCTCCACGACGGCGTCGACGCACTGCTCGTCCCACCCAGCGACCCGGCCGCGTTGGCCCACGCATGGCAGCGTCTCGTCGACGATCCGGAGTTGCGAAGCCAGTTCGCCGCTGCGGCCCGGAACAAGGCCACCGAGTTCGACGCCGACCGGGTGACCGACACCCTGATGGCCGCGTACGACGCTGCCGCGGCAGCAGGCGGTGCTGCCCCCGCTGCAGCGTCACCCGGCGATACCGCCGCGGGCTCCGCCGAGGCCACGACGACAGGCCCGCCGAAGTCGGCGCGCACACGGGCCCCAGCCCTCGACATGCGGCCCGCCACCGCCGACGACCGCGAGGCGGTGCTGGCGCTGATGCAACGCACGCTCGGCTGGGACAGCGACCCCCGATTCGCCGACCTGTTCAGCTGGAAGCACGAGCGGAACGTCTTCGGCCCCTCACCGGCGTGGGTGGCCATCGACGAGGGCCGAGTCGTCGCCGTGCGGTTGTTCATGCGCTGGCAGTTCGTCCGCAACGGTGAGGTGTTGCGCGCGGTACGCGCTGTCGACACCGCCACCGATCCCGACTACCAGGGGCGTGGGTTGTTCACCGCACTCACGCTCCGCGGGCTCGACGAGCTCCGTGCCGAGGGGGTCGATCTGGTGTTCAACACCCCGAACGACCAGAGCCGACCCGGCTATCTGAAGATGGGGTGGCGCGAGGTCGGGCACCTGCCCGCCGTCGTCCGACCACGCGGCATCGGATCGCTGGCGCGGATCGCCCGGGCCCGCGTGCCGGCCGACCTGTGGTCGCAACCGATCGACATCGGCACTCCCTTCGACCAGTGGGCCGAGCGCCACCGCGGCGACACCCTCGCGTGGCGACAGGGCGACGCCGTCGCCACGCGAACGCTCACGACGCACACCGACGTGGGCGACGACGGCGGCGAGGCCTTCTACCGCTGGCGTTTCGGCACCGATCTGCTGCACTACCGGGTCGTCGACCACGACGACGGAGCAGTGGTGGTGCGAGCCCGCCGACGCGGACCTGCCCTCGAACTCGTGCACGTGGCATCGCTCGGCCTCGACACCAAGGGGGCCGACCGGGCGATGGCTCGGGCGGTACGCGCGGCCGGCGCCGATCATGCCATCCGCCTCGGCGGCGCCCGACTGCTGCACGGTCAGCTGCCGCTCCCCGGTGGTGGCCCCGTGCTCACCTGGCGCACCGTCACCCGGCCGGGCATGCCCCCGCTCGCCAACTGGGCCCTCACCATGGGCGACATCGAACTGTTCTGAAAGCGGAGCGAGATGCGCGTACTGCAGGTGATCACCGACCGAGACCGGCGCGGCGCGCAGGTGTTCGCCGTCGACCTCGAGGCCGCGCTGCGTCTGCTCGGCCACGAGGTGACGACGGTGGCACTCGCCCCCGGTACGCGCAGCGCCCGGCTCGACGTGGCCGTGCTGGGCGAGCAGGCACGCGGGCCGGCCACACTGCGTGCACTGCGTCGCCGGATGGGTGAGGTCGACATCACCATCGCCCACGGTTCGTCGACGTTGCTCGCCTGCGCACTCGCCGGGCTCGGCCCCGGCCGGCGGTTCGTCTATCGACAGATCAGCGACTCGCGGTTCTGGGCGCCCACCTGGTGGCGCCGCGGTCGGGTGATGGCCTACCTGCGCCTACCCCGACGGATCGTGGCGCTCTCCGACACCGCCGCGTCCGACCTCGTCGACTACCTGAAGGTGCCCGCCGGGCGCATCGATGTGGTGGCCAACGGGGTACCCCGCAACGGCTTCGTCCCGATCACGCCGTCGATCCGCCAGGCAGCACGCGCCGACCTTGGCCTGCCCCTCGATGCGTTCATCGTGCTCTACATCGGTGCCCTGGCCCCCGAGAAGGGCGCCCACGTGGCGGTCGAGGCCGTGGCATCGACCGAATGCCATCTCGCCGTCGTCGGTGGCGGACCCGACCGCGAGCGGATCGAATCGCTCGCGGCCACCACGGCACCGGGGCGCATCCATCTGCTCGGCGAGCGATCCGACGTCCTGCCCGCCTATCAGGCCGCCGACGTCGTGGTGCTGCCCAGCCTCGGCGGCGATTCGATGCCAGCCACCCTCATCGAAGCAGGCCTCTGCGGCCTACCCACCGTCAGCACGCCGGTCGGTTCGATCACCGACATCGTGCTGCACGAGCGCACCGGCATCGTCACCCCGATCGGCGATGTTGCCGCCACCACGGCGGCGTTCGAGCGCCTCCGCACCGATACCGCACTCCGGACGCGGCTCGGCGACGAAGCCGAGCGGTACTGCCTGGCCACGTTCGAGATCGGCGTGGTCGCCACGGGGTGGCAGGCGGCGCTCGAGCGAGCGCTGCGCTAACGGCGCTGCGTCTGGTGGGCGGCGTCGGCCCGTGCCGACTCGTCGCGTAGCCAGCTCTCGAGCATGAGCACCGACCACAGGCGGTAGTCGAAGTTGCGTGTGCCGGCGAGGTGATCGGCCCACGTCTGCCTGAGCGCATCGCCTCTCAACCAGCCGTGCTCGACCGCGTACGACGACATCAGCAGATCGCCTGCCCATTCGCGCAACGGTCCGCGCAACCACGCCGCGAGGGGTGGATCGAAGCCCATCTTCGGTCGGTCGGTGATGGCGGGGGGAACCATGCCGGCGAGCACGTCGCGGAGCACGATCTTGCCCACCCCGCCCGCGGTCTTCAGCGCCAACGGTTGCCGCCACGACCACTCGAGCAGCCGGTGGTCGAGCAGCGGCGCGCGTACCTCGAGCGCTGCCGCCATGCTCGCCCGGTCGACCTTCGCCAACATCTGGTCGGGCAGCACCACCGCGGTATCGGTGAGCACCAGTTCCTCGACCGGATCGAGCCCGGCGATCGTCGGGCCGTGCGGCACGCCAGTGCGCCGAGCAACGGACTCGAGGGGCACCGCGTCTGCCGGCCAGATCTGCGCCAGGCTGGCCCACAGCCCGGTCTCGTCGGCCTGCAGCACCGCTGCCGCCTTCTGCACCTTGTCGCCGCCGTTGGGGATGCGCAGGCGCGGTGGGAGCACCCGACCGAGGCCTGCGACGGCACGGTCGACCGTGGCCGGCGAGGGCCGCAGCAGGGCTCGGGCGACCATGCCGCGTGCCGATGCGGGAAGCGGTCGGACCCTGCGCCACAGCGAGTTGCCGAGGGCGTGACGGTTGTAGCCCGCGAAGATCTCGTCGCCTCCGTCGCCTGCCAGGCACACCGTGAGGTGCTGTCGCGCAGCCCGGCACAGCATCAGGCTGGGCAGCATCGACGGATCCGCGAACGGTTCGTCCCACACGCCGGCGAGTTGCGGCACCGCGGCCAGCACCTCGGCGACCGGCATGTCGACCGTGGTGTGCACGGTGCCGAGATGACGCGCGACCGACTCGGCGTGCACGCTCTCGTCGAAGCCGATCTCGGGCATCCGGACCGTGAAGGTGCGCAGCCCCGAGCCCCCGAGCGCCTGCTGGGCGAGGGCAGCCACGAGGCTGCTGTCGATACCGCCCGAGAGGAACGAGCCCAGCGGCACATCGCTCTCCATGCGAGTGGCGACGGCATCGGCGAGCAGGGAGCGGAGCTCCTCGCTGGCGGCCGCCATGTCGACCGGGCCGGTCGGGCGGGCCGCGAGTGCGTCGGAGACCACCTCGCCGAGGTTCCACCAGGTGCGCTCGGCCACTCGCACGGTGCCGGCGTCGAGTTGTGCCTCGAGCAGATGCCCTGGCGCCAACTGCTGCACGCCCCGATAGATCGTCCCCGGATGCGGCACGAACCCCCAGCGCAGCAGGGCGGCCACGGCCGCCGGGTCGATCTCGGGTCGGAAGCCCCCGAGCGCGCGGAACGCCTTCAGCTCGCTGGCGAACCACAGCGCCCCGTCGACCACCGTCCAGTACAGCGGCTTCTCACCGAGCCGGTCGCGGGCCAGCACCAACCGCCGTTCGTGGCGGTCCCAGGCGGCGAACGCGAACATGCCATTGGTGCGTGCGAGGGTTCGGTCGACACCCCAGGCGTCGAGCGCCTCGATCAACGTCTCGGTGTCGCCGTGCCCCCGGAAGGTGCACCCGTCGGCAGCCAGGTCGGCGCGCAGGGCGCGATGGTTGTAGATCTCGCCGTTGAAGGCGATCGACCAGCGCCCCGAGCGACTGTGCATCGGCTGCGCGCCGAGTGGGCTCACGTCGATCACGGCGAGGCGTCGATGGGCGAGGCCGATCCCGGCGGACACATCGGACCAGATGGCATGCGCGTCGGGACCGCGATGGGCCAATGCGTGCTGCATCGCGTCGAGGGCACCGTCGAGGGGCAGCGCGCCCACATCGTGCCGACCGGTCAGGCATCCAGCGATTCCGCACATCGGACGACCTCCCTCACTCCCCGCCCGGCACGACGGCCTGGACGTTGTGCCGCGCGCTCATCGCCGCGGTCCTGCCACGGCGCGAAACATCGCCGCCATGTTGTCGGCCGACCGGTCGATCGTGAACCGCGCCAGGAAGTCGTCGTGGCCGGCCGCGCCCAGACGCTCGGCCAGACCGCGATCGCGCAGCAACCGTTCGACCGCAGCGGCGATACCGCCGACATCGCCGGGCTCGACGATGAGTGCGTTCCGTTCGTCGACCAGGATCCCTTCCATCCCGTCGAGTCGGGTCGACACGATGGGCGTGCCCAGGCACATCGCCTCGAGCGCGATCCCGGCGGTTCCTTCGTACAGCGACGGCAGCACCATCACATCGGCAGCAGCGAGCAGGTCGGCGACATCGGAACGGTATCCAAGCATGCGCACGTGCGCTCGGGCACGCGGTCGGCGTTCGAGTTCGGCCTCGACCGTGGCCGAGGCGTTCCCTCTGCTGCCCGCGATCAGCACGACGAGGTCGGGGAAGGTGGCAGCGAGTTCGTCGGCGGCCCGAACCAGGTCGACGTGCGCCTTGGCGTGCTCGATCCGGCCCGCCGCGACCAGCACGGGCGCGTCGGGGGCGATGTCCAGTGCAGCACGCACTGCATCGCGTCGAGCGTCGGTGCGCGCACCCAGCGCTTCGACGGAGCGGCCCCGCTCGACCACGCTCATCCGCTTCTGGCGGATGCGGTACGCCTTCATGTGCAGGCGGGCGACGCCCGGCGTGACGGCATGGAAGTGGTCGACGAACAGATGACCGGTCACCGCGTCGACGAGGTTGACGACCCTGACCCGCCACGGACCGGGCTTGGCAGCTGTCGGGCCCGTCGCCCGGCGGGGCATCGCCACGAACGCGGCGATCACCTTCGTACGCAGGCCGATGGCGGCGAACCGGGCCACATGATCGGCGGCGAACAGCGCCGAGTAGATGACATCGGGTCGTTCGCGTCTGATCACCGCCCGCAGTTCGCGCACGCGTCCGGGAAAGCGTGTGGCCGCCAGCACGACTACCTCGCTGCCCGCCGCGCGTACATCGTCCTCATTGCCTTCTGCAGCGCGATAGAGCGTCACCACCGAGGCGTCGACACCACGCTCGGCCAGCATCGGCAGCAGCACCGCAGTGGAACGCTCGGCGCCACCGGACCCCAGGCTGTCGAGCACGAAGACGACCCGCTGCCGGGCCGAGGTGTCGTCGACGGTCTGGCGCGTCACGCCCGGTGCTCGCTCGCTCCTGCCGAGCGGCACAGCCACGCCGTGTTCGAACGGCGGTCGGGCACCGCCTGCAGGTGCAGCACCCGCCACACGATCCGCTTCACCTCGAGCAGCGTCAGCCGATAGCCGCGCGGCAGGAAACGACGACGATCGACGATCTGTAGCCCGACCGATTCGAGCAGCAGCTCGAACTCGTCGCGCGTCCACTCGCGCACGTGGCGCGAGTTGTTGGGCGGACCGAGCGGAGTGGGCAGGTCGAATCGCATGCGGTCGGGGGTGGAGATGAGCAATTGGCCCCCATCGGCGAGCAACTCGGCGAGTCGACGCAGGAGGAACACCGGCTGCTCGACGTGTTCGATGACGTCGGCGCACACGAGCAGGTCGAATCGGCGACCGGCGAGCGGCTGCCAGTCGGCGTCGGCCATCAGGTCGCCGTCGATCCACTCGATCGCAGGGCAGCGCGTACGAGCGAGCGCGATCCCACTGCCCTGATCGAAGCCCACAGTGGTGGGCGTGACGGGCAACAGGTACTTCTCGAGCTTCACACCCGAGCCAGTACCGACGTCGAGCACCGACGACCAGCCGCCGCGCCGCACCAGTTGCGCCGCCCAGCGGTACACCGGCTCCTGGTACAGGGTGTTGTTGAGCGACGGCTCCTCCCAGTACGGCATCCCCTCGCTGTCGGCCGACGCCTGCGGGTTGCGCTCGTACCGCCAGGGCAGGAAGAGGTGATCCTCGGGGCTGGCGTGCAGTTCCGCGAGGTCGTGCACCAGCGGGAGCGGCAACCGCTGACCACCCGACGCCGTGCTGACCTTGCCCCACAGTCGACGGGCCACCCACGGGACAACCGCCGCCAGCAACCGGCCCAGACGACGTGGATCGGTGGGCTGTGCCGTGAACGAACGCCAGAGGTGCCGACGGCCGAGGTCGAACCGACCCATGCGGATCGCTGCGACACCGACGACGCCGTTGTGGTCCGCACGTGTGGCCCGGTCGGCCGCAAAGGCCTGAGCGTGCCGGGCGAGGATCCAGCGGCCTCCGTCGAGGCCGAGCTGAGGCCACTGCATCGGCCGGTTGTCGTGGTCGCGGACGGTGTAGCGCATCAACGGCTCGTGGACCGCTGCGGTGGTGAGGCCGAGTTCGGTGCACACCTGCACCGCGCGCGCCAACAGTTCGAACTGATGGATGAACGGGAGACCCTCCAGGTACCCGCCGCAACGTTCGAACACGTCGCGGCGCATCAACCAGGTGGAGCCCCAGTAACTGCCCTCGACATCGCCGAGCACACCACCGAGCGGACGAGGCATCCACAACTCGATCGGTGTGCCCTTCTCGCTCACCCGCTCGTGACCGCAGAACACGATGCCGACATCGGGACGGATGGCAGCAAGAAGTCGCTCGAGCCACTGCGGCTCGACCTCGTCGTCGTCGTCGAGGAACGCCAACCATTCACCCCGAGCCTGGCGAGCCCCGATGTTGCGCGAGGCGGTGAGCCCGCGGTTCACCCGTCCGGGGTGCTCCACCACCGTGAACGGCAACGTGCCCCCGGTCTGTTCGGCTTCGTCACGCAGGGCCAGCACGTGCTCGTACGTGCCGTCGGTGGAGCCGTCGTCGACGACGAGCAGTTCCAGATCGCGCACGGTCTGGGCCTGGACGCTGGCGATCGCCCGGCCCACCAACCCGATGCGGTTGTAGGTGTTCACCACCATGCTCACGCGCGGCGTCCCGCTGCGCTCGCCGTCGGTGGGGCCTGGAATGGTCTGGGTCTGCATCGATACTCCGATCCTCACTCGGAGTGCCGAGCGTGGGAGATTCCTGAAATCTTTCCCTGACTGTCCGGCAATCTGTCGCTCGTTCCAGACAGTCAGTCAAGAGTCCCCCGACCGGTTCGGGAGACGGCAGTTCAGCAAATGGCGGAAAGAGGCGTACCGGTGCCGGATTCGGCGAAGCAGACACCGACCAAGGCATTGCTCCGGGGTCGCGGCGTGCAGGTGACGCTGCTCGCCGGCTCGTCGCTGCTCGGTGGCCTGCTCGAGGCGACCTTCCTCGTGTTGATCGCCCGGATCGGGTTCGCCATCACGTCCGAGGACGGCGATGTCGACAAGTTCCTCGGCATCGGGTTGTCGGTGGGCGAGGCCGACCTGGCGGCACTCGGACTCCTCGCAGCCCGAGTGGCCTTCGCCATCGTCTCCAACACCTTGTCGGCGCGCCTCACCGCCCAGGTGACCGCCGACATCCGACACGATCTCAGCGCGGCATTCCTGCGCGCCTCGTACACCACCCAGCAGCGTGAACGGGCCGGTCGCCTGCAGGAACTGCTCACCTCGTTCGCCTATCAGGGCTCGATACTGGTGAGCAACATCGCCACCATGATCACCTCCGGTTTCAACATGGCCGCGATGCTCATCCTGGCGATCGCCGTGAACCCCCTCGCCTCGCTGGTGGCGGCAGTCGTCGTGTCGATCCTGGTCCTCGCCCTGCGTCCGGTGCGCGGCAAGGTACGCCGCAGCGCGCTCCGCAGCGGCGAGGAAGGAATCGCCTTCGCCGGTCAACTGAGCGAGCTGTCGCAGCTGGGCCTCGAGATGCACGTGTTCAACGTGCAGCAGGCCACCGAGCGACGTGTCGCCCGCCTCATCGACGAGAACGCAGTCGCGATGGACCAGGTCACCCGGTTCAAGGGACTGGTGCCGATCATCTACACCGCGCTCGCCTACCTGGCGCTCACCGGCGCGATCGGGTTGGCAGCGGCGGCCGATTCCACCGGGCTGGCCTCGATCGGTGCCGTCATGCTCGTGATGCTCCGCTCGCTCACCTACGGCCAGGGGCTGCAGACGTCGTTGTCGTCGATCGCCGCCGCCGAACCGTACGTCCGGGCACTCGAGAGCCAGCTCGGCGAGTACCGCGCTGCTGCACGAGCCGACGGTGGTGAGCCGATCGGCCGCATCGGCGAACTGTCGCTCGAGAACGTCACCTTCGCCTACGTCGAGGGCCGCCCGGTGCTGTCCGACGTCGACGTCACCATCAAGCCGAACGAGATCGTCGGCATCGTCGGCCCGTCGGGCAGCGGCAAGTCGACGCTCGTCCATCTCCTGCTCGGCCTCTACTCGCCCACCGAGGGCCGGGTGTGCTCCGACGGCCGCGACATCCGCCGCCTGGCCCATGAGGAGTGGGCGCGCAAGGTGACGTTCGTGCCGCAGATGTCGCGGTTCATCACCGGCAGCGTCGAGGACAACATCCGGTTCCTCCGCGACGGGATCAGCCACGACGACATCGTCGAGGCGGCGACCCTGGCCCACCTGGCCGACGACATCGCCGGATGGCCCGACGGCTACGCACGCTCGGTCGGCGAACAGGGTGGGCACCTGAGCGGTGGCCAACAGCAGCGGCTGTGTATCGCCCGCGCCCTGGTCGAGAACCCCGATGTGATGATCTTCGACGAACCGACGAGCTCGCTCGACGTGCGCTCCGAGGCCCTCATCCGCGACACGATCGCCGGCCTCAGGGAGCGGATGACGGTGGTGGTGATCGCCCACCGCATGTCGACGCTCGAGATCTGCGACCGCATCATGGTGATCCAGGACGGTGTGGTGAAGGGCTTCGACACGCCGGCAGCGCTCGAGAAGACCAACGCCTTCTACCGCGAAGCCCTCGAGCTCTCCGGCCTTCGCTGACCCGGCGCCAGGATCAAGGGCGCCAGGAACACGGTGCCAGGATCACGGCGGCCAGGAACACGGTGCCAGGAACACGGTGGCCAGGATCAGGGCGCCAGGGGGCAGGCGTCATGTCCAGGTGTCAGGGGCAGGTGTCGGGGCCGGCGACAGCGACGAGGCGCACATCGACACCGAACAGGCCGGTTCCGGTGACGGTGGCGACCACCGTGCCACCCGGCTCCTCCGTCGGGTCCGACGGAGCGAACGAGCCCGACGCACAGATCGGCCGCGGCGCGAACAGCGCACGCCAGAAGACGGGCCCGGTCACCTCGCTCTGCAGTTCGAGATCCGACGACTGGTGGTAGCCGAACCACTCGTAGCCGGCATCGATCGACCCGGGTTCCCATCCGGTCCGGGCAGCGACCTCCTCACCGAGACGCCACTTGGCACCGTCGAACGTCGCCGACCCGTCGACGACCACCAGACCGAGGGTGGCCAACCCGACCATCGCCACCGCGTCGCGACGACCGGGCAGCTCGCGGACCAAGCGTTCGGCGTGCCCTGCGTGCACCACCAACGCCGCACTGAGCGGTACCAGGACCAGCAGGTAGCGGTCGAACAGGTCGGTGGTGGTGAGACCGACCGCAGCAGCGAGCAGGGCGGCGTAGAGCACGACGAACAACCACGAGAGATGCGCTCCACGATCAGCCGTCGAGGCGAGCACGGTGCGCCAGGTGCGGCGGTGCCGCAGCCACACCTCGACGCGGAGGCTGACCATCACCACCGATACCGCTGTCGAGTAGATCCCGATCAGCAACAGCACGATCCACACGGGCCCGGGCAGCACCCGTGCAGGTTCGCCCGGCAGGGTGCGCCAGTACGCGACGCGGCGGTCGGCGTGGTTGCCGACCAGGCCGAGGCCACGAACATCGACCGTGGCGAACAACGCGACACCGAGCACCAGCAACGCGACCTTCACCCGTCGTGTCATCCGCTCGCGTGCTGCGCGCAGCAGTCGGAGCGGCGACACGACGAACGCCGCCGGCGCGATGAACAGCCCCACGGTGAGAGCGCTGCGCCACAGTTCATCGGCGGCATTGCGCAGCCCTGTCGGCGACAGATCGATCGGCGTCGGGTAGGTGTTGGGCAGACCACTGCGCCAGAGGTAGAGCGCTGCCACCGAGGCGAGCCAGGTCGCGGCGAGTGCTGTCACCGTTCGCACCCGTTGCCGACCCGCCCAGGCGTGCACAACTGCGTACACAGCGACCGTCACACCCGAGGCCACGCCGTACTCGCGGATGCTGAACGAGACGAACCCCAGCGCGAGCGCTGCAGCGAGCCACCCCAGATGCACCGGGGTCGCTCGCATCGCACGAACTCCCGCCAGCAGCGTCAGCATCTGGAGCGCATACGACGGCACGTCGCTCATGTACGACACCGACACGATGCCGTAGACCGGTCCAACGGCGACACAACCGACGGCCAGCACGGTCCAACGCCGACCGAGCCACGGGCGGATCACGGCGTAGGTGGCCCACAGGCCGACCGCGGCGAACACGGCGACCAGGAGCTGCAGGGGCAGGATCCGTTCGCCGAACAGCGCGATCACCGGCAACGACACCAACGCTTGGCCGATGAACATCGTCTGCACCCAGCCGTCGAGGCGGAACTCGCCGGTGTCGGCCAGGTGCGTGACGATCCGGAAGTAGGCCCAGTCGTCGTTCCGCGACGCGCCAAGGGCACCGTGCACTGCGGCAATGGCCACGTAGAACCCGACGACCGCCACCGCCACGGCCGCCGCAACGAGATACTCGCGGCGGGGCGCCGGACTCCACGTGAACGGATCGACCCTGTCCTGGCGACCCCGCTGGTCGAGCGCGGTCATTGGCCCTCTAGAGGATCTCGCCCGAGAAGGTGTGTCCCCGCAGCAGGTTCTTGGTGTCGAACACCAACCGGGCGTGCTCGGCGATCACCGCAGGATCGAACTCGGGGTGGTCGACGAGCACCACGACGAGATCCGCAGTCGAGAGGGTCTCGGGCATGAACGGCACCAGCGGATGCGGAACGTGCTGTGCATTCACCTCGGCGATGTACGGATCGCAGAACACCACCTCGGCACCACTGGCCTCGAGCCGCTCGGCGACACCCACACTGGGGCTCTCGCGCCAGTCGCTGGTGCCGCGCTTGTAGGCGAGGCCAAGGAGCAGCACCCGGCTACCGTTCACGCTCTTGCGCTGCCGGTTCAGCAACTCGGTCACCCGGCGATGCACGTAGTCGGGCATGTGCTCGTTCACGTCGTTGGCCAATTCGACGAACCGGAAGGTGTGGCCGAGGTGCTGCTTCACGCGCCAGGCGAGGTAGCTCGGATCGATCGGCAGGCAGTGGCCGCCGACACCTGGCCCCGGGGTGAACCGCATGTAACCGAACGGCTTGGTCGACGCAGCATCGATCGCCCGCCACACATCGACCCCCAGTTCGCGGGCGAACATCGCCAACTCGTTCACCAGGGCGATGTTGACGTGGCGGAAGGTGTTCTCGAGCAACTTCACCAGTTCGGCCTCGGCAGGAGACCCGACCGGCACGGTGCGATCGACGAGGGCGGCGAAGAATCCGTCGACCGCTGCCAGCGAGGCGGCATCGACACCGCTGGTGACCTTCGGCGTGTTGACGAGGCCATAGGTGGCGTTGCCCGGGTCGATGCGTTCCGGCGAGTAACCGATCGCGTACTGGCCGCGGCGCAGCCCCGAGCCTGCTTCCAGAATCGGCGCCAGCAGTTCCTCGGTGGTACCGGGGTAGGTGGTGCTCTCGAGGATCACACAGCAACCGGGCCGCAGGAACCGGGCGAGGGTCTCGCCCGCCTGCTCGATGAAGGACAGGTCGGGGAGACCATCGTGCAACGGTGTGGGGACGCTGATCACCGCCACGTCGAACCCGGCGAGATCACCCGTATCGGTGGTGGGCAGGTATCCGGCTGCAAGCGCAGCCTGCAGCTCGGCGTCGCTCACATCACCCACATAGCTCTGTCCGGCCTGAAGGGCCTTCACCCGGTCGTTCGACACCTCGAAGCCGACCACGGGGAAGCCGACAGCCGAGGCACGCATGGCCACCGGAAGGCCGACGTAGCCCTGCCCCATCACCACGACGCGGGCCGTTCGATCGGCCAGCCGGGCGAGTAGGCCGTCCATCACGTCGGTATCGGTCTTCATCACATACTCCTTGCTGAATACTCGGGTTCTACTTGGGTTCGCTGGTCGTTCTCGACGACCTCGATGACCAGCGAGGCCACCTCGTCGACCTCGTCGTCGGTCAGCGAGCTTCCGCTCGGCAGACACAATCCGTGCTGGAACAGTCCGTCGCTGGTGCCATCGATGCACGCCCGGTGTCCACGAAAAACCGGCTGCAGGTGCATCGGCTTCCACAGGGGACGCGACTCGATGGACGCGGTGGCGAGCACCTGCTGAACTGCACCGGGCAGATGCGGGGCGTCGAAGGTGATCGCTGTCAACCAGCCGTTCCAGCCGCTCCACTCGGGAACGGGCATGAATCGGCAGCCGGGTACTGCAGCGAGCAGTTCGCGGTAGCGGTCGTTGACCGCTCGGCGCCGGGCGATGAACGAGCCCAGTCGTTCGAGCTGGCCGCGGCCGAGGGCCGCGAGCAGGTTCGAGAGGCGGTAGTTGTAGCCGACCTCGACGTGTTCGTAGTGCACCACGGGTTCGCGTGCCTGCGTTGCGAGGTACCGCACCCGCGCCGCGAGCGCTTCGTCGGCCGACACCAACATGCCGCCACCGCTGGTGGTGATGATCTTGTTGCCGTTGAACGAGAACACGCCGACATCGCCGAAGCTGCCGGCCGGGCGACCGCGATAGGTGGCGCCGAGGGCCTCGGCGGCATCTTCCACCACCGGGATGCCGAGTTCGCGGCACGGTTCCAACAGCGCGTCGTAATCGGCGCATTGTCCGTAGAGATCGACCACCACCACGGCGGCGGGGAGGCGGCCGCTTCGCCGTGCCCTGTCGAGTTCGTCGCGCAGCAACTGCGGGCTCATGTTCCAGCTCGACGCCTCGCTGTCGATGAAGACCGGTTCAGCGCCGCAGTACCGGATGGCGTTCACCGACGCAGCAAAGGTGAACGTCGACACCAGGACCTCGTCGCCGGGCTGTACCCCGACCGCCAGCAGGGCGAGGTGCAATGCGGCCGTGCCGCTCGAGAGCGCCACCGCTGCAGGAAGACCGACCATCTCGGCCACGTCGCGCTCGAACGCGGCGAGGTCGGGGCCCGCTGGCGCGACCCACCCTTCGTCGAGGGCGCGCAACAGGTGCGAACGCTCGAGTTCGCCCACGTCAGGGGGTGACAGATAGATCCGCATCGACCCGGTCCTACGCCTGCTGGCGCGACTCCGACAGCGCCATGTCAGCCAACAGATCGCGGCCCGCCTTCAGCGCTGCGTCGTCGAACAGCGCCGTCGCTTCGCCGGGCAGCGGCGGGACCTGCACATGGGTGACCAGGGGATGGACGCGCCGTTCGCCCAGCTCGGTCTCGCCCATCAGGTCTTCGTGCATCTTCTCGCCGGGACGCAGGCCCGTGAACACGATGCCGAGCGGAGGCGTCTGCAGCCGGGCGAATCGGGCAGCCACGTCGAAGATGCGAACCGGTTCACCCATGTCGAGCACCATCACCTCGCCGGCGGTCCCGATCGCGCCGGCGTACACGGTCAGTCGAACGGCTTCTGCAATCGTCATGAAGTACCGCGTCACATCGGGATGCGTCACGGTGATCGGGCCGCCGGTCTCGGCCTGGGCGCGGAAGGCAGTGAGCACCGAACCGCGCGAGCCGAGCACGTTGCCGAACCGCACCGATACATAGGTTCCTGCGGCCGACGAGGGAACGGACGCGGTCATCCGCTCGGTGATGCGCTTCGAGTACCCCAGCACGCTCGACGGATCGGCTGCTTTGTCGGTGCTGATGTTGACGAAGCGCTCCACACCGCTCGCCTCAGCAGCCGCAAGGACGTTGCGGGTGCCGAGCACATTGGTCTTCCACGCCTCCTCGGGCGCCGTCTCGAGCAGCGGGAGGTGCTTCAGTGCAGCGGCGTGGAACACCACGTGAGGGCGGTATTCCTGGAAGATCTCGTGCATGCGCCCGAGGTCGCGGATGTCGGCGAGCACGAGTCCGGGCGAACTCAACAGCGCCCGGCCCTCGATACTGAGCTGCACGGCGTGCAGGCCGCTCTCGTCGCGGTCGAGCATGATCAATTCGGCCGGCTGGAACATCGCCAACTGTCGGCACAACTCGCTGCCGATGCTGCCGCCGGCGCCCGTGACGAGCACGCGGCGACCGGTGATGTAGTTGGTGACCACGGTGTCGTCGATCTCGACCTGACGCCGACCGAGCAGGTCGACCTCCGATACCGGCCGGATGTCGGCCAACGTGGGCGATCCGAACAGGCCGTCGACGGTGGGTAGGACGAGCAGGTCGAGGTCGAGGCGATAGCACTCGGTGCTCAACTTCTGGACGAGCGCTCCCGAGGCATTCGGAATGGCAAGCAGCACCGTCCGGGCGCCGTGGTCGACGACCACGTCCTCGAGGTCGCCGATCGTGCCCTCCACACGCACGCCCTGCCAACGCAGATTCGCCTTCAACGGGTCGTCGTCGAGGAGGGCTGCGGGTCGGTACGGGCTCTCCGGGTTGGCCAGCAGCGCGGCCACGATCCGGTACGAATCCTCGCCGGCGCCGATCACCACGATCGGCGAGCCGGTCGTCGGCCGCGTGCGCTTCTCCTTCAGCAGCCGCCACGCCGAGCGAACGGCAACGGCACCGTTCAGGGTGATGGCCATGGCGATGGGCGCCACCGATCGGTGGATGCCCACCGGTCGCCACGACAGCACCGAGACCATCAGGGTGGCGCCGGTGAGGAAGATCGCCACGGCCAACGCCTTCACCTCGTCGAAGCTGCCGTATCGCCAACGCCGCGAGTAGAGGCCGCTCGTGACGCCGAACACCCCCTGCAGGGTGAAGGCGGTGGTCACGATGAGAACAACGCCCCAGGTCATGATGGGTGCAGTGTCGAAGTCGTACCGCATCCACAGGGTGAACACGATCGCGATGGCCCACATCAGCGAGTCGACCAGGTAGTGGCCGAACGGAAGTAGGAGCCCGCGAAGGTTCACCGGCTCGGTGGTGTGCTCTGGGTCGACCGTCGGCGGTACCGGTGGGTGCTCGACGCGCGCCGGTGAAGCGTTGGTGGCGAGGGCTGCCGCGTCGGGAGAGTTCGACTCGACGATCACCGGCGGCGTCACACGGCGTTCGAACTGAGCGAGATGACGGCGACGATTCGGGTCGCGCTGGTCGGGGATCAGCTTCCCGTTCACCACGACCATCGGCCGGGAAGACGCGTCGGGCTCACGCTCCGTCGACGATCCGGTGTCTAGCGTCATGATGGAGGCCTCTCTGTCGCCTGGTCATCGCCCACGGCGCATACCGTGCGTAGAACAGACCGTCCGTCACCCAGGGTGCTCCGGCAATCAACTCGGCCGATCGAGCCGCGGTGTCTGCACCCCGGGCACCGGGAACCAACTCCCTCGGCCCGCAGTAGCGGATGTCAGCGGGCAGTGCGGGCGATCGTGCGGAACGGCTGGTCGTTGTCGACCGACGGTTCGCGCGGCAGGCCCAGCACCTTCTCGCCGATGATGTTGTGCTGGATCTCGTCGGTGCCGCCGGCGATGGACTGCGCGGGTGTGCTGACGAGGATCTCGGCGATGACCCCGCCCAGTGGGCTGTCGGCGCCGGTGAGCATGCCGTCGGCGCCGGCCAGCAGGGTGTGCACGTGATGGGCCTGGCGGGCGATGCCGCTGAGCGCCAGCTTCGCCAGCGACCCCTCCGCACCCGGCGACCGGCCCAGCGCCAGCGCCGCCCGGGCCCGTGCCGCGGTCCACTGCGCGGTGCGCTGCAGTTCGACCAGCCGGGCGATCTGCTGACGCACCAGTGGGTCGACGTTGCGCCCGGTGGCCGCGGCGCGCTCGGGCACCAGGTCGACCCGACCCGCACGCTGCGGGTACCAGGCGTAGGTGCGGTAGTACTCGTCGGCCTCGTGGCGCGCCTCGTCGAGCGCCCGGCCCGGCGCCGCCGAGTACTGCGGCCGGCCGAGGGTGCCCATCCGCCGTTCGAACGCCAGCGTGGTGAGCGCCACGTTCCACCCGTCGCCGGGTGCGCCGATGACGAACTCGGCCGGGATGCGCGCATCGGTGAGGAACACCTCGTTGAACGAACTGTGCCGGTTCATCTGGCGCAACGGGCGCACCTCCACACCGGGCTGGTGCATCGGCAGGGCGAAGTAGGTGAGACCGCGGTGCTTGGTGGCGTCCCAGTCGGTGCGGGCCACCAGGATGCCGAAGTCGGCGTGGTGGGCGCTGGTGTTCCACACCTTCTGCCCGTTCACCACCCATTCATCGCCATCGCGCTCGGCGCGGGTGCTGAGGCCGGCCAGGTCGCTGCCCGCGCCCGGCTCGCTGAACAACTGGCACCACGTCTCGGCCCCGGTGAGGATGGGCCGCAGGAACCGTTCGCGCACCTCGTCGGGTCCGTGGGTGAGGATGGTGGGCGCAGCGAGGCCGGTGCCACCGCCCACCGGGATGCCCACGGCGCCGGCGCCCAGGATCTCGGCCTGCACCAGCGGCACACTCCACTCGGGCAGACCCCGGCCGAACCATTGCTCGGGCCACGAGGGCACCGCCCACCCGCTGGTGAGCAATCGTTCACGCCAGTCGAGCAACGCCAGGTCGGGGTGCCAGTTCGCGGCCACCCAGGCCCGCACCTCGGCGCGTATCGCGTCTGGTGTCACCGCGGCGTCGTCACCCACAGCCGGACGGTATCAGCCACCCATCGACGACGGGTCAGTCGTCTGGCGAGGTGGTGCCGCGGCGCATCGGCAGCACGCTGCGCCACTCGCCGTCGAGTTCGTGCAACGCCGCCGCCACCGCAGGCGCGGTGGGAACCAGGCCGATCTCGCCGACGCCCTTGATGCCATAGGGCGAGCGCGGCTGGGGCACCTCGACGAGGTGCACCTCGATGGGCGGCACGTTCTTGGCGCGCAGGATGCCGAGCGACCGCAGCGTCATGTTGGTGGGGAAGCCGGTCTCGGGGTCGGACGGGAAGTCTTCGCTGAGCGCATACCCCAGGCCCATGTGCACGCTGCCCTCGATCTGGCCGACACACAGCTGCGGGTTCACCGCCTTGCCCACGTCGTGGATGGCCACCACCTTGGCGATGCCGCCGGTGGCGCGGTCGACCAGCACCAGCTGCGCGGCGTAACCGAAGGCCGCGTGGATGGTGGGGTTCGGGTGCTCGGGGTCGCCGAGGTGGTGCGTCCAGTCGACGATGTGCTCGCCCACGTAGTCGACCTCGGGGCGGCAGCCGTCGGCCAGTGCAGCCGCGCACGCCTTCTGCACCGAGCCGGCCGCCATCAGCGTGCCGCGAGAACCGGTGGTCTGGCCGAAGCCGAGTTCGCGAGTGGTGTCGACGATGACCTCGATGCGGTTCGGGTCGATACCCAACTCGCCGGCCGCAACCTGCAGCGCCACGGTGTGCACGCCCTGGCCCATCTCGGTCCACGCGTGGCGCACCTCAACCGTGCCGGGGCCGTCGCCCTCGGGCTCGCGGAAGCGCACGACCGCCCGGCACACCTCGCGGAAGCCGTTGCCGAGACCGCTGTTCTTCAGGCCGAGGCCGAGGCCCACCGCATAGCCGGCGGCGCGTGCCTCGTCGTACATCGGCTTCACCGCGTCGAGGCACGCCTCGGCGCCGCCACAGCCGTCGTCCATGATCTGGCCGGGGCCCCACACCTCGCCGGGGTGGATGACGTTGCGCTTGCGGATCTCCCACCCGCTGATGCCCACCTGTTCGGCCAACCGGTCGAGCACACCCTCCATCGCGAACTGCGCCTGGTTGGCACCGAAGCCGCGGAATGCACCGCACACCGGGTTGTTGGTGCGCACGGCGACCGAGTGCACATCGATGGTGGGCACGCGATACGGGCCGCTGGCGTGGCCGGCAGCACGCTCGAGCACCTTCATGCCCACGCTGGCGTAGGCACCGCTGTCGCCGATGGCGCGCACGCGCAGCGCAGTGAGGCGTCCGTCGGCGTCGCAGCCGGCCCAGTACTCGAGCCGGATGGGATGACGCTTGGCGTGCATGATGAGGCTCTCTTCACGCGAGAGCGTGCACTTCACCGGCCGGTCGAGCAGCCAGGCGGCCAGCGAGGCGTGCGCCTGGTTGCTCATGTCTTCCTTGCCACCGAACGCACCGCCGTTGGAGACGAGGGTGACGGTGACCGCCTCGTTGCCCACGGCAAGCATGCGGGCGATGTCGTTGCGGTCGTCCCACACGCCCTGACCACCCGAGTACACCTGCAGGTGGCGGCTGCCGTCGGGACGGGTGGCGGGCACGGCCAGCGTGCTCTCGGGTTCGAGGAACGCATGCTCGATGCGCTGGGTCTGGAACACCTGGTGCACGGTGTGCATGGAGGCGGCCAGCGCCGCATCGACGTCGCCACGGGCGTACTCGCTGGTGCTCAGCACATTGCTGGGCGTGTTCCACACCGCCACCGGCGCACCGGGTTCGAGCGCGGCGACGGCGTCGGTGACGGGCTGGTGCACCGTGTAGTCGACGGTGACGAGTTTCGCCGCGGCACGGGCCTGCTCGCGGGTGTCGGCCACCACCACCGCCAGCACGTCGCCCGCGTAACTGGTGCGCTGGCCGACGCCGATCATCACCGGCCAGTCCTTGTGGATGAGACCGACGTACACCTCGCCGGGGATGTCGGCGGCGGTGAACACGGCGTGCACACCGGGCGCGGCGAGCGCGGCCTCGGTGTGGACGGCCACGATGTCGGCGCGGGTGTGGTCGGTGAGACGCAGCGCCGCGTGCAGCGTGCCGGGCACGCGCATGTCGTCGATGTAGCCGCGGTCGCCGAGGGCGAGTTCGGCGGCCTCGTACTTGGCGCCGTCGCCACCCACCTCGCCCGACAGGGCCGGCGCGCAGGCGGTGCCCTGGGCGACGGCTTCGATGGCGTCGAGCACCTTCACGTAGCCGGTGCAGCGGCAGAGGTGCGCGCCGAGGTGGCGGGCCATGTCGCTGCGCTCGAGCGCCGCGCCCTTCTTGTCGATCTGGGCCTTGGCCCGCATGACGATGCCCGGGATGCAGAACCCGCACTGCAGGCCACCGCAGGCGGCGAACGCATCGGCGAACGCCTTGCGCTCGGTCGGCTCGACACCTTCGAGGGTGAGCACCTGCTTGCCGGCCGCCTTGGCGAGCGACGTCTGGCAACTGACCACGGCCTTGCCGTCGATGTGGACGGTGCAACAGCCGCACTGTCCGCTCGGCGAGCAGCCGTCCTTCGGCGAGGTGATGTCGAGTTCGTCGCGCAGCGCAGCCAACAGGTGCGGATGGTCGGCGCGTACCGACACCGGCGTGCCGTTGACGACGAGGTCGACGGTCGTGGGAGGTGCGGTGGGATCGGCCAGTTCGGTCACGTTTTACATTTTGTCAAAGCCGGAGCCGATGTGCACGCGCCGCACCTCGATCGCTCGGCTGCTCGAGGTCGTGGAGCGGGACGAACGGCACCTGCAGCAGCCGACAACCGGTGTGATCGACGAGGTGCATCAACCCGGGACGTGGCATCACGGGACAGCGCCGCGGCAGGGTGACGCCGAGTATGTCGCCGTCGAGTTCGTGCGACGAGGCGGCCACCAGACCGAGTCGACTGCGCCGTACCGCTGCCGTCCAGTCGCCGTACCGCGTGCGGAGTGCCTCAGCTCGGCCTGCCGCCACCACCGTGAGCCCCGGCCGCGTCGACGACACCAACGCCTCGAGCCGACCCGCGCCGTCGGGCACCCGTTCGGCATCGTCGACGAGCACCAGGCACCGCTGCCCACTGGCGAGCATCCCGTCGATCGTGGCGAGCACGCCATCGACCTCGTCGGCGATGGCGATTCCCGCTCGCTGCGCCGCCCGGGGCGACAGCCACACCGACGCGCCGGCGCCGCTCTGCAGCCAGGTGCGCTCGATCCACCGCAGGGCGTTCGACCGGCCGCTGCGCGCCGGGCCCACCACCAGCAGGTGCTCGCCGTCGGGCACCTCCAGCACTGCTGCATCGAGGGTTGCTGCGTCGACACCCAACACCGGCCACCACGAACCCGGCCCGGATCGCGACGGAGGAAGGAGGGCAGCGTCGACGTGCGGAGGCAGAACCTCGACCCGGCGCACCGGGGTGGCCCGCTGCGCAGCCGACGGTTCGAGCGGGGTCGACGACGGGGCGACCACCTGCGCCTCGGTGCCGTCGGGCAGCGCCACCCGCCCGGCGACAGCCGGTGGCACAGCCGACGGCGACACCCCGAGCGCTGCGGCGTCGCCACGGTCGTGGAGGTGCAGCACCCAGCGGTGGGTGGAGTGAGCGACGAACGCACCCGGTAGTGCGGCGGCGCCGTCGGCCCCGGCGGCCACCGCCACCCGACCCGAGGTGTCACCGAGCGCCCGCTGGAGCACCTCGAACTCGGCCATGCGATCGAGGTCGTCGAGGTCGCGACGCAACGCGCCGAGCCCGTCGACGAGCACCACCATCGGGTGCAGCGGCACCTCGGCAGCATCGAGCCGATCCGCCACCCAGCGGAAGGCGCGCCACAGACGCTCGCGTTCGTGCAGTCGCACCACGCCGGTGCACCGCGGGTGCCGGGCGACGTCGTCCCACCGTGGGTCGCCACCTGCGTCGAGCACCAGCACTCCCCTCGCACCGTCGCTCGACAACGCCGCCCGCGCCACTGCGACCAGCGTCGACGACACGCCCGAACCCGGCGCGCCGAGCACGGCGAGAGCCCCGCTGGAGGGGCCCCACTCCAACGGCGTGCACCGGCGTTCATCGGGCAGGTCGATCACCCCGACCATGGTGGGTGTGGCAGCAGCGCCGAGCCGCCGACCCGCCTCGTCGGCCGACAGCACGGCCGGGAGCGGTTCGCTCCACGGCGAGCCCGGCGGTTCGGCACCGAGCAACCCGGCGGCCTGCCGCACGGCGTCCACCACGGCGTCGCCATCGTCGAGCAGCGCGGTCTGGAACGTGATCAGCTCATCGGCTCCCAGGCGCAGCACCGCCCGGCCGGGGGTGCGCCGCGACAGCATCGCCGGTGCTGGATCGCCCACCACGTCGAGGGCATCGGCCCGATCGTGCAGGCGCAACGCGAGTCGCAACTGCGTGTTGGCCCGGATGTCGTCGTCGACCACACCGGCCGGCCGTTGCGTGGCGAGCAGCAGGTGCAGTCCGAGACTCCGTCCGCGCTGGGCGATGCCGACCAGGGCATGGAGGAACGACGGCTGCTCGGCGGCGAGGGCGGCGAACTCGTCGACCACGACCAAGAGCCGCGGGAACACCGGCGAATCGCAGCGGCGACGGGCCGCGGCGAGGTCGGCCGCACCGAGGCAGCGCACGGCGTGCTCGCGTCGGGCCAGTTCGGCCTGCAACCCGCGCAGCGCCCGCTCGGCAAGGCGTCCGTCGAGGTCGGTGATCACGGCCACCACGTGGGGTAGCCGGGCGCACGAGTCGAAGGCGGCGCCGCCCTTGTAGTCGACCAGCACCATCGCCAGTTGGTCAGGCGGCACCCGGCAGGCCAGGCCCGTCACCAGACTGCGCAGCAATTCGCTCTTGCCGGCTCCGGTGGTGCCTGCCACCAGGCCGTGCGGCCCGTCGGCCACCAGGTCGAGATCGACCCGGGCGTCACCGCCGGTGCGCCCGAGCGGGCAGGCCGGCGCAGCATCCACGGCTGCGCTGCGCCAGCCAGCAGCGATCGACACCGGATCGAGCGGGTCGGTACCGGCGGAGCGGAGCAGGTCGACCAGGTCGACCCGGGTAGGAACGGCTCCATCACCCGACCGTGGGTCTTCCGGGTCGTGGAACCGCGCCAGCCGAGCGGCGGCGTCCGCCGCAGGGGCCAGCCCGAGCCCGGCAAGGCGCACCTGGACGACGTCGTTCGCCGCGCGGGTGTCGGGCACGAACCGCGCACCGCCATCCTGGCGCGTGTCGATCAGCGCAGTGCACACCGCTGGCACAGCGGCTGCGTCGTCGCTCACGAGCAGCACTGCCGGCGGGCCGGACCCGGCGAGCATCCGGCGGAGCATGCTCGTACGCACGGTCAGCAGGTCGGCACGATCGGTGACCACCACGGTGTGCGCCACCGCGTCGTCGCGCAGCCCCTCGGCGAGAGCTCCGTCGTCACCCACTAGCGGACCGTGCTCGGGATGCTGGGCCTGCGGCAACGGGGCACACCAACTCCAGCGCTCGGGGTTCACTGACAGCACCACCAACCGCCAGTCGGCAGGGCCGGTCTGACAGGCGAGTTGCACCAGGCAGCTGCGCACCACACTGTCGGCCAGGGGGCCGCGGACTGCGACGACGGCACCGCCGACGAGGTCGACCACCACCGGTAGGTGATCGACCGATCGTGGCTCGGCGGCTCCGACGCAGACCGGCTCGACCACCGGCGACCACGACAGGCTGCCTGTCCCGATGGGCACCGTGAACGCATCGCCGTGGTCAGGCCGCCGCTCCCACAACCCCGCGCCGCGGTGGGCGAGGACCGCCAGGCGATCGGCCAGGGAGCCGTGCCGGGAACACCAGGACGTCGTCCAGGCACGGCACTGGGCATCGACCGCGTCGCGCCACGCCGCCGCCTCCCGCTGCTCGGCGGCCACCGCCGATCGGTGCCGACGCCTCGTGCCACGGAACTGCACCGCCGCACCGGCCCCGGATGCGAGCAGGCCCACCACGGCGAACAGCGCCATCAGCGGCTGGCCGATCAGAGCAGCCACCATCATCGCAGCCGCACAGGCCACGGCGGCCGGCACCAACGTGCTCGCCGCCCCGCTGTGGTCGAGGCCGGATGACAGGTGCGACGCGGTCGGCACAGTCGGCGCACCCACCAGTGGGATCGGCGCCCCCTGCGGGGCCGCCCGGGGGGCGCGCACGACGGTGCCCGGCTCGGCGCACGACACCGTCGCCACCGACCCGGCCGGTGCCCGGGTGATGCGGAGGGTGCTCGTGCCAACCTCGATGGAGTCGGGGCCGCACCGGATGGGCAGACGGCCCGCCAGTTGACACACCTGCCAGCGGTCGTCGGAGAGGTCGAGGCGGAGATGGAAGGGTTCGAGCAGCGTATCGGCGCAGCGGACCGCCGCCTGGGGCGCCCTGCCCACCAGATGGGTCCCCGCCGCGAGCAGGCGACTCGCGCCTGCGTCGGGTCCGGCGGTCCAGCACACCTGCCATGTCGTCATGACCCAGTGATCGGCGACGACGCAGTCGGATCGGAAATCATCAATCCTGTTCCCCCAGTTCGCGGGCCGTTCTTGACGATTTCTTGAGACATCGTCACCGGCGCGGAGCAGCGCGGTGAGGCGTGCGGAGAGTCGGTGGGAGAGGGGTGCCGCTCACCGTTCGGCCATGTCACCCCATCTCGACCATGCCACCCCATCCGCACGCACCGCCACGACTGCCAGCACGGTCACGGCACCGACCAGCCCGACCCGCCACACGCTCGTGCGACTGCAACGCGAATGGGGGCGGCTCAACAGGTCACCCCGCGCCCTGTCGGCCGCACGGTCGTGGTCGCTGTGCATCGAGCACTTCGCGTCGCTCGACGACCTGCTCGTTGCGTCGGGCTTCGGGCAGGTGGCCCGGGCGGCCGACCACGACGACGCCCTGTTGGGCGACCTGCTGGCCGCCGCCCGCCACCACCCCTTGGCGGCACGGGTGGTGCTGCAGCGCCTGTTGCCCGGCCTCAGCGCGATCGCCCGACGGAACACCCCCGTCGGCACCGAGCTCGTCGGCTCCATCGACGACCTGCTGGCTGCGGCGTGGACCGTCATCCGCACCTATCCCATCGATCGCCGACCGACGTTCGTGGTTGCCGGCCTCCTGCGCGACTGCGAGTACCACGCCTTTCGCCGCCACCGGCGCCGCAAGGCCGTGTTCGTCCCGGTGCCGAACGAGCGGTTCGCCGACAGCGCCGCCACCGAAACCGACGATGCGGGTACCGAGCTACGACGACTGCTCGACGACGCCGCCCGGGCAGGCATGTCGGACGACGACCTCGTCCTCGCCCGGCGTCTGGCCGAGGGCACGACGACCGCCCAACTGGCGGCCGAGGCACAGGTGACCGAGCGGACGATTCGCAATCACCGCGCCGCGATGCTGTACCGATTGCGCACCATCGCCCTGGCAACGGCATGACGACGGAGGTGCCCATCGACACCTCCGGGCATGTCGCCACCGACATGCCGAACGGCGAAACGGATTGCCGGAGAAGGGCGAATTTCCGGGGTCGAAACCGTGCACACCACCGCCTGTTCGGAACCGTCCCACAGGTGACGGCGAGAGTCCTCATGGTGTGCGCAGAGAACGTCTGCACGTCTCCGATGGCAGCGGCATTGCTGCGTCATCACCTCGCGCGCGCCGGTATCGATGCCGTCATCACCTCGGCCGGCACCGAGGCCGCGATGCGGCCGATCCACCTCGATGCCGTCCGGGCACTGAGCCCCTGGGGTATCGACCTGTCGCAGCACGTGGCGCGCGAAGCCACCGAGGCCGTGCTGGTCGCCGATGGCGCCGACCTCGTCATCACCATGTGCCGTGCTCAGTTGCGCCACCTGGTCGCCGACGATCGGCGCACCTGGGTGCGCACCTTCACGCTGCGCGAACTCGTCCGCGAAGTGGAGGGCACCACGGCCCCGCGCAACGTGGGGTTCGACACCTGGGCCGCGAACGTCATCCGGCGGCGACGCGGAATCGACCTCGTCGACGACAGCCAGTTCGACGACATCCACGATCCGGCCGGGCTCGGGTCGGCGGCCGTGCACACGACCGCTGCCGAACTGCACGATCTCACCGCGCAGTTGGTGGACACCCTGCCCTGGGGCCAGGTCCCGATCAGTGCGACCCGAACCCGAGGGTGAGGCGCCGACGCGTCGGGTGCGCCCCAACCGTCAGTGCGGCGGCTCGGCCGCCTGAGTGATCGACCGGAAGCGACGCAGGCGCAGGCTGTTGCTCACCACGAACACCGAACTGAATGCCATCGCCGCGCTGGCCACCACGGGCGACAACAGCCCGGTGGCGGCAAGCGGGATGGCGGCCACGTTGTAGGCGAAGGCCCAGAACAGGTTGCCCTTGATGGTGGCGAGCGTGCGTCGGCTGAGGCGCACTGCATCGACGACAGCGGGGATCTCGGCCCGCATCAAGGTGAGGTCGCTCGCCTCGATCGCCACATCGGTGCCCGTGCCCATCGCGATGCCGAGATCGGCCTGTGCCAGCGCGGCGGCGTCGTTCACCCCGTCGCCCACCATCGCCACCACCCGACCCTGCGCCTGCAGGTCGCGCACGACGGCCACCTTCCCGGCGGGCAGCACGCCGGCCACGACATCGGCCGGGTCGATGCCCACCTCGGCTGCGACGGCAGCGGCGATGGCCTCGTTGTCGCCGGTGAGCAGCACCGGGCGCAGGCCCAGGTCGCGCAGCGCAGCGATTCCGCTGCGACTACTGGGCTTCACGGTGTCGGCCAACGCCAGACGCCCGGCGACCCGCCCGTCGACCACCACCTCCACCACCGTTGCCGCGTCACCCGCCGGTACCGCCTCCGTCGCGGCGGCCGGGCCGGCGCGGCGCACGCTCACCTCGACGGCTCGATCGTCGAGCACCACGGTGCCGCGCGCGCCCACACCGGGTTCGTTGCGGAAGTCGGCAACGGGCAGCAGGTCGACACCGGCCTCGCGGGCATGGGCGACGACGGCGCGGGCGATCGGATGCTCGCTTGCGGCCTCGACGGCTGCGGCGGCACGCAGCACATCAGCCACTGCCAGCGGCGGCACCGGCTCGACAGCCACCACCGCCATCGAGCCAGTGGTGATGGTGCCGGTCTTGTCGAGCAGCACCGTGTCGACAGCACGGGTGCTCTCGAGCACCTCGGGGCCGCGGATGAGCACCCCCATCTGCGCACCGCGGCCGGTGCCCACCAGCAAGGCGGTGGGGGTGGCCAGACCGAGGGCGCAGGGGCAGGCGATGATGAGCACCGCCATCGCCGGGCCCATCGCATCACTGAACGAGCCGGTGCGGGCGAACCAGAACCCGAGGGTGGTCACCGCCAGCGCCACCACCACGGGAACGAACACCCCGGCCACGCGGTCGGCCAGGCGTTGCACCGGCGCCTTTCCGCTCTGGGCATCGGCGACGAGGCGCGCCATCTGCGCCAGGGTGGTGTCGGCGCCCACACGAGTGGCGCGCACCACCAGACGTCCGTTGGTGTCGATGGTTGCGCCGGTGACCGCATCGCCCGGGGCCACCTCGCGCGGCACGCTCTCGCCGGTGACCAGCGAGGTGTCGATGCCCGCTGTGCCCTCCTCGACGATGCCGTCGGTGGCGATGCGCTCGCCGGGCCGCACGACGAAGCGGTCGCCCACGCGCAGGTCGGCCGCCGGTACCCGCCGCTCGGCGCCCGATGCGTCGATCACCACGGCCTCGAACGCACCACGATCGAGCAGGGCGCGTAGCGCGCTGCCGGCCCGGCGCTTCGAGCGCGACTCGAACCAGCGGCCGGCGAGGATGAGCGCCACGGTGGTGGAGGCCACCTCGAGATACAGGTGGTGGTCGCCACCGACGCTGCCGAGCAGCGACATGCTCATCGTCATCGCGTTGTCGCCGGCCGACGTGAAGAACAACGCGTAGGTGCTCCACAGGTAGGCGGCGGCCACGCCGAGCGACACGAGGGTGTCCATCGTGGCCTCGGCGTGGCGGAGGTTCTTCCACGCCGCCCGATGGAACGGCCAGGCTGCCCAGGTGGCCACCGGTGAGGCGAGCGCGAACGCCAGCCACTGCCAGTTGCGGAACTGCAGCGCGGGCACCATCGACAGCAGCAGCACGGGCAGGCCGAGCACCGCGGCGACGACGAGTCGCTGCAGGAGGGGGTCGTGGGTGTCGGGCTGTTCGTCGGGCGCAGCGACAGCCCCTGCCGGCTCAGGCAGGACCGCGCCGTAGCCGATCGATTCGACCGCAGCGACGAGATCGGTGGGCACCACGAGCGCCGGGTCGAACTCCACACGGGCGGTCTCGGTGGCGTAGTTCACCGACGCCTGCACACCATCGATCTTGTTGAGGCGGCGCTCGATGCGGTTGGCGCAGGCGGCGCACGTCATACCGGTGACCTCGAGGTCGAGTTGGTCGACGAGCGAGGGCACGGCTGGCCCGCTCATGGCTCGACCACCGTGAACGCGGCGGTGACCAACTCGCCCTCGGCGAGGAACTGGAGGAACAGTCGGTAGGTGCCGGGGCCGGGCAACTGACCGTTGAAGCGGTAGTCGCCGACGACATCGTTGGCCGGGTGGAGGTGGGCGTAGGCGAGGTCACCCTCTCGGAACGCCACCAGGTGGGCGGACTGCCCATACCACGGCTGCAGCGAGTCGCTGGGGGTGACGGTGAACCACAACCCCTGACGGGCGACAGTGAGCCCCTCGACGGTGGCGACGTTGCTGGGCGGCGGTACCGCCACCGGCGCGGCCTCGCCGCCGACGAGCAGGTCGACGCCCATCACGAGCACGCCTCCGCCCGAGGGTTCGGTCTCGAGCACGGCCCGCCACGCTCCGGCGTCGATGGGATGGTCGAGGGTGGCGGTCCATACGCCGTCGGGGCCGAGCACCGGGTGGAGGTGCTGGAAACCCTGGAGGTCGCGGCGCACCACCAGCAGGTGCCCGAGTGCGCCGTGCACCTCGGCGAAATCGACCACCGGCACACCGGCGCGGTCGATGCGCAGGGCGACCGCGGTGCTGGTGCGCTCGACCACGACAAGCTGGTAGTCGCCCACGGCGCTCGACAGACCCAGACCAGCCAGATCGTGACCTGCCGTCTCGGTGCTGTCGCTCGTGCCGTGCTGATGCGAGTGACCGTCGGAACTGCTGTGCTGATGCCCGGGCAGTCGCTCGCCCACCGCGTACGCGGTGCCGAACAGTCCGACGAGCACGAAGCCGTAGGAGACGAGGCGGTTGCGGGGCGACGACATGGACGTGCCGGCGTGGGATCAGTCGGCGACGTCGAAGCCGGCTTCGTCGACCGCAGCGACGAGCGCCTCGTGGTCGAGTGCCGTGCCGACGACGGCCACGAGCTTGGTGTCGAGATCGACGCTGACCGAGGCGACGCCGGGGACCTTGCCGAGTTCGGTTTCGATGGCGGCCTTGCAATGACCACAGGTCATGCCCGGCACCGACAGGGTGACGCTGCTGGTGCTGTCGCCGGAGATGTTCGTGGGGTTGTTCATGACGATGTCCCTTCGGGGGTTCGGCTCGACGTTACGACCGCAGCAGCCGTTCGACGGCTCGGGTGGCCTCGTCGACGAGTTCGCCGGTGCGATGTTCGTCGCCGGCGGCGCCGGCGACGCAGTGTTGGAGATGGTCGTGCAGCAGGTGCACCCCGACGCCCTGTAGACCCTTGCTCACCGCAGCAAGTTGGGTGAGCACGTCGATGCAGTAGGTGTCGTCGTCGATCATGCGTTGCAGGCCGCGCACCTGGCCCTCGATGCGGCGCAGGCGGGCGAGCAGTTGCTGCTTGTCGGCAGCATATCCGTGCGGCATGAACGTACTATACCCCCTGGGGGTATCTCCGACAACTCACGCCCGGCGAATCGACCGTACGCTCCACGACATGCCCGGTCCTGCTGTCGATGTCATCCGTTCCTTCGGCGCTGTCGAGTCCGACCAGCGTTACACCCGGCTCGTCGAGCTGTTCGCCGACGATGCCGTCTACTACGACCCCTTCTTCGGCCCCCAGCGCGGCAAGGCGGCGATCGCCGAGTTCATGGGGCACATGGAGGCGATGATGCCGTCGCGCGGTGTGCGGTTCGACGAGTGGGAGGTCGAGGCCGACCGCACTGTCGGATGGGCACGCTGGACGATGTGGGTGCCGGGCAGCGACGGCGCGGCCGTGCCGATCCCCGGCCAGAGCCTGTACCGGCTGAACGAGGCGTGCCAGGTCACCTACGCGGCCGACTACGTCGACAGCATCGCCTACCGCCGCCTGCGGCCCGGCAAGGAGTCACCCGACGCGGCCGGCGCAGCGGGATGGTCGATCGACCCGCGGAACGCATCGGGCCCGGCGGCCGACCTGGTGCGCCGCTTCTGGGACATCCAGACCGCAGCGCGCTACAGCGAACTCGCTGCTCTGTTCGCTCCCGACGCAGTGTTCACCGACCTCGTCTACGGGCGCTTCGAAGGCCACGACGCCGTTGCCGCCTATCTGCAGCGGATGGAGACCGAGATGCCGCAGCAGGGCGTGCGCTTCGAACTGGTCGATGCCGCCGGCGACGAACACGTCGCCTGGAGCCAGTGGTGGTGCCACTTCCCCACCGGCTCGGTGCCGGGGTGGACGCTGCACACCGTGCGCGACGGGCTCATCACCCTCGACGCCGACTACTTCGACGTCGTCGCCGCCCGCGCCCTGAGCCGCTGACGGAGCGCCAAGCGGGCGCGTCAGCCGTCGGAGCGCTCGGCGCGCAGGGTGAGCCCTTTGGCCTCCACGAACGGGGCGAGGAACGGCCGGCACCGCATCACGAACATGTAGAGGTCGCGCATCGGCGGGTTGTGCAGACCGTGCAGGCTCAACTCGGGCAACAGTTGGGCGCGGTAGTTCCGCAGCGCATTGAGCCGCAACCCGCTGTACTGGGCCAGGTCCTGGTACTCGGCGGTCGGTCCGCACGCCAGCACGGCCTGCCACAACTTGGCATGGCCCCGGTGCTGCACCAGGCGGCTGAACCCGTCGAGCGTGCGCCACGGGCTCTTCACCGCCGGCAGCAACGGCTGCAGCACCGGATCGATCGGTGCCTCTCCCTCCTCCACCACACACCGCACCGCATCGAGCTGAACGCTCACCGGACTGCTCTTGCTGAGCGCGCAGGCGATGGGCAACACCTCCCAGC
Source organism: Ilumatobacteraceae bacterium (assembly GCA_044238435.1). Classification (GTDB taxonomy): domain Bacteria; phylum Actinomycetota; class Acidimicrobiia; order Acidimicrobiales; family Ilumatobacteraceae; genus VFMC01. The sequence goes on along the minus strand of JBIIDH010000002.1, from coordinate 37,783 downwards.
TGTCGCGCAACAGGTCGGCAGCCCAGGCGTCGCCATCGGTGAGGATGATCAACCGTGTCGACGGCGTGTCGAGGTGCAGTTGCAGCAGCACATCGGCACCGGTGAGTTCGTCGGCTGGGAACGACAGGTCGACCACGGCAACATCGATCTGCTCGGCCTGAACGAGCTCGGCGGTGACCTCACTCGGCGAGCGGAGCGTGATGACGTCGTACTCGAGACGCTGGCGGATCGCGTCGGCGAACAGCTCGCAGGCGTGGGCGCTGTCGTCGACGAGCAGCACGGTGGTCATCGGGTACCTCGATCGTTCGCCGGCGACGGCGCCGAAGTGCGGGGTGAGCGACGCGCGAACGGCCGGTCGGCAGACGAGCCGATGGGCACTCGGCTGGTGACGCGGGTGCCGCCGTCGAGTCGTTCGACCGACACTGCGTCGTGCAGTTCGCCGGCCAACTGGTCGAGCGCACGACCCTGGTGGAGGGGGTGCTGGTCGAATCCGCCCGCGTCGTCCTCGACGACCACCACCAGGTGTGTGCCGTCGATGTCGATGTCGACGGCCAGCGTCTGCGCCCCGGCGAGCACCGCGTTGGTGACCGGCACGGCCACGCACCGACGCAGGAGCCGACCCTCGGATTCGCCGAGGCGGAGCGAGCCGACGTCGCGGCTGGGCACACCGCGCAGTGTGACGCGGTTCGACTGGGCGACACGCAGGAACGGCTGCACGATCTCGGCGACGGTGGCACCGCCGCTGCGCAGGGCAGCATCGAGTTGCCCGTCACGCAGGGTGTGCTCGAGGCGTTCGAGTTCGGCCACCACCTGCCCGAGGCTGTCGGGATCGGGCACGCCGCCGCGGATCAACTGCTGACGGAGGAGGCGAACGGCCGGCACCACGTCGTCGTGGATGAAGGCTGCCTGAGCCCGGTGTTCGCGTTCGAGCACTGTGGTGCGCGAGGTGCGCATCTCGTGGTCGTAGCGAGCGAGCAGACGCAACGCCCTCCAGGTGGTGAGCATCGCGACGAGGGCGACCACCTCGGCCGCCACCACGGCAGCGGGCACGGCGGACCAACCACTGCCGAACGCAAGTGCTGCTGCGGCCACGAGGACCAGCCACAGCAGGTGTCGGGCCGACAGCACCATCGGACCGAGGGGCATACCACCGGCAGGAAGCCTGCGTACCGAACGGATGCTCAGCGCGGCGTCGGCGCCGAAGAAGACACCGAGGGCAGGCCACAACCCCACCGTCCACTCGGTGGCGAACGACACCATCACAGCGGCGACGAGCGCACCGAGGCCGAGGATGCGCACACCCAGACCGACGCCCCCGGTGGTCCAGCCACCGTGCGACCGCCAGACGAGGGGCAGTGCCAGGAGGGTGGCAGCCACCCAGGCACCAGCCGTGCGCAGGGCGCGTGTGTCGCCCTCGGCTTCGAGCGTGGCAACGATGCCGATCGCCGCCAGGGCACCGACGCACCCCGCTGCCAGGGCGTGCATGGTGCTCGAGGCGTTCAGAGGCATCCACCTGCCGGGGCCGCGCACGACTGCGTCGGTGATGCCCACCCGCTCGTGCCGGTCGGTATGGCGGCGCGCGTCAACCGCCATGGGCCGTCAACCGGATTGCACGGGGCAGTGATGGCGGGGTCATGAGCGACGTCGGTCGACGGCGCGCCAACTCGAATCGCCTCGACCCAGGCGGTGCACCGTGCCCGGCACAATGGCACCCGAAGGGGTGGCCGGTGTATGTACCTCGGTACATGCGCCCACCGCGCCCGACACCGATCGGGCCGGCTCCCGACGCCGCCCAGTGGTTGGTGCCCCCCCAGGGGCTCGAACCCTGAACCAACGGATTAAAAGTCCGCTGCTCTGCCATTGAGCTAGAGGGGCCGGGTAGCGGTGCCGCCGAGGCGGCGACCCGGACGACCAGTATGCCCGGCCGATGCGGGTGGCGGCGAGAGCCGCGACCAGGAATCGACTGGTCAGGGACCGAGCAGCCGGTCAAGGAACCGCAGCGCGGCGTGCGATGCCTCACTGCGCCACAGCAGCACCGGATCCACTGCGGTCGCGCCGGCGTCTCCGGCCAGGGTGTCGTCGATGGCGCGGCCCAGCTCGGCCACCCGCTCGCGCTGCTGCACCAGCATCGGTCGCACTTCGATCGAGCACAGGTCGGCGACCACCAGTTTCACCAGCAGTTCGCTGCGGAGGTCGCGGAGGTGTGCCACGGGGGTCGCCACCCAGTGGCGCAACTGGGCCCGACCGGTGCGGGTGGCGGCCAGGATGGTGCGGTTCCCTCCCGCGATACCCGGCTCCTCACCCACCGCCTCGACGTAGCCGCGGCCGGTGAGTTGATCGAGCGAGCGATATGTGAGCGCACGCGACATCGACCACACCCGCCCGATGTCGCCGGCAGGTTTCAGTCGCGCCGCCACAGCGAAGCCGTGGGTCGGCGCCGGGTAGACGGCACCGAGACAGGCCCACTCGCCGAGCAGGAGGTGCTGGTCGGCGCGGCGGCTCACGGGCGGCGAGCCTATGCGGCGTAGCACTCGATGTCGGTGGCCTTCACCGACGCGTGCACGGTGTCGCCCGGGCGCAGGCCGAGGGCCTCGAGCGAGGCCACCGTGATCTCGGCCGTCAGGGGCAGCACGCCGTCGATGCCCACCCGGGCACGCTCGCCCAATCGGTCGATGATGGTCACCGTGCCCGGCCACACGTTGCGTGCGCTCGAGCCCTCGGCAGGAATGCGCACGAGCGCCACCGAGTGCGGACGGATGACGGCGAACGACGGGCCGTCGGGAGCATCGGCGATGACCACCGTGGTGCCCGTCGACGTGGTGAGCACGCCGCTGCGCACATCGCCTGCCACGAGGTTCACCCCCACGAGGTCGGCGGCATAGCGCGAGCGCGGATGAGCGGTGACGTCGGCAAGGGTGCCGGTCTGCACGATGCGACCAGCGTCGACCACCGCCACCCGGTCGGCGAGGGCGAATGCGTCGAGCGGATCGTGGGTCACGAGCACGCACATCCCGCCGAAGTCGTCGAGGTGCTGACGGAGGTCGCGGCGCACGGCGGACCGGGTGGCCACGTCGAGGGCTGCGAGCGGCTCGTCGAGCAGCAGTAAGCGTGGCGCCGTGGCCAACGCCCGAGCCAGTGCGGTGCGCTGTGCCTGCCCACCCGACAGCACCCGCGGCCGCTGGCGTGCGTAGGCCGCCAGCCCCAGGCGGTCGAGCCACTCGCCGGCAAGGCGGCGGGCCTCGACCTTGGCGACCCCGCGAGCACGCAGTCCGTAGGCCACGTTCTCGAGCACGCTCAGATGTGCGAACAACAGGTAGTCCTGGAAGACGAACCCCACCTGCCGGTGCTCGGGCCCGACGAACACCTCGGCGCCGTCGCCCGCCGGTCGGTCGACGGGTACGCCGTCGATGGCGATGCAGCCCGCGTCGATGGGGGTGAGGCCGGCGAGGCAGCGCAGCACGGTGGTCTTTCCTGCCCCGTTCGGGCCCAGCAGCGCGAGCACCTCACCCGGCTGCACCGACAGCGCCAGATCGAGCGCGAGGGAACCGACGCGTACCTCGATGGCCGCCTCCAGGCTCACGCCATCACCTCCGGCACGGTGGTGCGCTCGCGGCCCAGCCACCGGTCGCGCAGGCCCACCAGCACGGCGAACGACACGGCGATCAGCACCAGCGCCAGCACGATGGCCTGCTCGGGATTCGTCTCGAGGGCCAGGTACACGGCGAGCGGCAGGGTCTGGGTGGTGCCGGGGAAGTTGCCGGCAAAGGTGATGGTGGCGCCGAACTCGCCGAGGGCACGGGCCCAGGCCAGCACTGCTCCGGCCACCAGCGCCGGGCGGATGGCGGGCAGAGTGACGCGACGGAACGTGTACCAACTCGAGGCACCGAGGGTGCGTGAGGCGTCGTCGACACGCAGGTCGAGCTGACGCAACGCGGCCTCGACGGTGACCACGAGGAACGGCATCGCGACGAAGGTCTGGGCCACCACCACACCGGCGGTGGTGAACGGCAGGCGCAGGTCGAACCACCGGTCGAGGTACTGGCCCACCACCCCGCGACGGCCCAGAGCGAAGAACAGTGCCACACCACCCACCACGGGCGGCAGCACCATCGACAACGTGCACAGGGCGCGCACGACGGCGCGGCCGGGGAACTCGACACGCGCCAGCAGCCAGGCGAGCGGTACACCGAACAGCACCGACAGCGCCGTGGCCCACAGCGAGCACACCAGCGACAGGCGCAACGCCGTCAGCGCAGCGTCGTCGCTGAGATACCGCCACGCGTTGCTCCAGGGGGCGCGCCACAGCAGGCCCACCAGCGGCAGGGCGAAGAACAGCACCGCGACGACGGCCAGCACCAGGGCCGGCCAGGGCAACCCGACACGACGACCGCGGCGGCGCGACCGACCGCTCACCCGCCGGAACCGATCACCGCGTCGTACTGGGCGAGCAGCGCGTTGATGTCGTCGGTGAGCCCCTGCAGCGCCTCGGCCGGAGGCATGCCGTTGTCGACCACGTCGGCCGTGAGTTCGAAGAAGAGCCGCTCCACCTCGGCGCTCGGCCCGAACAGCGCCCCGGCCGTCACGTCGTTGCCAGGGAGGGCGAGCACCTGGTCCCACGCCACCCGCATCTCGGGGTGCTCGGCCCAGGCGGCCACGAGCACCGGTTCGGCGGCGACCCGAAACGACGGCGGGATGTAGCCGGTGGCGGCATCGAAGCGGGCGATGTTGGCGGGCTCGGTGAACCAGGTCACCACATCGAACGCAGCCCCGGCACGGGCGGGGTCGCCGTGGTCGATGAGGAAGAACCCGTTCCCGCCCAGCACCGCACCGCGCCCCGGTCCGGGCAAGGGGCTCACCCCCAGTTCCACCCCCGGGAACGAGCCCGCCTCCAACAGCGCGATCACATCGCCGAGCGCGGCCGAGGTGTGCACGGTCATCGTCGCCCCATCGAGCGGATCGGCGACGCGGGTGAGATCTTCCACCCCGGCCGGGGTGAGCCCGATCGACACTCCGCCGTTCACGGCCACGATGTCGCGCAACCAGGTGAGGGTCTCGCGGTTGGCCGGCGTGTCGAGATCGACCGACACCGGGCCGCCCGATCGTCCGTTGTCGGGCAGTGCGAACATCTCGCCCCGCTGCAGTGCACCATTGGTGATCAGGTAGGCGGTCATCCAGTCGTACACCACCAGACCGTATGGGCTGACACCGCTGTCGACGATCTGGCGTGACGCAGCGGCAAGTGCTTCGAGCGTGGCCGGAGGCGACGCCGGATCGAGCCCTGCGGCGCGCATCTCGACCGCGTCGAACCACAGCACCGAGGTCGACACCCCGAACGGCACGGCCTGCAGCACACCGTCGACCTCATACGTCGCCCGCACCACGGGTAGCAGCCCGTCGCCCGCCACCTGACCACCTGGGCACTCGTCGGGCCTCACCACCCGTCCGGAGTCGAGCAGGCGCTTCAAGGCCTGCGGGGTGGCCACGACGAGATCGGGCCACTCGGCGGCCGGCGTCTGCGACAACGTGAACAGCAGATCGTTGGCGCCGCCGACCGACTCGGCGACGAGCCTGACCGCTGTCTGCGAGGCGTTGAACTCGGCCACCAACTCGTCGAACGCGTTCTGGCCCTCGTCGCCTCCGATGATCTCCCACAGGAGCACCGTCGCCTGCGCCGCACCGGTGGCAGGCTCGCTGCACCGACCGATTGCCGTCGGCGCAACAGTCGACGGCTCGGTGGTGCCGGGCGCACCATCATCGGCCGACGTCGGTGCCGCCGCGTCGGGCGCCGAGGTGACCGTGCCGCGATCGGCGGCCCCTGTGCCCGCATCCGAGCCTGCGCATGCGGCCGCCGTCATCGCCAGCACCGCGGCTGCCACCCACCGGCTCCGGCGAGCGCTCGATCTCGGCACCCGTCGGGCTCGGCTCATGCCACCGACGATATGTCGTCGGGAGGGTAGAGGTGATGTCCTGACGGCCCCGTCGACTCGGGCAGAATCGGGAGATGAGTTCTTCCCGCGACGATGCGTCGCTCGATCGGTGGCTCGCGCTGCTCGCCGGGGCGAACACGTGGGACGACCCCGAACGCCGGCCCAACATCACCGTGCGCTCCACCGGTGGCACACAGGTGCTCGCCCTCAGTGCCAGCCTCGCAGTGCTGCTGACCTACGCCACGAGCTACCACGAACTCGGCATCAGTGCGCTGCGACACCCCGCTCCGCTCGCGCTCGTGGCGACCACGCTCGTGTGCATGATCGGCCCTGCGCTCACCCTGTTCGGGCGGACGCAACGCACCCGACCGCTCTGGGCGAACCTCACGTTCCGATCGCTGGTGGGCCTGGCGATGGTGGGTGGCATCTTCGGCACGGCACCCGGGTGGGCCGCCCTGCTGTCGACCGGGCTCGGCATCGTCATCGGCGCCGACACCTCGCTCACCGCATATGCCATCGGCTGGCGGCCATCGCCGCGCCAGCTCTGGTGGGCGCTGGTGTCGTCGCCCATGCATCTCGGTGTGGTCGGCGGCCTGGTCGGTACCGCCCTGGCGGTGCCCGACATCGATGTCGCCGACACCCTGCTACCGGTGTACCTCACGGTGCACGTCTGGGTGGCCCTGGCCTGTGTGACGGCATGGTCGATCGGCCGGATGATCACGACCGAGGCTGCCCGTAACGATCTCATCCGTGTCGAGACCGCGCGCAGCGAGCACCGGCGCAGCGCGCACTGGCTGCACGACGATGTGTGCGCCCAGCTCCGGCTGGTCACCCTGCGACTGCACCGCGGTGCGCTGCACACCGACGAGGTGGTCGGCATGCTCGACGAACTCGACTTCGCGCTCCGACTCCGCCAGCTCGACGAACTGCTGCAGTCCGGCTCGGCGCGTCTCGCCGAGGTGCTGCAGCCGTTCGTGCGCAACGCCCAGAACCACGGCGCCGCCGTCGAACGCGTCCCCACCTACGAGACCGCCTCGGCGGTGGTCGACCGCGACACCGGCCAGATGCTGCGTCATGCTGCATCCGTCCTCACGTCGAACGCGCTCAACGCCGGCGCCACCCGGCTGAGTTTCGACGTGTCGGTCGACGCCGAGCAGGTCCACCTCGCCGTGGTCGACGACGCGGGTGGCTTCGACCACGACGACCTCGCCGCCGGACGCGGCCTGTGGAGCCTGCGCCACGAACTCGGCCCGGGAAACCTCACCATCGACCGCATCGATGGCGGCAGTCGAGTGGCCGCACACGTCGATCGCCATCGCCGTGCGTCAGCCGCGCCCACCCTCACCGAGACAACGCTCCAGGAAGGACGTCCACGTGCCGCATCTGCTGCTGGTTGACGATGCGAGTGCGCTCGCTGAACTGTTCGCCGACGCCATTCGCGACCGGCTCGGGTACGAGGTCACCGTGGTGGTGGCGCTCGCCGATGTCGGCGACACGCTCGAGGCTGTCCCCGACATCGACCTCGCCCTGGTCGATCTGTCGTTCCCCCAAGAGCGTGGCAGCGGGCTCGACGCGCTGGTCGAGGTGCACCGCTACTGCCCGTCGGTGCGGCTGGCCATCATCACCCAGGGCGACGAGTGGGTCGCCCGCATCCTGCGCGACGCATGGGAGTTGCTGCCCATCGCCACGGTCATCTCCAAGAGCGCGCCGCTCGCATACCAACTCGACGCAATCACGCGGGTCATCACCGTCGGGAGTGCGCCTGTCGACCCGGCCATCCAGCCGCTCCTCCCGGCTCGCAAGTCGCAGTACCGCACCGCGGCAAGTTTTCGCTCACTCGTGCAGCACGGTGGGCACGCGAAACTGTGGCGTGCCCTGCTGGCCGCCGACGACCCCACCTACAAAGAGCTCGCCGACGCATCGGGCCTGAAGCTGAACACGGTGAAGAACTACCGCGCCCAACTGGTACCCGACCTCGAGATGCACGGTCTGAGCGATCCCTCGCTGAAGGAGATGGGCGAGTTCGCCCAGCGCTGTCGATCGTTCCTGGTTCCCTTTCTCGAGCAGAGCGGCACCCGATGAGACGACTCCTGCTGGCGCTGTTCGCATTCCTGCTGGGCCTCGGCGGTGCGGTCGCCGCCGCACAGCTCACCGGAGCCGCCAACACGCGTTCTCAGGGCTACCCACTCGGCTCGATCGACTTCGACCTCTACTGCCAGTCGCTGTACGGCGAGCCGGCGATCCCGTTGCTGAGCCGGCCGACGGCGTCGGGATGGCAGTGCGCCTGGCGGCCGAATGGCATCTTCGCTGCCCAGCCCGTCGACTTCGACCAGGCCTGCGAGGTGCAGTACGGCGCACCAGCGTTCGCTCGGTCGACCGATCCCGATTGGCCGTACAGCTGGGAGTGCCGCTTCGGCTCGGCGCCCTGACCTGCTGGCGGCATCGCAGCTGGTTCGGCGGCCGGATCAGCACCTCCCGATGGTGCGGGGGCTGGAGCACCAGCGGGGGGCCGGTGCGATCGAGAGGTGCCGATCCGGAACGCTCGGACATCGAACCATCGGAGGCCGGGTGCGGGGAAGGGTCATCCGTACCCGGCCCTGAGACAAAGGTCCTCGCGCACCGATGACGACCGGTCGCCGGCACCTCAGTACGGCAGCGGCACCGACCAGGTGAGACGCGAGCCGATGCGCTTGCTGCCCGGCCGCAGCCAGCACCAGCCGCCCTGCAGTCGGGCCCGTTCGGTCATGTTCATCAGCCCGCTCATCCGCGAGTACTCGGCGGGGGGACCGACGCCGTCGTCGGTGACCGTGACCAGCAGCCACCGCCCGTCGATGGCGACGCGCACCTGGCATCGCGCTGCGTGCGCATGGCGGGCGACGTTCGCCAGTGCCTCGAGCACCACCATCGACACGTCCTCGGCCAGGTCGTCGGGGAGATCGACCCCGAGGTCGGTCTGCAGGTCGATCGTGAACGGTGCGGCACCGAACGACTCGACCACCTCGCGCAGACGCTGCTCGAACGGTTCGCGCTGCTCGTGGCCGATGTCGTAGATGGTGCGCCGCAACTGGGTCATCGCATCGTCGATCCCCTCGACGGCCCGGTTGATGGCCACCTCCTGCGCTGCCTGATCGCGACCCGACGCGCTCTGCAGATCGAGCACGGTGACGAACAGTTGCTGGATGACCGAGTCGTGCAGGTCGCGGGCGATGCGCTCGCGGTCGAGGTCGCGCATGCGCTGCTGCAGGGCTTCGCGTACGGCGAGTTCCTGCTCCTGCACCTGCAGTTCCAGCGTCGTGACGCGGCTCTCGTCGGAGCCGATCTCCACCAGCATCGACCCGATCCGCAGCCACACCACGCGGATGCGCACGATGGTGTTGGGCACCCGGTACTGATCGACGGCGTCGGAGCCGATCTCGAAGATCTGCTCGGCGTAGCCCTCCTCGACGCAGCGCCGCACATAGCTCATCGCGTCGTCAGGCCGGTAGTAGGTGGCGGTCAACGACTGGCCGTAGTGCACCGGTTCGGTGCGCACCTGCTCGTAGGCGTCGTTCCACCACACGAGCGAGCAGTCGATCACCTCACCCGCCTCGTCGAACACGGGAAGGTGTGCGCACACGTAGTCGGTGAGATAACCGGTGATCTGCCGCAACGATTCGTTCGAGAGGACCTCGACGAGCGAGAGCCGCTGATCCGGTTCGGCCACCTCGTCCATGGCGGCCATGTCGTCAGCCGGTGACGTCGTCGCGCTCGAGCGCCGCAACCATCACCGCGACCTGGGTGCGGTTGGTCTTGCCCAGCACGGTGAGGATGCGCGACACACGGTTGCGCACCGTCTGCGGGCTGAGGTGGATGCGCTGGCTGATCTCTTTGTCGCTGAGGCCTTCGGCGATGAGGTCGACGATGGAGCGATCGGTGGCGTCGAGCTGGCTGAGGCGCAGCGCACCCGACCGGTCGAGCCGGGTCATCGCGGCACGGGCCTCGACCGGGTCGATGAAGGCCATGCCGGCGTTCACGTCGCGGATGCGCTCGATGAGCACGTTGGCCGACGAGTTCTTCAGCAGGAACGCCGACGCGCCCGCCATGTACGAGTGCACCATCGCCTCATCGGAACTGAACGACGTGAGCATGATCACCTTGGTGCCGGGGACGGTCTGCGAGATCCACCGGGCCAGTACGGTGCCGTTGCCGTCGCCGAGGCGCACGTCGAGCACGGCCACGTCGGGCTTCACCTGCGGCAGCACCTCCATCGTCTCGTCGACGCTCGAGGTGCTGGCGACCACCTCGATGTCGTCGTTGGCGCCCAGCATGCGGGCCAACGCTTCACGCACCATGCCGTGGTCGTCGCAGATGAGCACTCGGATGGGAGATGTCATGTGCACATGGTACGTCGCTACTGCACCGATGGGTAGCGATTCCGTTACTCTCCGTGAAATTAGGGACCATGGTCCCCCGTCACGAGTCGAGTGGTCCCACCTCGTGCACGGCGTCGAGCCAGGCGGTCATACCGGTGACGGCCCGGTCGGCATCCACTGCACGACCACCCGAGCCGTACATAGCCCCGCTACGCGGCAGTGCCGTCGGGGGCGCAGCGGCGTAGGCGACGGCCGTCGCCAGGTCGGCTGCAAAGGCCTCACTGACCCCGGGCTGGGTGTTCGGCTTGGTGATGCAGAAGTGCAGGGCAGGCGGCAACTGCAGACCGTTCATCCGCCAACCGCTGGCGATGAGCGAGTCGTTGACGTGGAAGATGTCGATCGGGTCGGCGGCATCAGGGTTGGCGCGGAACGCCGCCATGAACCGCGAGTCGCCGATGAGCGCCAACTCGGGATGGTCGCGGACCGCCTGCTTCACCTCGGCGGCGGTGCGGAAGATGTCGGCGGCGATGGCGCGGTAACCGTCTTTGCCGAGGTTCAACATCGCGGCCCAGGTGGCGGCGATGAGCCCACCGGACCGGCTGCCGCTGAGGCTGGGCGAGGTGTACAACCCGCCGGGCCAGCCCTTCACGAACGAGTACTGGTGGCGGCGCAGCGACAGCGGACGGAACAGCAGCACCGAGGTGCCCTTGAACGCGAAGCCGTACTTGTGGGTGTCGGCCGAGATGGAGGTGACGCCGGGTACAGCCAGGTCGAACGGGGTGACCGGGTAGCCGAGCTGATCGGCCCACGCCAGGATGAAACCACCCAGGCAGCCGTCGACGTGCAGGCCGATGCCGTGCTCGAGCGCCAGCGCGCCCAACTCGGGGATGGGATCGATGATGCCGTGCGGGTAGGTACCGGCCGACCCCACGAGCGCCACCGTGTTCGGCCCGATGTGGTCGCGCACGAAGTCGACATCGACGACGAACTCGTCGGTGACCGGCGCCAGCACCACGTCGATCCCGAACCAGTGGAAGGCCTTGCTCATCGCCGGATGACCGGTGACGGGCATGATGATCTGCGGATGCTCGATGCCCCGCTCGGCCCGCCCCCACTCGCGGTACGCCAGCATCGCCGCGACGAGGCTCTCGGTGCCGCCCGACGTGACCAGGCCGCCGGTCTGGTGTCCTTCTCCCACGGCGTCGCCGTGCAGGAGATCGGCCGCCATGGCGATGATCTCGGCCTCCATCTTCGTGGCGCTCGGGTACATGTCGCGCTGCAGCACGTTGGCGTGGGCGAAGTGGGCGAAGGCCTCGGCGAGGAACGCGTAGTGGTCGTGGTCGCCGGAGTAGATCGACCCGCTCACCCGGCCTGAATCGGCGCGTCGGTCCTCCTCGCTCGCCATCTGGGCGAGCTCCGAGAGGATCTGTTCCCTCGGCACGCCCTGCTCGGGCATCGTGGCGTGCACGGCGAACCGACCCGCGTACGGGTGCAGCGGCGATACCGGACGCGGCGTGGACGAGGTGGTGTCGGTCATGGGGTTGCCTCCTGCGGGGTTGGTGACGGCGTGGGTGCAGGCTGCTGACGCAGCGTGCGGTGCAACTGGCGGAAGAACGGGCTGGTGAGATGCTGGAAGTCGTCGAACGCGGCGACGAGGGGCGCATACCGCTGCACGGCCACCGGGTCGGGCTCGTGCACCTCGGCCACCTGCACGAGGGCGGGGATGTCGGCCCAGTCGACGGCGCCCGACTCGGCGAGCGCCACCAGCGCTGCGCCGCGACAGTTGGTGAACCCGGGGTCGGCGAGGCGGTGCACGGTGGACCCGGTGGCAGCGGCGAGGATCTGGCCCCAGAGCGACGATGCCGCGCCCCCACCACCGAACCGGATGGGCACGTCGCCGCAACCAGCCACCGCGGTGACGTGGGGGACCAGGCGGGCCAGGTTCAGCGCCACGCCCTCGAGCACGGCACGGGCCATGTCGGCCCGATTCGATCCGAGGCCGAGACCGAGGAACGCGCCCCGCTGGTGGCGGTCGAACTCGGGTGCCATCGAACCCACCAGCCACGGCAGGAACAGCACCCCGTTGGCGCCGGGCGGCACCGTGGCAGCGGCGGCGATGACGCGCTCGAAGGCGTCGTCCGGCCGCTGCCCGGCGAGGCCGTCGCCGGGGTACACGACGTTGTTGACGAACACGTCGAGTGCTTTGCCACCCGCACCGTTCTCGGCGATGAGCGCATAGCGGCCGGGCACCGGACTGGGAGCGCTGGTGATGGCGTGGGCGAGGTCTTCGCGCTTGCCCGCCACATGGGCCAGCACCACTGCGGTGGTGCCGATCATCACCGCCCGGGAGTGGTCGTCGATGGCACCGGTACCCACGGCCGAGGTGGTGGTGTCGATCGCGCCGCCCATGGCCACCGCTGCGGTGGTGATACCGAGGTGTACAGCCGCGTCGGCCGTCACCGCACCGCGGGGCACACCGAAGGGCTGCAGTGCTGGCAGGCGCGATGCATCGGCCCCCGAGCGGGCCAGCAGTTCGTCGCTGTACTCGGCCGTGTTCCACACCCGGTTGTCGACCAGCAGCAGCGGGAACGCCGTGTTCTGGTTGGCCGCGAGCACCCCGGTGATGCGGGCGAGCAGATGGTCGACGGGCTGCACCAGCGCGGCAGCCTGGCTCCACGCGTCGGGCCAGCAGGTGCGGATGAACGCCATCTGGCCCAGCACGTCGCCGGGGCCGGCAGGCATACCGTGGCGCTCGACCCAGCACTCGAGCAACGCCCCACGTTCGTCGGCCGGCCGCGACCCGAACGGGTGGTACGCACCGGAGCGTCCGTCCATCCACATGACGGCGTTGGCCACCGGCAGCCCGGCGGCGTCGACGGCCACGGTGGAGGTGTACTGACTGGTCACCGCCACCAGACCGATGTCGGCTGCTGCGGTTCCGGAGGTCTGGAGCGCGCGGCGACTGCACCGACCGATCGCCTCCCACCACACCGCCGGGTCCTGCTCGGCACCGTCGCCGGCGACCAACAAGGTGGGCAGACCCTCACCCGCGCCGCCACGAACCACACCCTCGGGGTCGACGACGGCCACCTTCACGCCCGAACTCCCCAGATCGATCGCCAGCACACACCGGCCCATCGCCACACCTCCCCCGTTCGACTCGTCGCGATCATCGCCGTCGGCCAGAGTAACGGTGGCCGCTCGGTCCGGCCCTGTGGAGGACCGTGGCGGCCCGCCCGGCGCGGTGATCAGCCGGCGACGAGACGGGCGATGTGCTCGATGCCGTCGTACACGTCGACGAACCGCGTGGTGAGCGGCGACATGCCCAGGCGCACGATGTCGGGCTCGCGGAAATCGGGGATGACCCCGCACTCGTCGATGAGCCGCCGGCACAGCTGCCGTGCCTCGGGGTGCACTACGGAGACGTGGCCGCCGCGGCGCGAAGCGTCGCGCGGCGTGCACGTGGTGAGGCCCCACTGGTCGCACAGGTCGATGCCGAACCCGGTGAGCGCCGCCGCCTTCGCAGCAATGGCGTCGATGCCTGCATCAGCCGACACCGAGATGCCGGCGTCGGCTGCGGCCAGCGCCAGGATGGACGGCGTGCCGATGAGCATGCGGCCGATGTCGGGGCGAGGCTGGTACTCGGGCCCCATCGCGAACTGGTCGCGCTGACTGAACCATCCCCAGATGGGCTGGGTGAGCTCGGCCTGCAACTCGCGCGCCACGTAGGTGAACGCCGGTGCGCCCGGCCCACCGTTGAGGAACTTGTAGGTACAGCCGACTGCCAACTGCGCGCCCGCGCCGTGCAGGTCGACGGCCAGCACCCCGGCCGCGTGCGACAGGTCCCACACCACCAGAGCACCAGCAGCCGTGGCCCGGGCGGTCTCGGCCGCGATGTCGACCACCTCGGCCGTGCGGTAGTCGACCATCGACCGCACCACCAGGGCCACGTCGTCGAGCCGGTCGAACCCGTGCCGCACCGTCCGGCCGGTGGCGGCCGCGATGCCGTCGACGATGTAGCGATCGCTCGGGAAGTCGTGCGCGTCGATGGCGATGACGGCACGATCGGGTCGCAGCGCGAGCGCACCGTGCACCAACTGGTACAGGTTCACGCTCGTCGAGTCGTGCACCGCCACCTCGCCTGCACCGGCGCCGATGAGCGGCGCCAACCGGTCGCCCACGCGCTGGGGCAGGTCGAGCCAGTGGTCCCACGAGCGGATGAGGTCGCGCGCCCACTCGCCGCGTACCACCGCATCGAGCCGTTCGATGGTGCGCAACGGGGTGCGCCCGAGGGAGTTTCCGTCGAGGTAGACGAGGTCGCGGCCGTGAAGCCCCGGTGCGGTGAGATCGAACTGATCGCGCCATCCGGCCAGCGGATCGGCCGCGTCGAGCGCCAGCGCCCGGGCGCGGTCGAGGCCGCCAGCCGCCGACGTCATGCTGCGCTCACTCCCGACTTGCGCCCGACCAGCAGCACGGTACCCACTGCGCACAGCGCCGCCGCGGCGATCATCGGCACCAGGTCGAGGCCGAACACCGCAACGGCGAGGACCGCCAACCCGAACGCCACCGCGGCACTGATCTCGCGATGCGTGGTGAGGAGCGAGCCACCGCCGGCCGAGCGGAACCGCACCGCTGCCGCACCCGTACCGGTGAGCAGCATGAGGGCAGCAGCGCCCAGGCCGAGGATGAGGAGCAGCGTCACCAACTCGAGAAGGCCGCCCGCCAGGCTCTGCAGTGCGGAGGCGAGCGCCGACCGGGCACCCGGGTTGATGATGAGGTTCGGTGTGCGGACCAACGCCATGTTGATCGCGGTGCGAGCGATGAGCATGACGGCCGCACCGGCGAGACCGAGCACCAGCACGGCGCGGCGCCGGCGGTTGGCGATGAGCAGGGTGAGGACGAACGCTGCAACGGTGACGATGAGGATGAGGGCGATCGCCCGCTTCACCAGCACGACGACGTCTTGCGCGCGCTGCACCACCTCGCTGGCCTCGGCCGCGGCATCGCCCTTGAACACGGTGAGCTGGCCGAAGTCGGCAGGCAGGTCGCGGCCGAACGTCGACTCGAGTTCGGTGATCTGCTGCACCGGGTCGCCATCGGCTTTCAGCGTGGGGATGGACACGCTGGTGAGAACCCCGAGCTTCTGCACCTGGTTCAGGCCCAGGGTGACCAACGGGAGCAGGTTCAACGTGACCCTGCCATCGCTGATGGACACACCGTCGATCATGCCGTCGCCGTTCAGCACCTTCATCAGCTGGGTATGGGCGGTGCGGACGATGGTGACCAGCACCTGCTGCACACCGGGCTTCTGCAACACCTCGGCCAACTGGTCCTCGACGAACTGGCGGGCACCACCGACGATGACGCCCGACAGCGAATCGAGGTTGCCCGGCAACTGCTGTTCGAGCAGTGCCTCGAGATCGACGATGGTGAACACCTGGTCGGTGACGTAGGTGGCCATCGACTGCGCTGCCTCAGGCTGTTGGATCGCTTCCTCGGCCGCGTTCGCCACCCGGTCGCTGTCGAAGAGCACCCCGTTCGCCCACACGGCCACCGTGCTGGCGAACAGCCCGACGATGGCGACGATGCCGAAGACGACGGCGAAGACGGTGCGGATCTTCGAGGTCTCGTCGGCCTGCTGCTGTGGTTCGTCGGTCATGGAATCCTCCCCGGGGACAGTGGTCGCAGGCTAGTCGGGACCGAGGCGGCCGACGGTGTGGACTTCAGCAATCACTTGGGCTTCGCCCAGTCGGTGGGCAGGTCGGCGCCACCTTCCGGCGTGAGCCGTGAGCCCATCCGCAGACGCAGCGGAGTGGGTGTGACCGGCCCCGCTGCCAGCATCTCGCCCAGACCGAACGACGACGCCTCGGCGATCATCGGTGCCGGCACATGCGAGAACACGGTCTCGAGCTGCTGGAGGTCGTCGGTCGAGTTCACCCGCATCAAGAGCAGGTTGTCGCACTGCGACACCACGTTCGGGTGCACCTTCTGCGGTCGCTGGGTGGCGAGCAGCAGGTGGATGCCGAACTTGCGGCCCTCGCCGGCGATCCACACCGAATGCTCGGTGACCGCGCGGCCGAGGGTGCTGGTGGCATCGGGCGGGCAGATGTTGTGGGCCTCGTCCATCACGATGAGTACCGAACTACGCCGCTCGCGACGGCGCATCAGCCCGAGGAGACCCAACGACACCACGGCGCGCTCGTGCGCATCCTCCAGCGAGCCGGTGTCGAGCACGATCACCCGCCATCCGGGCTCGATGTCGACCAGCGACCGCTCGCCTTCGGGTGCCCACACACCCCACTCGGCCACGCCGAGGTTCACGATGCGCTGAGCCAGCCGGCGGCTCGGTTCATCGAGCCGGCTGCGCAGCGCTGCCTCGACCGCGGCGATGCCGTAGCGCGCACGGCCCAGCGAGCGGGTGGCCTCGATGAACGCGCTGAACTCGTCGCTGTCGGCGATGGGGTCGAGGCCCAGGGTGAGCGCCTGCTCGCCGATGGTGAGGTCGCTGAGGTGGATCTGCAGCGGTACGTCGGCGCCCTCGCCCCGCCGTGCCACCACCACGCGGCCGGCCTGGGCGTGGCGGCGGCGCAGGTCGGCCTCGGCGCGCTTCGAAAGAGGCTGCTCGCGTCCGCGGTTCAAGTCGGCGGTGGAGCGCAGGGCACCGAGGTGCACGTGGTCGGAGTTGGGGTCGACGATCACCATCGGCAGGGTCGTCTCGAGCAGCAGTTGCTCCAGCAGCACGCCCATCGAGTACGTCTTCCCCGATCCCGACTGCCCGCACAAGAAGGTGTGGCGCGAGAAACCGGCAGCACGCAGATGTGCCGGTACATCCGCCTGCACCAGGGCTCCCACTGCCAGCGTGGTGCTGCCCGAGCCGGTAGCCGAGGCGATCGACGCCACCTCCGCCGATGACGCGGCGCTGATGGCCGCCTGGGCGAAGGGGCCTGCACCTCCGGCGACGAGTCCGGTGGCGGTGAGCCGGCCGAGCACCCGACCGGTGCCCTCGACGAAGCGCGCCGTCATGTCGACACTGGCACTGCGCACCATGCTGCCGGCTCCCGGGGTTCCGTCGTCGATGGCATCACTGAAGGCGCCGGCATCCACGTCGACCGTGGCGAGCGAGCGCTCGGCAAGGCGGCGGTCGTGCACCTGCACGAGCAGGCGACTGCCGTCGTCGAGGTCGATAGTGAGAAAGCCGCCGATCTCCACCTCGAGGTCGAAGCCGGCGACGAACACCACCTCGCGGCCGTTCACCGACCAGGCCCGCGGGTCGGGCCGCAGTTCGTGCATCAGCCGTCGTCCCACCGCATAGGCGCGATCGTGCGACGACTGGGCGGGTGTGGTGCTGCGCGATCGGGTGCTCATGGTGGGTTCCTCATCGGGCCGACCGATGTCGGGTGCGTCGGGGCGGCGGTCGTGGTCGTCGGAGCGAAATGCAGCGTGACAGTAGTGTCGCGCCGTGGCCACCGACGCCTCCCCCGACCAGCCCATCGCCGGGATCCACCGCTGGTGGTCGGCCGGCCGCGACCGGTTCGGTGTCGGCCTGGTACTCATCCTCGTCACCATCGTGTGCTTCGCACTCACCGATCGGTCGCGCTGGATGGCCGCCGTCGTCGTCAGCGTCGAGGCGGTCACTCTCCTGTTGCTTCTCGCTGCCGCCGCGATGCCGTTCCACCGCATGCGATGGGCGGCCGGCTTCGTGGGGGTGTGCGTGGTCGCGGTATGGCTGGGGGCGCTGCTCGGTCGTGACGGCACGTGGACCATCCCGGCGATCGGCGCTGCGATGGTGCTCATCGCGCCAACTTCCATCGTGCGGCACCTCCGCGATCGGCCGAAGGTCGACGGCCCGATGGTGTACGGCTCACTGTGCCTCTACCTGCTCGCCGGCCTGTTCTACGCGAGCGTGTACGGCATCATCGACGGCGCGTCGACGCAGCCGTTCTTCGGCCAGATCGACGAGGCACGGGCGGTCGACTTCGTCTACTTCAGCTTCGTCACCCTGGCCACGCTCGGCTACGGCGATCTCACCCCGCGCGGCGACCTGGGCCGCATGCTGGCCGTCACCGAGACACTTGTCGGCCAGCTCTACCTGGTCGGCGCAGTGGCCATCCTCGTGTCGAACCTGGGCAAGTCGCGCACACCCCGCGAACGCGACTGAACTGCCGGCCCGGTTCGGTCAGGTCGGGTCGGTCGGGTCAGGAGTTGGGCACCCGGCTCGACAACACACCGCGTGCGTCGAGGCCAGCGAGTGCCTCGTCATCGAGGCCGAGCAGTTCGGCCAGTACGGCGTGGTTGTCCTCGCCGCGATAGCGCGGTTCTCCACCGGTGACCACGTCGCTGCCGGCGAAACGCCACGGCGCGTTCGGGATGCGCACCTGGCCGCCGCCGCGGTCGCTGACCGACACGGTGACCTCGCGTTCGCGCGCCCAGTCGGTGTCGCAGATCTCGCGCACCGACCGCAGCGCGCCGGTGGCCAATCCGTGGGCTGCGAATGCCTCCTCGATCGCCTCCGGACTCGGCATCGTGGCGGCCCATGCCCGCATCAGGTCGAGCAGCGCGCCGTAGTTGGCGAGGCGTGTGGGAACATCGGCGAACCGCGGGTCGTCGGCCAGGTCGGGTCGTCCCATCCCGGCGATGAACCGGTCGAAGGTGCCGCGCTCGGCCGGGTGACCGCTCACCACCACCATCTGACCGTCGGCGGCCGTGAGCACCGGGTAGTCGCCGGGGCGGAAACTGCGGATCCAGTCGGGCCGCACCTCACCGTCCCACAGGTGGTCGTGGGCGTGCTCGTTCACGTACAGCAGCGTCTGGGCCATCGACACGTCGACCCAGTCACCGCGGCCGGTGCGCTCGCGCTGGTACAGCGCAGCGAGGATGCCCGAGGCGCACTCGAGCGAGGTGTACACGTCGCCGTGGCTGTGCGGGTCGTTCGAGTAGTGGGTGCGGCCGTCGTGCTCCACCGGGCCGCGGGCATCGCCTTGAGCCTTGGTGATGCCGGCCTCGGCGCCCACCACCGGTGCGTACGCGCGCCGACCGACCCAGGGCCCGGTCTGGCCGTAGCCGCTGATCGACGCGTAGACGATGCGCGGGTTGCGAGCCGACACGGCCTCGTAGCCGAGGCCCATGCGCGCAGCCACTCCGGGCCTGAAGTTCTCGACGAACACGTCGCACTGCTCGGCCAGCGCCAGCAGCAGTTCGCGCGCCTCGGGCTGATCCATGTCGAGGCTGATGTTGCGCTTCCCGGTGTTCTGCTGGATGAAGTAACTGGCGAGGCTGTTCACTCGCGGGTTGGCGAAGCGGGTCATGTCACCATCGGGCGGCTCGACCTTGATCACCTCGGCGCCGAGGTCGCAGAGCATCCGGGTGCAGTGCGGCCCACTGAGCACGCGGGTGAGATCGAGCACGCGGACACCGGTCAGCGGGCCGGGGCGAGGGGTTGCAGCAGACACGTCGGTCACGGGTGCGAACCGTACCCGTGACGCCGCATCCTCGCGATACCGTCCCACCCGCCCGCCGCTGTGCGCCACCGCACCACGCCCCCGAGAGGACCGAGCCATGAACGACACCCACGAGCGCCCGCTCAGCGGGCAGAGCGCCCTCGTCACCGGTGGTGGCAGCGGTATCGGCCTGGGTATCGCCCGCCACCTCGTGCGCGACGGCGCCGCGGTGGTGCTGGCCGGCCGTTCCGCCGACCGCCTGGCGGCGGGCGCCGAGTCGCTGCTGGCCGAGGGTGCCGAACCGGGTTTCGTGCACACCGTGGTGTGCGACGTCACCGACGAGGCCGCCGTGGTGGAGGCCTGCTCGGTGGCCGCCGGCGTGGGGCGCTTCACGATGTGCGTGGCCAACGCCGGATTCGGCAGTGCGGCCCCCTTCCACCTCACCACGCTCGACGACTGGAACGCCGTCATCGGCACCAACCTCACGGGCGCCTTCCTCACCCTGAAGCACGCGGTCATCGGCCTGGCGGCCAACGGCGGGGGCTCCATCGTGGCCGTCAGTTCCATCGCTGCCCCACTCACCCATCGCTTCATGACCGCCTACTGCGTCAGCAAGGCGGGCCTCGAGATGCTGGTGAAGCAGGTGGCCGACGAGTTGGGCGCCAGCGGCATCCGCTGCAACGCGGTGCGGCCGGGCCTGGTGCCCACCGACGCAACCGTCACGCTCACCACCACCGACGTCATCCGCGAGGACTACCTCGCCCAGATGCCGATCGCCCGAGTGGGCACCGACGACGACGTGGCCGCGCTGGTGCGTTTCCTGCTCGGGCCCGAGAGCAGCTGGATCACCGGGCAGTGCATCGGTGTCGACGGCGGCCACTCCGTGCGGCGCGGCCCCGACATCACCCCCGTGATGGAGATGGTGTTCGGCCGCGACATCCGCCCCCACGTCCCCCTCTGAGGCTCCCGGCCGAACCGGGTCGACCGGGGGTCGCGTAGGATCCGGGGGTGCACAACGACCGGGTGATCGTCGAGAAACGGATCGAGCGAGAGATGTGGCAGCGGGTGCTGCCGCACCTGTACGACCGCACCATGCCGATCACGGTCGAGGCCTGGCACGCGCCGGGCGAACCGGTCACCTACGACGAGGCCGTCGCCCAGCAGTACGAGCCGTTCACCGTGGGCAACCCGTGGAGCCGGCCCTGGGGCACCACCTGGTTCCGCTGCACCGTCGACGTGCCGGCCGACTGGGTGGGGTCGCAACTCGAGGCCGTCATCGACCTCGGTTTCCACAACGATGGAGCCGGCTTCCAGGCCGAGGGACTGGTGTGGTTGAACGGTGAGCCACTGCAAGGCGTGCACCCGCGCCGCACCGGTGTGCCGCTCGCCCACATCGCCGCCGGACCCCTCACGTTCTACGTCGAGGCGGCCAGCAACCCGGGGTTCTTCCGCGGCTTCCAACCGACTGCGATGGGGTCGCTCGACACCGCCCCGACCGACCCGATCTACCGGGTGAAGCGCGCCGACCTGGCGCTGCGCAACGACGACGTGTTCGGGCTGCTGCTCGACGCCGAGGTGGCCAACGACGTGATGCGCGCGCTGGCGGCGGACGACCCGCGCCGCGCCCACCTGCTGCGCGCCCTCGAGCACGCCCTCAACGCGGTCGACGTGCGCAACGTGGCGGCCACCGCGGCCGATGCCCGCGCCCTGCTCGCCCCTGTGCTGGCCGCGCCCGCGCGGCCCAGCGCGATGCACGTGGTGGGCGTGGGCCACGCCCACATCGACTCGGCCTGGCTGTGGCCGCTGCGCGAGACCATCCGCAAATGCGCCCGCACGTTCGCCTCGGCCACCCGGTTGATGGACGACTACCCCGAGTACCGCTTCGTGTGCTCGCAGGCCGCGCAGTACGACTGGATCGAGCAGCGCTATCCGGCCCTGTTCGAGCGCATCCGCGAACGGGTGGCCCGCGGGCAGTTCGTGCCCGTAGGTGGCATGTGGGTGGAAGCCGACATGAACCTGCCCAGCGGCGAGAGCATCGTGCGCCAGATGGTGCACGGCCAGCGCTACTTCGAGAGCCGCTTCGGTGTGCGCTGCCGCGAGGTGTGGATCCCCGACGTGTTCGGCTACCCGGCCTCGCTGCCGCAGATCTTCGCCAGCGGCGGCGCCACCCGGTTCATCACCCAGAAGCTCAGCTGGAACAAGCAGAACCGCTTCCCGCACAACACGTTCTGGTGGGAGGGCCTCGACGGCACCCGCGTACTCACCCACTTCCCGCCGGTCGACACCTACAACGCCGAGGTGGTGGGCAAGGAGATGGCGTACAGCGAGCGCAACTTCCAGGACCACGACTGGAGCGGCTGGGCGCTGATGCCCTACGGCCACGGCAACGGCGGTGGCGGGCCTACCCGCGAGATGGTCGAGCGCGGCCGACGGATGGCGGATCTCGACGGAGTGCCCCGCCTGACGATGGGGTCGAGCGACGACTTCTTCGACCACGTCGAGGCCGAGATCGCCGACGGTGCACCCGTGCCGCAGTGGCGCGGCGAGCTGTACTTCGAGATGCACCGCGGCACCCTCACCAGCCAGATCGAGACGAAGGTCGGCAACCGCCGCTGCGAGCGGCTGTTGCGCGAGGCCGAACTGTGGTGGGCGGCCGGCGGCGCCGTGCCGCCCGAGGTGACCGCCGAGCTCGACGAGTTGTGGCGCGAGGTGTTGCTGCAGCAGTTCCACGACATCATCCCCGGCTCGTCGATCGCCTGGGTGCACGACGACGCCGAGGCAGCCCACGCCCGGGTGGCAGCACGCCTGGAGGAGCTGATCGCTGCAGCCTTCGGTCGACTGGCACTGCCCGCCGGGCCGATGGTGGCGAACGCCGCCACCCATGCCCGCACCGAGGTGATCGAGCACGGCGGTACGCCGCTGTTGGTGAGCGTGCCGGGCAGCGGTGTGGTGCCGGTCGTGCCGGTGGCCACCGACGACCGCATCGTCACCACCGAGCACACCATGGCCAACGGGTCGCTGTGCGTGCAGTGGGACCTCCACGGAACCATCACCTCCATCATCGACGTGCGCCGCGGCCGCGAACTGCTGCCCGAGGGCCGCAGCATCGCCCTCGAACTGGCTCCCGACCAGCCGGTGGAGTACGACGCGTGGGACCTCGAGGCGTGGACCCGAGGCCTCGGCGCGCCGCTCGACGGTGACGCGACGGTCGAGTGGGTTCGCCGCGACCCGCTGCTCACCCAGGTGCGGGTGAGCCGTGCGTTCGGCGCCGCCTCGCACCTGTCGGTCACCTACACGATGCGCGCCGGCAGCCCCCGCCTCGACCTCGCGTTCGACATCGACTGGCACGAGAGCGAGCGGCTGCTCAGCCTGATGGTGCCGCTCGACGTTCACGCCAGCGAGGCAGCGTGCGACATCCAGTTCGGCCACGTGCGCCGACCCACGCATGCCAGCAGCCCGTGGGACGCCGCCAAGTTCGAGGTGTGCGCGCACCGCTACGTCGACCTCGCCGAGCCCAGCTTCGGTGTCGCCCTGCTGAACGACGGCCGCTTCGGACACAGCCTGTTCGACGGCGGCATCCGCGTGTCGCTGTTGCGCGCCGCCCGCTTCCCCGACCCCGACGCCGACCAGGGCCACCACGCCGTCACCATCAGTGTGCTGCCCCATGGTGCCGGGCTGCACGAGGTGCTGGCAGAGGCCGAGGCGCTGAACATGCCGCTGCGCATCGTCGAGGCCGACGGCAGCGGGGTCGACACACCGGCGCCGGTGGTCACCATCGACCAGCCGGGCGTGGAGCTGAGCGCTGTGAAGCGGGCCGACGACGGCAGTGGCGACCTGATCGTGCGGCTGTACGAAGCCTGCGGCGACCGCACACCGGTCACCCTGCGCGCCGCCCGGCCCATCAAGGCAGCGCAGCGCTGCAACGCGCTGGAGGAACCCACGAGCGGGCTCGACGTGGCCGACGGCATCGTCGTCATCACCCTGCGTCCGTTCGAACTGGTCACCCTGCGCCTCGGCGCCTGAACCGGCCGGCCAACCGGGGCACGCCCCGACAGGACCGCGACCGCAGCCGCTACCGTGCTGCCATGCGATCCACCACGCAGCCCCGGCCGCTGTCGCTGCTCGACCTCGCCATCATCGGCAAAGGGCAGACCCCGGCCGATGCGCTGGCCGCCAGTGTCGCCATCGCCCAGGCCGCCGAGCGGTTCGGCTACTCGCGGGTGTGGTACGCCGAGCACCACAACATGGGGTCGATCGCCTCGTCGGCACCCGCGGTGCTCATCGCCCACGTGGCTGCGCACACCAGCACCATCCGCCTCGGCGCCGGTGGGGTGATGCTGCCCAACCACGCCCCGCTCACCATCGCCGAGCAGTACGGCACCCTGGCCACCCTGCACCCCGGGCGCATCGAACTGGGCCTCGGCCGGGCCCCCGGCAGCGACCAGGTGACGATGCGGGCGATGCGGCGCGACCACACCGCGAGCGACACCTTCCCCGACGACGTGCTCGAGGTGATGGGCTATCTGGCCGGTGCCAGCCGCGTGCCCGGCGTCAGCGCCATCCCGGGTGCCGGCACGAACGTGCCCGTCTACATCCTCGGCTCGTCGCTCTTCGGCGCCAGCCTGGCCGCACACTTCGGCCTGCCGTATGCGTTCGCGTCGCATTTCGCTCCCGAGGCGCTGCAGGAGGCCGTGGCCGTCTACCGCAGCAACTTCCGGCCCTCCGAGCACCTCGACCAGCCGCGGGTGCTGGCCGCCGTGAACGTCATCTGCGCCGACACCGACGACGACGCCGATCGTCAGTTGCAGGTCGCTGCACGCTGGCGTGTGCAGCGGTTCCTCAACGTGCCCGAGACGGTGCACGACGGCGAACTCGACCGTCTCATGGCCACGCCGCAGGGCCAGCACATCCTGCGGATGATGACCTACTCGGCCGTCGGCTCGCCCGCCGTGGTGCGCCAGTACCTCGACGACTTCGCCGCCCACGCCGATGCCGACGAGCTGATCGTCGCCCTCGCCTCGCCCACCACGCCCGAACGGCTGCGGTCGCTCGAACTGGTGGCCGACGCTGCGGGCATTGCCACACCCGTGGGCACGCCATGACCGAACCCGCGACGTCGGCCCAGGTGCAGCGACTGGTGGGCGTGTACAACGCCGACGGCACCGTGCGCGGCGAACTGGCCTACGTGGTGGGCAAGTTGCTCGGCCGCGCCCACTGCGGCCTGTGCGACATCACCCACGGCGCAGTGCGGGCCCGGGCCGACTGGAAGGCGTGCAGCACCACGCTGCCGGTGCCCTTCGACACCTACCACCGCAACGATCAGCCCGACGCCGGCCGACCGCACACCGAGGGCCGACTGCCGGCCGTGCTGGCCGAGACCACCACCGGGTTCGTGTTCCTGCTGGGCCCCGACGAGCTCGATGCGTGCGGCAAGTCGCCCGAGCAGCTGCTCGATGCCGTGCACGCCGCCATCACCCACCACGACCTCGCCTGGCCCTGACCCGACCCGCCCGGGCCTGCTGGGCCCGCTGAGCCACCCTGCCGCCCGAGTTCCCCGATCTTGCGCGTGTTTCCGTCGTATACAACGGAAACTCGAACAAGATCGTGTATCGGCCGTGCGGTGATGCCTCAGTCGGCGGCGAGTTCGAGGCCGAGGTGACGCATCGCGACCGCCGTGTACATCGTGGCCCCCTCCACCATCGCCGCTTCGTCGAAGTAGACGCGATTCGAGTGGTTGGGCGGTGCGGTGAACGGGTTGCGGTCGTGCGGCGTGGCACCGAGGAACATCATCGTGCCGGGCACCCGCTCGATGACGTAGCTGAAGTCCTCGGCCCCCATCACCGGGTTCGGCAGCCTGACCATCCGGTTCTCGCCCACCACCGACCGGGCGACGTCCATCGCGAAGTCGGTGAAGTCGGCGCCGTTCACGGTGACCGGGTAGCCCAACTTCACATCCACCTGCACCTGCATCTCGTGCGCCGCGGCGATGCCCTCGGCCACCCGGCGGATGCCGTCGTGCACCTTGCTGCGGGTGCGCTCACTGACCGCCCGGATGGTGCCCTGGATCTGGGCGGTCTCGGGGATGACGTTCACCGTGGTGCCGGCGACGATGCGGGCCACGGTGACGATGGTGGGGTCGAACACGTCGATGCGGCGGGTGACCATGGTCTGCAGCGCCTGCACGATCTCGCACGCCACGGGGATGGGGTCGAGGGTGCGGTGGGGTTCGCTGGCGTGGCCGCCCTTGCCGGTGAGCGTGATGGTCATCGTGTCGCTCGACGCCATCACCGGGCCGGGACGGGTGCTGAAGAACCCGGTCGGCGCCGCCGACGAGGCGTGCAGGGCGAAGGCGCCGGTGACCGGCGAGTCGCTGCCGTCGGCCGCGTGCGGACCCACGTTCAGCAGGCCCTCCTCCAGCATGAACCGGGCGCCGGCGTAGCCCTCCTCGCCGGGCTGGAACATGAACAGCACCCGGCCGGGCAGGTCGGCCTGGCGTGCCGACAGCAGTTTCGCCGCGCCCATCAGCATCGACGTGTGCGTGTCGTGACCGCAGGCGTGCATCGCGTTGTCGACCTGCGACGAGAAGTCGAGCCCGGTGTCCTCCGGCATCGGCAGGGCGTCCATGTCGCCACGCAGCAACACGGTGGGACCCGGCTTGCCGCCGGTGAGCAGCGCGGCGATACCGCTGGTGGTCTCGTGCAGTGTCACGTCGAGCGGCAGGCCCTCGATGGAGGCCAGTACGTTCTCGCGGGTGATGGGCAGGTGGTTGCCGATCTCGGGCCAGCGGTGCAGGGTGCGGCGCAGCGCCACCATCTCGTCGAGCAGGTCGTGTGCTTCCTCGCGGATGTCGTTCACCGTCATGCGCGCATGCTAGGTCAGGCTCTGTGGATGCGATAGAGGACCCGGGCGCGGCGAGTGGTGAGCGGGTGGACCTGGTCGACGAACACGACCGGGTGCTGGGCGTGGTGAGCCGCGCCGAGATGCGCACCGGGCGACTGCTGCACCGATGCGTGTTCGTGGCCGTGGTGCATCCCGACGGTCGCCTGCTGGTGCACCGGCGCAGCGAGCACAAGGACGTGTGGCCGGGATGGTTCGACATCGCTGTCGGGGGCGTGGTCGCTTCGGGCGAGGACTACGACACCGCAGCGCGCCGTGAGGTGGCCGAGGAGGTGGGGCTGGACGATGCGGCGCCCGTGGCCATCGACGACGGGATGCCCCGCCTGTACCGCGACGACATGGTGGCGCTGCTGGGCCGCTGCTACCGGGTGGTGCACCCCGGGCCGTTCACGTTTGCCGACGGCGAGGTGGTGGAAGCACGCTGGGTCGACCGGGCGGAACTCGCCCAGCTGCTGGCGACCGAGCGCTTCCTCCCCGATTCGCTGGCGCTGCTGCTGCCCCTACTCGAGGGCTGAGGGCTCGACGGCTGACAGCGCGCGTTTCCGCACGGGCAGTTCCGTTGTCGTCATTGGCGATGCTGCAGCCGAAGGTCGGCCGCGGCAGGAGGACACCACGATGACCATGTACGGCGCCAACCCCGAACAGCTCACGATGCTCGGCCGCAGCCTGCAGCGCCAGATCGAGGCGATCGACGCAGTGACGAGCAGCGTCACCGCCACGCTGTCGGGCACCACCTGGACCGGGCCGGCCCGCGACCAGTTCGAGCACGACTGGCACACCACGTTCCGCGGCGCGCTCGACCGGATGAAGCAGGCGTTCGATGCCGCCGGCCACGACTGCCTGCGCATGTCGGCCGACCTGCAGCGCGTGCTCGGCCCGCGCTGACCCGATGTCGGTTCCTGAGGGCCTTGCATTACGGATGAACTGCTTGCAGACTGTAAGCATGCCGAACGTCCTCGTACGCGATCTTCCTGCCGACGTGCACGCCGAACTCCAGCGACGGGCTGCGCAGGCCGGCCAGTCGTTGCAGCAGTTCCTGGTCGCGGAACTCACCCGGATGGCCGCCACTCCGACGGTGGCCGACCTGTTCGCACGGGTCGAGCGCCGCCGCGGCGGTCGGATGCCCCTGGCTGATGCCGTCGCGCACGTCGAGGCGGGGCGTCAGGAACGATGACACCGTCGGGCGCCACCGTCGTGGTCGATGCCTCGGTGCTCGCCACGGCACTGGCCGACGACGGCCCCGACGGTCGTGCGATGCGGGCCCGTCTCACCGATGCCGGTTCGCTGGTGGCACCCGACCTGGTCGATGTCGAGACCACCTCGGCCCTGCGGCGCAAATGGCTCGCCGGAGGCCTGGAGCTGAGGCGGTTCCGGGCGGCCGTTTCGGATCTGGTCGCCCTCGACATGGCCCGACTGCCGGCCCGGCCGCTCCTGGAACGCGTCGTCGAGTTGCGCCACTCGGTCTCGGCGTACGACGCCGTGTACGTCGCGCTCGCCGAACTTCTCGATGCCACCCTGCTCACCGCCGACCGGCGGCTGGCAGCCGCACCGGGCGTGCGCTGCCGCGTGGAGGTGGCGGGCAGCACCGAGCCGTAGCGGCGGTGTCCCGATGCCGGCTCGGTACGGGCAGGGCGGCACTGCGACCCCGACGGATACCATGACGCCGTGCTGCGTCTGGAGTTCACCATCGAACCGTTCGTCGAGGGCCAGCCCGGCCCGCACGTGCTGTCGGGCGTGGCGGCCGCCGAGGCCATGGGCGTCGCCGTCGAGTTCGGTCCGTTCGGCTCCACCTGCACGGTCACGCCGCAACAGGTGGGCACAGTGCTCGGCGCCATCGTCGACGCCGCCGTCGCCAACGGTGCCACCAACGTGACGGTCGACATCGCTCGCCTCGACGAGCCGGGGTCGTCGCGATGAGCGGCCTGCCCCGGCACCCGCTGGTGCTGTCGGTGAAGCCCATCATCGAAGCGCTCGGCGCGCAGCTGGTGCCGCTCGACCAGCGCGAACCCGGCGACCTGCCGCTGAAGTGGGAAGGCACCGAGGTGGCCGTGGTGCGCATGGCACCGCTGCACGGTGCGCTCGACCGACTCATCGAAGGTGTCGAACGCGAGCTCGGCGGGCGCCTGCCGCTGCTGGGCCGTGAAGACAAGCAACGCGCCATCCGCCTGCTCGACGAGCGTGGCGCCTTCACGCTGCGGCGTGCGGTGGAGGACGTGGCCGACGCGATGGGCGTCAGCCGCATCACCGTCTACAACTACCTGAACGCACTGCACCGGGCGCAATGAGCCAGCCGTACGACATCGTCGCATTCGACGCCGACGACACCCTGTGGGCCAGCGAGGACTCGTTCCGCGCCAACGAGCTGCGGTTCGTCGAACTGATCCAGCCATACGCCGACCCGGGTATCGACGTGAAGGCTGCGCTCACGGCGGTCGAACGTCGGAACCTGTCCGCGCTCGGCTACGGGGTGAAGGCGTTCGCCATCTCGATGGTCGAGGCGGCCCTGTCGATCACCCAGCACCGGGTACCCAACACGGTGATCGGCGAGTTGATCGCGATGGCCCGCGCCCAGCTGGAGGCGCCGGTCGAGCTGCTGCCCCACGTGCCCGAGGTGCTCGAGCGGGTGGGTGCCGCCTACACCCTGGTACTCATCACCAAGGGCGACCTGGTGCACCAGACCCACAAGATCGACACCAGCGGTCTCGCCCACCACTTCCACCACCTCGAGATCGTGCTCGAGAAAGACGTCGACACCTACGCCCGCCTGCTGCGCCGCTGGGAGGTGGCGCCCGAGCGCTTCTGCATGGTGGGCAACAGCGTGCGCAGCGACATCCTGCCGGTGATGGCCCTCGGTGGGCACGGCGTGCACGTGCCGTACCACCTGCTGTGGGAACTCGAGCACGTCGACCACGACGAGCACGTCACCGAGTTGGCGTCGCTGGCCGACCTGCCGACCCTGCTGGGCTGCTAACCCACGCGCGACTCGGCCAGCACACCGCGCACCCAATCGACGTAGCGGTCGAGCGCTAATGCAGCCATACGGTTCGGCAGCGAGTCGAAGCCGTGCATGCCCTCGGGGTACACGTCGAGCGTGGTGTCGTTGCCGGCCATCCACCACCGTGTGGCCAGGAACATCGTGTCGTCGACCAGTGCATCGCGGGTACCCACGCTGAACTGGGCCGGCGGCAGGTCGTGCAGCGCAGCGTGCAGCGGCGACACGGCGGGGTCGCGGCGCTGGTCGCGGGTGCGGCCCGGCGCATAGCCCTCGGCCAGCCACTCGGAGTGCGGGGTGGACAGCACCAGCGACTCGGCACCCCAGTTGCGCATCGACGGGGTGAGCCCGAGGTCGTACCAGCCGTAGCAGAGTTGCACCCCGGCGAACGGGGTGAGGCCGTGCCGGTCGCGCAGACGCAGCAGGGTGGTGACCACCAGGTTCGCCCCGGCCGACTCGCCACCGATGATCAGCGGGCCGCCGCCCAGGTCGGCCGCATGGTCGAGGAACCACAGCGCCGCTGCCTCGCAGTCGTCGGCCCCGGCCGGGAAGGGGTGCTCGGGGGCCAGGCGGTAGTCGACGCTGACGACGGTGAGGTTCATGCGGTCGACGATCACCCGGAGGAAATCGTCGTACTCGCGCGGCGAGCCGTAGGTGAAGCCGCCGCCGTGGATGTGCAGGAACACCCCGTCGGGCCGCGCGGCGCGGATGATGCGCAGCGGGATGTCGCCCGCCGGGCCGGTGATGGTGGGCATCTCGGCTCGCGGGTCGGCCACCGGCAGCGGGAACGCGCTGCGCCCCGATTCGCGGGCGGCCCGCACCTTCGCGGGTGGCACCTCCTCCATCCGCACGTTCGCCATCGCCGCCGCCATCTGCTCGTTGGCGGCACGGGTCTCGGCCAGGGTGTCGTCGTCGACCGTGACGAACGTGAGGCGCATCGCGATGGCCGGGTCAGAGCCGCCGGAGCGACACGTCGGTGACGCGGTGGTCGATGCCCTTGCGCAGCAGCAGGCTGGCCCGCGACCGGGTGGGCTCGATGTTCTCGCTGAGGTTCTTGCCGTTGATCTCGCGCCAGATGCCCCGCGCCGTCTCGACGGCCTCGTCGCGCGAGAGGTGGGCGAAGTTGCGGAAGAAGCTGTCGGGGTCTTGGAACACCGTCTCGCACAGCTTCAAGAAGCGCTCGACGTACCAGTGCTCGATGTCGGCCTCGTCGGCGTCGATGTAGATGCTGAAGTCGAAGTAGTCGCTGACGAACTCGTTCGCCTCGCCCTTTGTGGGGGCGCCCACCTGCAGCACGTTCAAGCCTTCGAGGATGAGGATGTCGGGCTGGCGCACGACCGTCTCCTCACCGTCGACGATGTCGTACACGACGTGGCTGTACACCGGCGCGGTCACCTCGGGGGCACCGCTCTTCAGTTCGCGGAGGAACTCCATCAGGCGCCGTGTGTCGTAGCTCTCGGGGAAGCCCTTGCGGTTCATGATGCCGCGCTCGGTGAGCACCCGGTTGGGGTGCAGGAAGCCGTCGGTGGTGACGAGGTCGACCTGCGGGTGGTCGGGCCAGCGGGCGAGCAGGGCCTGCAGGATGCGGGCGAAGGTGCTCTTGCCCACGGCCACGCTGCCGGCGACGCCGATGACGTACGGCACCTTCGGGGCGAGCGTGCCGAGGAAGGCAGCCGACACCTTGTGCAGGTTCTGCGTGGCCGCCACGTACAGGTTGAGCAACCGGGTGAGCGGCAGATAGATGGCCGCCACCTCGTCGAGGTCGATGCGGTCGTTGATGCCCCGGAGCGCAGCGAGTTCGCTCTCGCGCAACGTCAGAGGTGTGGCCGCGCGCAGGTCGGCCCATTCGTCACGGTGGAACGTGAGATAGCGGCCAGCCGCATCGGTCACGGTGGCGAACCCTACGCTGCCCGCATGGGCGCGCCACAACCAGCGAGGGCCGCATCAGCTGCAACCGCTGCGACGCGGCGCAAGCAGTTGGGTGCCTGGTACACCCCCGATGCACTGGTCGAGCACGTGGTCGACCGCGCCCTCGACGGGCTGGCACCCGGCGCACACCCGGTGCGAGTGCTCGATCCGGCCTGCGGCGACGGCCGCTTCCTCGCCGCCGTCGGTCGTCGGCTGGGCGACCGGGCCGAACTGGTGGGGTGCGACATCGACGCCACCGCGGTGGCCGCAGCACGTAGCGCACTCGGTCCGGCGGCAACCATCATCGAAGCCGACGCCCTCACCCACGACTGGGGCTCCGGTACGTTCGACATCGTCGTCGGCAACCCGCCGTTCCTGAACCAGCTCGCTCGCGCCACCACCCGCGGCGGTCGATCCCGGTACGGCGGAGGGCCCTACGCCGACACGGCCGCGGTGTTCCTGGCGCTGGCCGTACGACTGGTCGCCCCCTCGGGCAGGATCGGGCTGGTACTGCCCCAGCCGCTGCTCTCCGCACGCGACGCGGCCGACATCCGCGATGCGGTCGACGCCACCGCTGCGATGCGGTGGATGTGGTGGAGCGACGACCACCTCTTCGATGCGCAGGTGCGCGTGTGGGCCGGAGTGTGGGAGGTCGCCGGCCCACCCGGGCCGGTGCAGCGCGCCCGGGGCACCGACTTCGGGCCGATCGCCAGCATGACGATGCCGGCGATGTGGGCCGCGCTGCTGACCGGCGGGTCGCCGGGCGTGCACGACGGGCCGGTGCTCGCCGACATCGCCACGTTCACTGCCGACTTCCGCGACCAGTACTACGGCCTCATCGGTGCGGTGGGCGACGACATCGACGGGCCGCCGCTCGTCACCTCGGGTCTGATCGACCCGGGCGTCTGCCACTGGGGCACCCGCCCGGTGCGCTTCGCCAAACAGTGGTACACAGCGCCACGGGTGGCCCTCGACCGGCTGTCGCCCCGGCTGCAGCAGTGGGCGGCGCAGCGCCTGGTGCCGAAGGTGTTGGTCGCCAACCAGACCTCCGTCATCGAAGCCGTGCACGATCAGCGCGGCGAGTGGCTACCGAGCGTGCCCGTCATCACCTGTACGAGCACCGACCTGGAACGGGTGATGGCGGTGTTGTCGTCGCCCACGGCGACCGAGTGGGTGCACCACCGTGCAGCGGGCAGCGGCCTTGGCGCCGGCAGCGTGCGACTGAATGCGCGGCTGCTCGGATCCATCCCGTTGGGCTGACGAACCGCTCGTCGGCCTGGAACCGTCAGCGACGCCAGGGGGCGCTGGGCGATGCCGCACCCGGCGCAGTGAGCACATCGACGCCGTCGTCGGTGACGAGGCAGGTGTGCTCGAACTGTGCCGACCGCTTGCCGTCGGCGGTGACCGCTGTCCAGCCATCGTCGAACGCCATCTTGTGCTGCCAGGAGCCGAGGTTGATCATCGGCTCGATGGTGAAGGTCATGCCCGGCCGCATGATCATGCTGGCCCGCTGGTCGTAGTAGTGCAGCACCTGGATGTCGGTGTGGAACTGCTCGCCGATGCCGTGGCCGATGAACGCCCGCACGACGCCGTAGCGGTGGGGCTTGGCGGCCGCCTCGATGGCCCGACCGATGTCGGACAACGGCCGGCCGGGCACGACGGCCTCGATGCCGCGCCACATGGCCTCCTCGGCCACCCTCACCAGGTTGCGACTCTCGTCGTCGACCTCGCCGACGAAGAACGTGGCGTTCGTGTCGCCGTGCACACCGCCGACGTAGCAGGTGACGTCGAGGTTGACGATGTCGCCCTCACGCAGTTGGCGCGAGTCGGGGATGCCGTGGCAGATGACCTCGTTCACGCTGGTGCACACGCTCTTCGGGTACCCGCTGTAGTTGAGCGGGCTGGGATAGCAGTTGCGTTCGATGCAGAGCTGGTGCACGTAGGCGTCGATGGCATCGGTGGTGATGCCGGGCCGCACCATCTCGCCCGCCAGGCGCAGCACTTCGGCGGCCGCCGCACCGGCGTGACGCATACGCTCGATGATCTCGGGGCTCTTCACCCGTGGCTCCGACCAGCGGCGCACCTCGCCGGTGTCGGCGTAGGGCGGGCGGCCGATGGACGCGGGCACGGGGCGCATGGGGCTGATCTCGCCGGGCAGCACCCGACCCTCGAGTGGACGGTGACAGCGCTTGTACTTGCGGCCGCTGCCGCACCAGCACGCGTCGTTCGCCTGCGGGAGCACGTCGGGAGGAGCGGCGGTCTGGTGCACGCCCCCAGGCTAATTCACGCTGCTGCGTTCGGCACCCGGCGTGCGGTGACGGCGTTGCGCACCAGGGCGAGGTCGATGTGCCTGGTGCGCCAGGCCACCCCGGCCAGCACCACGGCAGCCAGGGTCTCGCCTGCCAGCCAGGCCCACCCGAAGCCCACCACACCCATCCGCCCGACGAACAGCAACGCAAAGCCGATCATGGCGACGTACTCGGCGATCGACACCACCACCGCCAGCACGATGCGCTGCCGCCCGCGGGCCCATGCTGCAACCATCACCACCACACAGCGCGGCACGGCGGCCAGACACATCAGTTGCAGCAACCCGACCGCTTCGTCCTGGTAGGCGCTTCCCACCAGGCCCAGCACCGGCCGCGCGAGCACGAGCGCCACCAGTGCCGCCACGCCCACCAGCGCGGTGGATGCCAGCGTGGCCCGCAGCGTGATGTCGTCGAGCTGCTCGGGCTGGTGCTCGGCACGCGACAGCACCACCAGCGACACGTAGCGCGGCGCGAGGAACAGCACGTAGGCCATCGACCAGGCGAGGTAGTACGAGGCGTTCGCCTCTGCGCCGAAGCGTTCGGTGATCAACAGCGGCAGGGTGCCCGCCACCACGATGCCGGCGATGTTGGCGCCGTTGCCCACCAGCACCGTGCGCGTCAGTCGGCCTCGCGACGGCAGCGACACCGGTGGCGTGTCGGCGGTGGGTCGCACCGCTCGGCGCACGACGCCGAGGTTCACGATCGCCACGAACAACAGGGCCGGCAGGGTCCACGACAACAGCACGGCGTAGCGCGGCGCCACCTCCACCAGCACCAGCAGCAGCACCAGCTTCAACGCCGAGAAGACCACGTTCTCGATGGGTACCCAATTGCTGCGCCGCAGGGCGATGAGGACGCAGTCCTGCAGGGCGAAGGTCGACCAGGCCATCACGGCCAGCAGGAACAGCGCGGTCCATGCCACCTGGTCGACGAGATAGGCGAGCGACGGAGTCCAGGTGCGGACACCCACCAGGAACACCACGGCCACGAGCAGGCTCAGCCCCACCGCCACGCCATAGCTCGTGCGCACGAATGCAGCCGCCCGGTTGCCGGCTGCGGGAAGGTAACGAGGCACCGCGTGCACCAGGTCGAGGCTGCCGAGGTTGGTGGCCAGCATCACCGTGTTCACCACTGCGGCGTCGAGGCCCAGCTGCGCAGGTTCCAGACTGCGCGCCGCGACCAGCCAGTACGCCAGGCCGATCGCTGAACTGACGAAGCTGCTGCCGATGAGAACGGCGGAGGCCCCGCCGATGCTCTGTCCGGAGGCGGAGGAAGCAGCAACTCCGTCGCGTGCGCCGCGTCGTAGGCCGACGCGGCGCGCGACGTTCGACGACCCGTGGGGCAGCGGCGCCGGTGGTGCCCCCACGCTCACCGCACACCCCCCTGCGCCCAGTGGCGAAGCCCATGGCGCCAACTTGCGTCGCCGTCGGCAACCGCGTCGAGCAGCGGTGACACCACCTTGCCCATCCACGCCCGGCCGGGCGAGAAACGTTCTGCGCGCGACACGCCGGACCCCACATGGGCCAGCCAGGCCAGCACCGTGCACAGCGAGGCGGGAAGATCGGGGTTGGCCACCACCGGGCCGAACGGCTCCAGCCGGCGCGCCACGGCGAGACCCGGTGCACCCAGGCCGTCGAGGACGGCGGCGACCGGGCCACGCGGATGCATGGCGAGCAGGTAGTGGGCGAGGTCCATCTCGGGCAACCCGCGCAGCGAGCCGTTCTCCCAGTCGATCAGACCGGTGGCCGTCCAGGTGCCCTCGGACGTGATGTCACCCATCACATTGCCCGGCCAGCAATCGCCATGGGTGAGCGCCAACTGCACCTCACGCCCGACCAACGAGTCGTGCAGCACGGCGCGCAGATCGCCCAGCGCAGCGACGCGCCACGACGGCAGCCCGGCAGCGAGCAGAGCATCGAGGTGGGGGTCGACGAGTGCCTCGATGTCGGCGTCGGTGAGCACCGTGGTGCTCGCCGAACGATCGTGCACGGCGCTCATCAGCGACAGCGCCGATGCGACCGCAGTGGTGTCGGCGTACACCGGCAGCACCCTTCCGGGGTACGCCGACTCGATGACGTACCGGCACCCCCCGTCGACATCGGCCATGCCCGTGTCGAACAGGCGCGGCACCCGGTTGCCGAGGTCGAGTTCGGCCAGTGCTGCCAGCATCGCTCCATGCCGTTCGAGACCGCCGTTGGCGGTGGGCGACAGGGCGATCTTCACGATCACCGGCTCGTCGGCCATCAGGGCGCGCACCACCGCGACGTCGTTGCCGGTCGGCACCATGCTGGCGCCCACCAGCGACAGGTCGCCGCTGCGCACGGCATCGAACGCGGCAAGTACCCGCGTTGCCGACCGGTCGCGTCGCCGATGCCGCACGGCGTTGCGACGGTCGATGAGGAAGCGGCCCAGGGGCGCCTCGGCTATGGCTACCGACATGCTCATCGTCACGCGTCCTTGAACCCGATGGCGCGCTTCACGAGCGAGCGGGCGGCCACGTCGGTGCGGGTGAGCGGCAACCGTTCGAAGCGGTATTCGGCGTAGGGAACCGGTTCGGCGAGGAAGTGCTCCTTGTAGCGGGCCAACGATGCCGAGGTACCCGATTCGCCCATGTTGTAGTGGGTGCTGCCGTAGGCGTAGGCCTCCTGGATGGCTCGCCATTGCACGGCTTCACTTGCGTTCATCTGCGCGGCCACATCGCGGTCGAGCGCGGCACGGGTGTCGCGGGTGATCGGTCCGAGGAGCACGATGGTGGACGCCGCCGGTCGATCGCCCGCGTAGGCAACGATGAGCCGGAACCGATCGGGCCCGAGGAACGTGGCCATCGCCTGCAACTTGGCGATCGAGTCGCGACGCTCGGCCCGCCAGCGAGCAAGCCACAGCGGTTCGTGCTGTCGTTCGGCCCACCGCTCGACCGACTTCAGATACATCGAGTAGTGGTCGCCGAGCAGGGCCCCGGTGGTGTCGACCTCGACGCGTAGGTCGTCGCGCTGGGAACGCACGATCTTGCGCCGGGTCGTCTTCGACATCGCTGCCAGGTGCTCGGCCGGGCTGGGGAACAGCGGCACCACGTGCGCCAGGCGTGGCAGGGCGGTCACGCCGGGCCCGTGCACCCCCTCCCACAGCGAGGCCTCGAGCGGGTCGACCCGCAGCGCCACACGGGCCACTCGAAGGCTGAGCAGGTCGGCGGCGATCGCCTCGACAGCCCCGGCGTCGAGCCCGGCACCGGCGGGCCCACCGATGCCCCAACCCAGTGGGAACGACCACAACTGCCCACCCAGACCACGCAGCCCACCGCGACGCACCAGCGGCAGCACGAACCGGCGACCGTCGGCGAACTCGTACAGCCGACTCGCGTCGCTACAGCCCTCCACCGCACAGACGGCGTCGGTCCATTCCGGTGTCTGTTCGGGAAGCGCACCGGGATCTGCTGCCACCACGTCGGCCCAGACGTCGCGCGGTGCCGGCGACGTGACCGTGCCACCCAGGGCGAGACGACCGAACGCGTGTGTGGCCGGGTCGAGCGCTGCGTGATGCGGAGCTGCCGGGTCGAGCACCGGTAGGGGTGTGACGACACTGGTCATGATCAGGTTCCTCCAGTCGGTTGCCACACGCGCACGTAGTCGATTGCGAATGTGGCGGGGAAGGCAGCGGGATCGGGAGTGCCGGCCTGGCCGCCGCCCACCGCCAGGTTCAGCAACAGGTACATCGCACTGTTGGGCACGAGGGCCGGGTCGTCGACCCGGCCCACTTCGGCGCCGTCCATGTAGAACACGACAGCAGTCGGGGTCCAGCGCATACCGAAGACGTGCCAGCCTCCGGACATGTCGGTGGTGTACTGCACCACACGGTTCTGGCGCTTCACTCCGTCGACTCGTTGGTGCACATTCATCGTCACCCGGGTGGGCTGCGATCCGTACCACTCCATGATGTCGATCTCGGGCACGCTCTCTTTGTCGGC